>VXRG01000078.1 GCA_009838625.1 Caldilineaceae bacterium SB0664_bin_27
CATCAGGGTTGTCTCGCTAAAATGCACCGATTTAAGGACTAGACAGTCGGGGTCTTGTCACAGGTCGATGCGACCTTAGTCAGAAGGGGTCGGACAACATCAGGGAGAGTGGTTTTTTCCACTCTTGCCATTTACCTCACGTCCAGAGTGGGGTTGTGTTTTCGAAACGCTTCAGCAGTGACAGAAGTACGGGCAGTCCGTTGTCTACTCTGAGCAACGGGAAGCCCCGCCCCTCTTGGGCCGTCTAATGGAACGGCGGCATTCCTCCAAAGAAGTGTCTACAGCGGTCTGGATTTTGCGGGGTTCTCTCTCTTGACCCGGCAAGGAAGGAGGGCTCCCCCAGAGGGGGTGAACAGGAATCCGTTTGACTTTAGGTCAGGGCTGATGTATAAAAATGACGTATAAGAACTGACGTCTAGCAGGCATTCATCCAGGTGGACATCCCTGAGGAAAACAGAGGAACTGCATCGACAGGTTTGTAAATGAGAACTGGTCATGGACAGCCGGTACCGGCCCCTGCAGGGGCCTTCTTCCGTCAATGAACCGGCAGGGCCTGCATCATCGGATCGGGACAATCCAGGTTGGCAATTGGGGTCTTTCATGCATATAACTGAAGAACAGCGAACGCAATACCGCAATGAAGGTTACTTTTTTCTGGAGAACGCCATCCCCGCGGGGCAGGTTGAAGGACTGAGAGAGGAGTGCCAGCGCTACATAGACCGTTTCGATGCCGAGATGGAGGCCAAGGGAGTGACGGTTCAGGGCATCAATCACTACAAGAAGCGTTACTTTATCGCCCGCCGGGGCATGGAGAGTCCGACGATCAGTGATTTCCTCTTCGGTGACCTGATGGCGGACGTCTGCCGGGCGACGCTGGGCGACAATGCCTTCCTGTTCCACGAGCAGTATGTCGTGAAATTTGCCGAAGTGGGCACAAAGTTCGGCTGGCATCAGGATTCCGGCTACGTGGGGCACTACCACAGGCCCTACCTCTCTTGTTGGTGCGCGCTGGACGATATGTCGATTGAGAACGGAACGGTCTCAGTCCTGCCCTACTCCGCGATTGGAATGACACCTGACGACCTCTACGACCACGAAGTTGAAGCCGAAAGCAACGACAAGATCGGATACCAGGGCGAGCACCCCGGCGTCCCGGCTCTCGTTCCCGCCGGCAGTATCGTTGTATTCAGCAGCCGCACGTTTCATCGCAGCGGCCCGAATACGACTTCCGGAGTACGTCGATGTTATCTGGCCCAGTATTTTGCGGAACCGATTATGAATCGCGAAGGAACGGGGCTGTGGGGACAGGCTATCCCGATAGTTCGGGACGGCCGGTCTTGCGGAGTGCCTGTGCAGAGTTGATCTACCGGAGAGCTGCATAAGCGGAGCCCGATTCCGCTTCGTTGCAGGAAAGGCAATGCCTCTGCGAACCTGCGACCCAGGAGGAAGGTAAGTGAAATGAGCGTTTCGAACCATCTTCTGACCGACGATCAGATGCGGCAGTTCATCTCTCGCGGGTACGTGGTCCTGCAGACCGACTTCCCGAAGGAGTTCCATGAGGGGTTGAACGCGAAGCTGAACGAAGTGATGGACAAGGAGGGGAATCCCGGCAACAATCTGCTGCCGCGGTTCAGCGAGGTCGGCGACATCCTTCAGAATCCGGTCGTACGCGGGGCAGTGACGAGCGTAGTCGGGCAAGAGTATACGATACATCCGCACCGCCACTGCCACTTCACCTATCCCGGCCGCAAAGTTCAGACCTGGCACAAGGACAGCTATTGGGGCCATCAGAAGGTGCGCAACCACCACAACTGGTGGGCGATGATCTTCTATTATCCCCAGGCCGTGGACGAGGAGATGGGGCCGTCGGGCCTGTTGTCCGGTTCCCAGTACTATACGAAGAGGGCGGGGGACGAAACGGAAACGCCGGTCTACATTGAAGGACCGGAAGGCACCTTCGGCCTGATTCACTATGATCTGTGGCACAGAGGCGGCGCCAACCTTTCGCAGAAGACGCGGGCGATGATGAAGTTCCAGTTTGTGCGGATGGATGCGCCTAGCGGCCCTGCCTGGAACAACCTGCAGGCAGAGTGGACCCCGGTCGAGGACGCTCCTGTAGATCACAACATCTTGTGGGAGAACCAGTGGCGCTGGCATCGCGGCGAAACCGGGGCAGAGAGGAACGGGGCCACCGGCAAGGCTTCGCAGAATAACGGGGGCAGGACTGAGGAGATTTCAGTATCCGATCTGGCCGGGAAACTTGCGTCCAGGTATGAACCGGATGGGGTAGATTCCGCCTACAGGCTGGGCGCTTACTGCGAAGAGGCCATACCATCACTTTGCAGTGCACTCACCAGTGGGAACGCCACCGCTTCCCGCAATGCAGGCTACGGCCTGAGCGCGGCTGGACCGGAAGCTCGGGAGGTCCTGTTGGCCGCCATGGGGCACGAGAGTGAAGAGGCGCGCATGCATGCCGCATTTGCCCTGGGTGAGCTGGGGCTGGCGGATGCCGAGAGTGCAGGTGCGGTCGCGAAGGCTGTCTCGGACCCTTCGGTAGTCGTTCGCCGCAGTGCGGTTGAAGCGCTGGGCTTGATCAAGGAACCGGTTGAATTGATTCTGCCTGCGCTGGAAGAGGGACTGAAAGACGACGACGATCAGGCCCGCTTTACGGCTGCGCTTTCACTGCAACGGTTGGGCGCGAAAGCGGAACCGGCGGTGCGGGCGTTGCAGAACGCGTTGCGGGACGAAAACCGGTATGTTCGGGCGAACTCTGTAGACGCACTGCGGAGGGTCGGTACAAACGGGGCTCTCAGTATTGCCCTGGATTATCTGAGCGCGCATCGCTGGTGCCCGACGACGACGCCGGACAACCTTTTTTAGAAGGAATCTCACATGTCCCAGATGGTAAAGGTACCGGAGATAACTGCCGACGACATCTCACTGTCGGTTGAAGACCTGAACGTCGCCGAGGCCGCTGCAGTCTACCGGGAACAGGGCTGTCTGGTCGTACGCGGGCTGATGAAGCCCTACATCGAGGAGATGGCGGCCGACATTGGCGCCACGGTCCGCCAGTCGATAGAGATGCTCGACAGAGCGGAAAGAAGGCCGGAAGGCTGGGTTTCGCCCAACGGGTCTCTGTTCATCCCTGCGCCTGACGGGTACAGCAGGGACAAGCAGATCATGACGGTCGGGATCAGCTACGTCACAAGCGCCGCCTTTCTGCGCGCCGCGATGGACCCGACGGCTCTCGACATTCTTGAGGCGATACTGGGACCCAACATCGAACTGTTCGGCCAAGGGCAGTCACTGGTCAAAGAGCCGGTGGGAGGACACCCCAAGCATTTGCACCAGGACTCGGCCTATTTCGAGCACAGGTTTGAAGGCCCGGTCGGGATACTTACCTACGTTGTGGACACGGACCTCGTAA
The DNA here is from genome assembly GCA_009838625.1 of Caldilineaceae bacterium SB0664_bin_27. Classification (GTDB taxonomy): domain Bacteria; phylum Chloroflexota; class Anaerolineae; order Caldilineales; family Caldilineaceae; genus Bin5. The sequence goes on from VXRG01000078.1 coordinate 3,428, forward strand.
ACGGCGCGCTTCACGTCGTGCCCGGCACGCATAAACAGGGACAGCTGCAGCACGTCGATACGTTTTCTCACCTGGGACTTGACGAGGACGAGTGGCCTTGGGAATCTTCGCTGCCGATCACAGGACAGGCTGGAGATTCGATCTTTTTTCACGTCAGAACGGTACACGGCTCCAAGCAGAACCACTCAGACAGGCCCCGCCCGGTCTTTATCAACCGCTACCGGCGTCCTGATGACTTCGCTATCATCCGGGCGACGACCACCTCCAACCGCGCCGAAGCCGAGAGTCGGGCGCAAGAGGCCCGCCGCGAGGATGAGCCTCCAGGGCTGATGGTGCGCGGTTTCCGGTCTTACTCAGAAACGGGCGGGACCGGCATCGATGGGGCGCGGTAGAGACGATACAACCTGGAATTTCTCCGTCAGTCTGTGGGACATAACTTTCATCACGCTGGGCATCAGTTTCATTTCCAGGGAGACTGTGGTCCCGGTGCTCGTGAGTCAGTTGACCGATTCCAAACTCGTGATCGGTCTTGTCCCGGCCATGTGGTCCCTTGGCCTCTACCTTCCCCAACTGTTGACAGCCAACCTGGCCGAGAGCATGCCCTACAAGAAGCCGTTCGTCATGGTAATCGGCTTCTTCCTGGAGCGGCTGCCCTATCTTCTGATCGGCCTGGCTGTTCTCTTCTTTGCAGTTGAAAGACCCGTCGTTGCACTTATCGCAGTCCTGACCGGCATTGGCCTGGCCGCGTCAGGCGCCGGACTGGGGACTCCACCCTGGCTGGATATGATCGCGAAGGTGATTCCTGTGCGGCGGCGGGGCATCTGGCTGGGACTGGGCCACGGGCTGGGTCAGCTAATGGGCGTAGTTGGCGCCTATTTCGTCGGGCGGATTCTGGTCAGTCGCGCGTTTCCGGGCAATTACGCCCTTCTATTCTTTATTGGATTCGCGTTCGTGGTTGTTTCCTGGGTGGGACTTGCACTCACGCGTGAGCCTGTGAGCGAGGTTACGAGAAAGGCGGCTCCCCTCTTTCGTTACCTGGGCCGCGTGTCGATGGTGTTGAGGAGAGACATCAACTACCGCCGCTACCTGATCAGCAAGTCATTGGTGAACCTGGGAGGGATGAGTGCCGGATTCTTCGCCGTCTTCGGCACGGAGATGTTTTCTCTTGACGGGCGCGGGGTTGGCCTGCTGACCGCTGTGCTTGTTGGAACGCAGGCCATACTCAATCCGCTGTGCGGACTGCTGGCTGACCGGGTTGGTCACAAGACGGTGTTGGCGGGGGCGGCGTTCTTTGTCGTGCTTGCACCGCTCAGCGCGCTGGTTGTCGGTCGCGGAGTCGCCTCGGCGCCGGCGACTGACAGCGAATTCCTGGCTTACGCTCTTGGCACTGTACCGATTGGCCTGGTGGTCACTTTCGTATTTCTAGGAACTTTTCTGGCAGCGGACCACACCTCTTCGCTACCGATCATCCTGGAGTTCAGCGCGCCGGAGGACCGGCCGACGTACATCGGGCTTACAAATACCCTACTGGCGCCTGTCTTGATCGGTGCGCCGATACTGGGGGGTTGGCTGGCCGGGGCGGCAGGCTACACCGCCATGTTCAGCATTGCGCTGACAATTAGTACGATCGCCCTGTTCTTGATGGTGTTTTGGGTTGACGAGCCGAGGAGGACGACACCTCAGGGCCTGACGGCGCGGGGATTCCAGCCTTACTCAGACTCGGACGGGGCCGGCAACGATGGAGCGCAGTAACGGCGATACCAACTGGAATTTCTCCGTCAACCTGTGGGACATAGCCTTCATAACGCTGGGCCTCAGTATCATTTCCAGAGAGACCGTCATCCCCGTGCTGCTGAGCCAACTGACCGATTCCAAGTTGGTGATCGGCCTGGTGCCCGCGCTGTGGTCCCTCGGCTTCTACCTGCCCCAACTGCTTACGGCAAATTGGGCCGAAAGCATGCCCTACAAAAAGCCGTTCGTCATGATAGTCAGCTCATTCTGCGAGCGGCTGCCCTACTTTCTGATTGGTATTATCGTCCTCTTTTTTGCGCTTTCTGCGCCCTCAATGGCGCTGGTCGCAATTCTGGCAGGCGTTGCTCTGTCTTCTTCCGGCGCGGGCCTGGCAACGCCCGCGTGGCTGGATATGATCGCCAAGGTCATTCCAGTGCGCAGGCGCGGCATCTGGTTTGGTCTGGGCCATGGACTTGGGCAGCTGATGGGTGTGGTCGGCGCCTACTTTGTAGGACAGATTCTGGTCTCCCGCGCCTTTCCGACCAATTACGCGCTCCTGTTTTTCCTGGCCTTCACAATCATGATGATTTCGTGGGGCGGGTTGGCCCTCACCAGAGAGCCGGTCAGCGAGGTGACGAAGAAGGCGGCTCCTCTGCTCCACTACCTGGGACGGATCAAGCGAGTACTGAAGCAGGACGCCAATTACCGACGCTACCTGATCAGCAAGTCCATGGTAAATCTAGGTGGGATGAGCGCAGGTTTTTTTGCCGTCTTCGGGACAGAGATGTTCTCACTAGACGGGCGAGGCGTAGGCCTGCTGACGGCCGTCCTCGTTGGTACGCAGTCGGTACTCAATCCGACATGTGGACTCCTGGCGGATCGGGTCGGCCATAAGACGGTATTAGCGGCGGCGGCATTCTTTGTTGTACTTGCGCCGCTCAGTGCGCTCGTTTACGGCGGAACGGGGGCTGCAGGGCCAGAGGGCACCGCCCTAGCTTCGGCCTTTGTCTCAGGGACGGTGCCCATCGGTCTACTGCTCACCTTCGTTTTCCTCGGGACCTATCTGGCAGCAGATCACACTTCTTCATTGCCCATCATACTTGAGTTCAGCCCGCCGGAGGACCGGCCCACGTATGTTGGGCTGACGAACACTGTTTTGGCGCCGATATTGATTGGCGCGCCGATTCTGGGTGGCTGGCTGGCCGGCGCCGCGGGCTACCTTGTCATGTTCAGCGCGGCACTGGTCGTGGGGACCGTTGGCCTGATTCTGACGGTGTTCTGGGTAAGGGAGCCGCGGCGGACGACGCCGAAGCGGGTGGAGGAGGACCAGCCGGTCAGGACTGCTTCGTGACTTGAGCCCTTCTACCTGCGTAAGCTTGGGCAGCTCAACAGTTACTTCGCTTCGCCAAGGCGTTCCAGAGCCATAACGACAACAAATCCCGCCACTGCCAGGCCCAGAGCAAAGAAGACCTCACCATTCCAAGCCGGCGGCAGATAGTTTCGTTGTACTGTCGGCAGAATTTCACCGTGGCGGTCGATGATGGAGGCGACAGTCTCTTTCCAAGGCCATATCTTACGCAGGCTTCCCGCCATCAGTCCGATAAGTACAGCGATGGTCAGGTCGTGGTAGCGTCTGAACAGCCATGCCAGGACCTGTGCAAAGGTGACGATGCCGACGACCGCGCCGGCTCCAACTATGGCAAGACTGACGACATCGCGCTGGTTAACGGCGGCAAGTACGAACTGGTATTTTCCCAATAGGACGAGAATGAACGAGCCGGAGATGCCAGGCAGGATCATGGCGCAGATTGCCAGCATGCCGCTGAGAAACAGAAACCAGGCCGACTCGGGCGTCTGCACGGGGACCGCACCGACCACGAACCAGGCGCCCACTGTGCCCGCTGTCAGCGCTGCCAAGAGCGGGACATTCCAGTTGTGAATCTGCTTGCGTACTGTAACGATAGAGGCAAACACCAGCCCGAAGAAGAAGCTCCAGATCAGGACGGGGTGGTTCTTCAGAACCCATTCCAATCTCGAGGCGAGCGTCAGGACGGCGACCGCTATACCGGCCAATACCGCTACCAGAAAGCGGGCGTTGACAGCTTCGAGAGCCGCCAGGACATCCAGTCGCAGCAGGGCGCGCCAGAACGGCTTGCGCGCGCCGGCGCGAATGCTCATAACAAGCTCTTCGTAGATACCGAGAATGAAGGCCATGGTGCCGCCTGAGACGCCCGGCACGATGTCGGCGCAACCCATGGCAAAGCCGCGGGCGGCGAGTCCTACATACTCTCTCCTGGTCCTGTTGGGGGAAATCTGCGCCGGCGACGAACTCTCGGACTGGACAGCGTGTTCTTCCGGGCGAGACTTTTCCTGGAAATTCGCGGTCATGTAGTCGCCTTGCTTTTGGGGTCATCAAGTAAATGCATCTTAGTCTGACTCTCGCGATTGTGTATGTTTATCCAGGGCAGGGCAACTGATGCGCATGCCAGTGGGGTCCCTAGAAGGGCTGGCTGAGTGAGAGAGGACCGGCCCGCAAGGCTTTTCGGCAATCTGCTGACTGTGTCGCAAACTGCCTGCAACTAAACGGGCAGGCAAGCCGGGCCGATCGGTTCGAAGGACTTGTAGGTCAGAACAAACTCCTGGTGGCCGAGACTTTCCGATTTGGTCGGTTCGCCGCCGGCAACGGCCAGCACTTGAGAGAAGATCTCTTCTCCCACTTCGTCCAGCGTCGCCCCGCCTTCGAGAATGCGGCCTGCATCGACATCCATGTCACCGGCCATGCGGCGGTAGGTTTCCGGGTTGGCGCAGACTTTGATTACCGGAGAGATCGCCGAGCCGACGACAGAACCGCGTCCGGTCGAAAAGAGCGTCAGATGGGCGCCGCAAGCGATCAGTTCGGCGATTTCGGCGGTGTCGTTGATGTTGGGAAAGCCGAAGCGGGCGCCGCCGTCGGGGACAATGTCGAGCAGGTAGAGGCCGCCCGCCGGGGGCACGTCACCGGGTTTGATCAGTCCCCGAATCGGTGAGGAGCCGCTCTTGGCATAAGCCCCCATGGACTTTTCTTCGACGGTCGTCAGTCCACCGTCGGAGTTGCCGACGGCAAAGCTGCCGTGGCCCATGGTGGTGTAGTAGCGGGCCGTCTTCTCCATGGTTGAGAGGATTTCTTCACCCAGCGCGGGGGTCACGGCGCGGTCGGCCATGATCTGCTCGCAGCCTATGAGTTCGCCGCCCTCTTCGAATATGGCACTGGCGTTGTTGTCGACCAGCAGATCGAAGCAGCGTCCGATGGCCGGGTTGGCGGTGATGCCGCTGGTGGCGTCGGAGCCGCCGCAGATGGCGCCTACGACCAGCTCATCGACGGACATGGTCACACGCGCGGTCGTGTCTTCGAGTTCAGCCAGCGTCTCTTCCAACCAGGTCTGACCCTGATCGACAGTGGTGAGGGTGCCGCCTCTTTCCTGAATGACCAGCGTTTCGACAGGCCGACCGCTATCGATGACGACCCTCGCCAGGCCGCGGCGGTCGAAGCTTTCACAGCCCAGCGAGACGAGAAGGACACCGCCTGTGTTGGGATGGGTGCAGAGCCGGGCCATCATGTCGAAGGCATACTGGTTGGGGTAGCAGCCGCTGAATCCGATCAGGTGGACACCCTGTTTGCGGTAAGGATAGACTATCTCGCGGGCAACGTGGTGGGCACATTCCACCAGATAGACGACCAGGATCGTGTTGCGGATGCCCTTACGGCCGTCCTGCCGCAGGAAACCTTGAAACTCGGTTTTCGCCGACATGGGATCGCTCCTCGACTGGTTCAGTCGGTCTCCGAATTCAACGTGTAGGTGGGAATGTAGTCGCTCTTGATGTTGTGCAAATGGACATGCTCGCCGGCGCGAATGTCGCGTGCTGCCGAGCCAATTGGTGCGCCGTACTTGACGATCTTTTCGCCTGCGGCGATATCTCGGGCGGCTATTTTGTGTCCCAGCTCGAGCGAATTCTCAACAACGACGGTCTGCTCGCCAAGCTTGAGACTGTCCCCGGCGTTCAAGCCGCGCAGCAGGACGTAGACGTTGTCCTCGTCCGAAATACGGAGCAGGAGACCGCTCTGTTTGTCAGGCATGGGCTACTCTACTGTATGCAAGCGTGCGGCGACGCAGATGTCGAAAGGGCCGGGACAGTGAAGGCGCCAAATCCGAATCCTCGGCTGCAACCACCACGTTTGCCAATCGTTGAGCGGTCAGTCCAAGCCGCGAAGTTCTCATGAAATCACTTTATCATAGCCCAAAACCGGACAAAGATACAGAAAGGGCATGCTGAGCAATGCGGCCAAGGTCAGTGGATAGTGGGTAGTGGGTAGTGGACATTTACTGCTCTTTCGCTGGGCGGGATTTACGGTTGCGTCGAGGCGATCCTTGGGGGGCGGGAGATTGCTACTAGGAAGCCGGCGAGGAGATAGATGCAGATGATGCCGAGAAAACCGAGCTGGTAGCTTCCTTGCAGATCATAGGCCACGCCGACGAGGACAGGCGCGACTGTGGGGCCGATAACGCTGAGCGGCTGGGCGACGCCGCGGACAGCACCGATATGGGCGCGGCCGAAGTAACTTACCCAGAGAGACTCGCTTACGGGAATTGTCCCTCCGAAGCCGAAGCCGTAAAGGAAGAAGCCGGCGAACAGGAATACAGGGTCAGCGGCGGCGGCGGCAAGCAGCATCAGTCCGACGCCTGTGCCTCCGAGGGAGAAAGCGGCAACGGCAAGCCTGCGAGGAGGAAAGCGCTGAAGGCAGTATCCCCAAACGGCCTTGGAGAGCAGGTTGCCGAGTCCGTTCACGGCAAGGGCGAGGGCGGCCATCCTGCGGGTAAAGGAGGCGTCGGTGGCGAAGGGAACCGCGTGGGCCAGCACAGAAGCGAGGGCGGCCTGGTTCATGCTGTAGCCGAGGAGGAGCAGCCAGAAGCCGGAGGTACGCAGAGCCTGACGGCCAGTGTAGGAGCGCGGTTCCTCTGCGCGTGGAGAGGCGTCGCCTTGCGCGCCTGGAGCAGGTTCGCCGTCGGGGCGCAGGCCGGCGTCTTCCGGGGTGCGCCGCATGATGAGGGCGATGGGGGCGACAACGGCGAGGACGAAAAGGGCCTGGACCAAGTAGCCACTGCGCCAGCCCAGCGAGTCGACGACGAGGGTCATCGCAAAGGGGGCGATCAGCCCGCCGAAAGAGATGCCGCTGGAGCCGATGGCGAGCGCCCAGCCTCTGCGGCGGATGAACCACTTGTTGATGGTGGTGTTTACGACCAGCGGTCCGAACAGCGTCCAGCCGATGAAGCCGGCACAGAGGTGGAGTGTCCAGAAGAGCCACAAGTTGGATTGCCTGCACAGGCTCCAGAGACAAATTGCCGAGACGAGCGCACCGGCGAAAACCGGCAGGCGCGGACCGCGCTGGTCTACGACGCGACCGACAATTGCACCGGAGAGGGCGCCGGCAAGTACGCCCAGCGATGAGCCCAAGGTAAACTGCCAGACCTGCCAGCCCAGTTCCTCGACGACAGGGCGCAGGAAGACACTTACTGTGGACTGGCTTACGCCGAGAAATACGAATTGAAGGAGGACTGCGGCGGCGACGATCCACCAGCCGTAGAAGAAGCGGGGACTCAACCGATTATCCGGGCCGGGGCGAGGTTTCTTGATAAAGGACGACGATCATTCATCACCGTTTGCAGAGCTTGCCTGAAGCCGGCTGACGAGCGGGTGGCGGCGTTCCTGCAGAGGCAAAGTCGCGCGCGTGCCGGTGAAGTGGGACTCGTAAACTGCGAAGACACATTCGAGGGAAGTAAGCGCGGCGGCTCCGCCCAGTCGCGGCTGGCGGCCTTCCCGGATGGAGTCGACCATGTCGCGCACGCTCCAGATCGATTGGCGCCGCTCCCAACGCTGCTCGCCGATTCTGAAGCGTTCCGGGTCGACCGGCACTTTTTCCCACTGGGGCGTATGGGTGGGGAAGGAGACATCAAATGGACAGTACCACAGTTCATCGGCGAACGTTTCCGGATTGGGCCTGATCATCAGTTGGCCTTCGGAGCCGAGGATATGGGGGCCCATCATCCAGCCCTGCGTCTGCGGGCGGCGGTAGAGTTCCATGACTCCGTTTGCTCCGTTCTTGCCTTTGATATGGATCAACATCGTGTCGCCGGCGACGATGCCGTTGTCTCTGCGGTCAGTCGTGCAGAGTTGGGCGCTCGTCATTATGTCGCCGACGTCAACCTCGCGGCCCTCATATGTGATCTGGGCATGAATCCATTCGATGCCGTCCAGGAACAGGTCCATTTCGTCGAAGTAGTGGACGCCCATTTCCATGAGTTCAAAGCCGGCCGGGCGCCCCTTTCCAATCTCACGGACGGAGCGAAACTCGCCGATGCGTCCGGCGTCGATCCATGCCTTGGCTTCCTGGAAGAGCGGCGTGAATCCGAACTGGTGGCTGACGGCCAGGCGCACACCGGCTTCCTTGCAAGCGGCCACCATTTTGTCGGCGGTCTGCAGGTCGACGGAGAGGGGCTTCTCGCTGAGGACGTTGATGCCATGTTTAGCAGCGGAGATGGCGACGGGTCCGTGCAGGGGGGCGTGGGTGCAGACACTGACGACGTCGAGTTCTTCCTGCCGGAACATCTCCTCGTAGTCGGTGTAGCGGGCGGAGACGTCGTGTTCATCGGCGCGGAGGTTGAGGGCGTCGGGGCTGATGTCGCAGAGTGCGCTGAGAGTGACCCCTTCGAGGTTGGCGTAGGCTGTGGCGTGGGCCCGGCTGATGCCGCCGCAGCCGACGATGCCGGCTCGCAGTGTCATTTGGCGACTTCCTTTCTCTATTGGTGAAGGAACGGAGGGGCCGCCCCAGTATAGAGGAGGATGGGTACTATTTTAACATGGCCCCGCCGCTGTCGACACCTTGCCAAATCAGACCGGTTGACACCCATCGGGATGTGAACTATGTTCAGCATGTTCGCGCCGTTGCGTGTTGCCATTCGCATCCTGCCCCAGACAACGGGCAGGGCAGTTGACGGAGAGACCAATGCAAACAGTCGACTTTGCCCGCTCTTTTCTCACCTTTCGGATTGACTACCTGAAGAAGCCAGCAGAGACCGCTTCGCATGAACCGCCTTCCTCATTGAATAACGCCCGGATTCTCCTTGAATGTGTGTGCGAGGTAGAAGATAAGCAGAGCGGCACGGCCCAAACCTTTGTGATGGGGGCAAGTTGCAAGACTGAACGGGTCGGCGTTGCGCAGGATATCTGGATTGAACCAAATGCGGATTTTGTTCCTATTCTTTCGCGGGACGACTATTTGATTATCAAGACGTATGATGTCGCGAATAAAGGTGTTCCGTTCTATCCTCCTTCGCGCGGCATGCAGCCGGAGCGGCAGGCGGGAAAGGTCGCTGATGCCTACGAAAGCATACGACTGGACGTTCAGCGTGTCGAGGGTCAGCTGTTGGAATCGGCAGAGGAGATCGTAGAGGCAACGCTGGATCCCAGCTGTCCGCCTCTGGTGGCAAGGACGGCTATTGAATCCGGCCGATACTCTGTCGTGTTGGAGTACCCGGTCAAGACGATGAATGCAAGCGAACGGGACTTGATTTACCAGACAGACACGGGACCGATCCTTTTTCCGGACTTTCAGCGCGAGCCGGATGACTTCATTGAGGGTCTGGAGCTGGCTTTCGCCGCTTTCAACGGCCCGGATTGGACGGAGTTTATTGTACGAGCGCAGGTCCCGGTTGGCGAGGGCATTGACGTTTACCACTATTCGAGACCGGTCCGGCTTGAAACACGAAATCAGGTCATCCGGCTGACTTAGCTTCTGATGTGCTCATCCAAGGCGTGTTCCTGTCCCAGGCCGTGAGCAAGTTTTCCAGCTCGGATTCCGTCCGGACCTGTTGACCTGTGCCAACCAGATTGCGCGTCTCGTACGGGTCGGTACGCAGGTCGAAGAAAGTGGTAGTTTCTTGTTCGGCACTCCCGTTACCGCCCAGAACGCTCCGCCCCAGGAGATGAGTGGGTGTCCTGACCCCGATCTCGCCGCCGCTGGTCTCGATGAAGCCCCAATTCTCGTCCAGCTGATTGCGCTCACCCGTCAACACAGGTGAAAGGTTCCGTCCCTGTGCGTGCTCAGGTATAGGGAAACCAGTGGCGTCCAGCACCGTCGGCATGATGTCGATCAGCTGGGCTACCTGGGAGCTGTTGACACCGGCATCCCAGAGCCAGGGCGCGTGGAAGATCATCGGGATTCGAATTGACTCTTCGATGAGCAGGCCTTTGTTGAATCTGTGATGGCTGCCGAGGTTGTCGCCGTGGTCGGAGGTGAAGACGACGATTGTGTTGTCGAGCAGGCCATTTGTGCGCAGGCCTTTCATCAGTTTTCCCACCATGTCGTCGACCCAGGTGGTGAGGCCATAGTAGAGGGCAGTCAGGGTCCGCAGATCGAAGCCCTTGGGAAGGTCCAGGGTATGGGGAAGCTTCTGAGAATAGTAGAGAAAGTCCCAGAGGTAGACTTTGAACCAGTGCTCGTCATAGGCCATCTCGCCGTCAACGAATACGTTGGGCCTGAGGGGCATGTCATCCGGGTCGTACATGGTGAGGTACTCTTCGGGCGCGTCCGCCAGCGGCATATGGGGAGGCGAGATGCTGTAGTAGAGGAAGAATGGGTTGTTGCGGTCGGTGGCCAGATAGGAGAGGACGTTCTCGATTTCGTAGTCCACGCTGAAACCGTCAACGAGCTGCGGGGGCCCGCCGTTTTCGACGAAGTCCTGCCCCGTGTGGCGGTGGTTGACCCTGGGGTGGAGGGTGTAGTCGAAGCCCACGATTTCAGGAGCGGGGTGAATGTGCCACTTGCCGATCAGAGCAGTGTCGTAGCCGGCAGCCTTGAACTGTTCGGCCATGGTGGCGTCGGGCAGGTGGACGCGGTCCTGGACCGGCCACGAGGCGACTAACGGTCGTCCTTTTTCATCGGGGACTGAGGCGTTGCCGAGAGCGCCCATGCAGGTGCGGGCGTACTGGCCTGAGATGAGGGAGGAACGCGCCGGCATACATACGGGGTCTGTCGATACAGCGTGCTCAAAGCGGACTCCGTCGCGGGCGAGGTTGTCGATGTTGGGCGTACGGATGACTGAATTGCCGTAGCATCCGACTTCGAAGGACCGCAGTTGATCGCAGATGCAGATGATGACGTTGGGGTTGTTGCGCATGATTTTTGGATTGGAGTTTTGGGGTGGAGTTATAGTGTTGTCTAGTTTTGACTACGCGAAAGTAACGCGGGACTCAGTATTTTTGATGTTACTGGGAGGGCGGATCGGTCTGCCTAATGTAAACGGTCTGAGCGTGCAGGGTCTGCGGCTCGAACAGCTTCGAAACGGTTACGAAGTGGATGCCACGCGCATGAAGTGCTGCGATGATAGCAGGAACAGCCTCCACAGTGGACTTGTGAATGTCGTGGGAAAGGATGATCGCTCCTACGGGGGCTTCAGCAATCCTGGCGGCAACAGTTGCGGCATCGCGGTCCTTCCAGTCCAGTGGATCGACACTCCAGAAAATGATTGGCAGTCCGGAGGCCGCGAGAACGTTATCATTGTAGGCGCCGTAAGGAGGACGCAGGAACGGAGTCTTCTCACCGATCACCTGTGCGATCAGGTCGTCCGTCAGTTGTAGCTGTTCACGGATCTGTGCATCCGACAGCTGTGTAAGATTGGGATGGTCCCAAGTGTGGTTTCCTATCTGATGACCCTCCTGAAACATTCGTTGGACCGTTTCAGATTGGATGCGGACCTGAGTCCCCAGCACGAAGAAGGTTGCCTTGACGTTGTGCTCTTTGAGAGTGTCCAGCAGGCCTTCCGTATAGTACGATGGACCGTCATCGAAGGTAAGGGCCACGCAAGGGACATCATTGCAGTTGATCTCTTCCTCAGCCACCTGTTCGGCTGGGGATGCTGCCGAGGCAGAGATGCGCAGCATACGTGAGAGAGTTGGGACCCGGCCGCGAGAGGAAAGCACCGGCATAACCACCGGCGAAGAGGCCGGGGTCCAAGCGCTCGCAACGGCCAGGCCGAAGTCCGTCTTGAGGGTGGTCGCGTCTTCATCGATGCCCAGGAGCTGACGGATTTCCGATCTGAGCAGATCCGAGACATCGGCCGCGGCAAGCTCAACTTCGACAGTCCCTTCCACACCTGAGGCAACCTGGTACTTGTCGAACCTGAGCAAAACTGTAGCGCCGTCCTGAAAGACGATGAAGTCGAAGTTCTCGGCTGAAGGCTCGGTTCCTGTCTCGATTTGCCCATACTCGCTCTTGAAGAGAGATTCTTTGCGGTCGTCGTCGGCGTCGGGCTCCCGCTCGGCAATCTGGCTGCGAAGGCGTTCTGCCAACGCTTCTCTTGAGAGCTCGGAAAGGCGCTGCAAATAGCTGTCATCTGTGAAGAGATCGGAAATGGGTATCTCGGTCCCTTGATGGAGATCAAAGACATAACTGGATACGGACTCATTGCCGGAACCGCCAGTGTATGTTGAACGCGCGACTGCGAAGAACAGCACCTGTTCATTGACGACGGTCGCATCATGGTCCTGGCGATAGTGGGTTACGAAGGAGGCCGCCTCCTTGCCCGTTTCCTTCTTGTACTCCTGGTAGGACTCTTCGATTTCGGCGGCGGTAATGCGGAACTCTTCCATGAACTGGCGGGAAACGGCCTCGATCAGGGCGTTTACCTTGTCATCGTCGGTTGTCGGATAGGAGACGTAGAGTGTTGACCGACCGTCGTTTTCGGTCTCTTCTATTTCAATGACGCTGGCTACTTCCGTCCCCGAGACTGCCGCTTGGTCGTCGATTCCCAGCAGCTGGCGAATCTCCGGCTTCAGCAGATCGGCAATCTCGGACAGAGGCAATACAACGTCGACTACGCCTGATACACCAGCGGCAACCTGATACTTGTCAAACTTGACCAAGATGGTCCCGTTCTCTCGAAGCAGAATGTTGTCGAAGTTTTCGGCTTTAGGGAGGGTACCGCTTTGCACCCATTCAGGATCGCTGTACAGTTCCTCCTTGGCGATACTTTCCAGCAGCGCTTCCCTTGTCAGATCCGAGAGGCGTTCAAGGTAGCTGTCATCGACAAAGAGATCGGAGATGGTCAGTTCGGCACCGGTACGGCGGTCAAAGATGTAACCGACGACGTAAGAGCTGCCGGTGCCCCCGGTATTGATTCCCCGCACAATGTCGAAGAAGATCAGGTTCTCGTTTGCGATTGAGACGTCGAAGTACTGACGGTAGTGCGTGATAAATGTAACCGGATTCGTACCTGACTCTTTTTTGTACTCCTGATAGCTCGCTTCCGTCTCAGTTGCCCTCAAACGCCACTCGTCGATGAATTCCTGCGTCACCGCTTCCATGCGGGCGTTGATGGATTCCTGTTCAGTAAATGGATAGGATACACGCAGCAGGGAACGGCCTTCATGCTCGACTTCTTCAATTGCGTGGACCCAGACATTCTCATACTTGGTGGCGTCGAAGGAGGAGGCGTGGACGAGGGGCGCAGTTGCTTCAGGCGCTGAAGGAGCCGTAGCAGTGCTCTGCTCTGGCGGTAAAGCGACTGGGTGACAAGAGGCCAAGGAGAAAGTTATGAGGACTGCCAGCGGGAGCGTCAGGTAGAGACGATTCATCCTGAATTCTCCTTTCAAGGCGGAGAGTACAATTGGGTCCAAGGGCCGTACAATTCCCTTCGCGGCGACATTTCGCGTGCGTTCTCCAACTATAACACAGAGAGTCTTGGAGGCGGCTCGTGGTTTTGGCCCTCCTACCTCAGCAGGTGTTGGCAAGAGAGACTGAATGAAGGTCCCGGAGATTGCCTGTCGAGTGGCAGTTCTGTCAGTGCATTTTCCGTGTTGTTGACCAATTCTACTGATATGTCAGCGGCTTGAACTCCTGCTTTACAGAGTTCGATACTCTGCTGGGACTTGGCCGAAACTCCCAATTGTGCCAAGCTTATGTCTGATTCGGCCGCGGGAGGTATTGACGCCAGGCGAGCCATCAGCGACACATAAGTTCATGACTAGAAAGGTGAAGTCAATATGATGAGAAAAGCGTTTGTCATGTCGGTGAATCCCGACCAGCACAAAGAGTACGAAGTTCGCCACACTCCTATCTGGCCCGAACTGGAGGCGGTACTGAAAGCGCACGGTGTCAGCAACTACCCCATTTTTCTGCACGCCGAAACCAATCAGCTGTTTGCGTACGCTGAAATCGAGAGCGAAGAGCAGTGGAGCAGCATCGCTGACGAGGAGGTCTGTCAGAAATGGTGGCGCTACATGGGAGATATCATGCCCTCGAATCCTGACAACAGCCCCGTTTCGACTGACCTGCGGGAAGTATTTCACATCGACTGAACCGGTCTCGAGTTGCTTGCTCCTACGCCGCCGAATGACCTGCGACGAAGGGTCAAGAACTGCTGTCACTGTCAGCTGTTCCAGATGCAAGTGACGCAATTGTCAGGGCCGTCCGCGGCCCCAGCCGGCTCTTCGAGCCTACCTGGTCTCGTCGACAGAGAGCCTTTGAAGAAGTTGCTTTTCCCTGTCGGAGAGGGATTCCAAAAGGGAGCGGGCGATGACGGGACTGGCATGCCGGCGCCGGAGATACCACGGGCGCAAGAGGGTGAACCCAGCTTGAACACGGGGTGTGTCGGTCAGGTTGGGCGAACCGCGGTGCAAGCATCTTGGGTCTCGGACCATCGCGTCGCCGACATTCATCAGAAGCGATTTCAGCTCGAATTCACCTGTTTCAATGCGGGACAGGGCCTCGGTTTTCGGCAGCAGATGCGTCCCTGCGGCGATCTGAAACGGGCCGTTTTCGGGTGTCACGTCGACGAAGGGCCAGTTCACCACCAGGATATGCGGAGGCAGGATAAGGTCTGGCTGCTCAGGGAACAGTTCCGGGAGGTCGGCGTGGATTTCCTGATGGACGGATCCCTTGAAGGGTGTGTCAGTCGCGAACCCGTCGACAAGCACCTGCTCACCGAGGATGCCGGAAGCGATGGCGAGTATGGTGTCGTCATTGAAGAAGGAAGGGTTGTAGAGTGGAGGGCGAAACGGCAAGGGGATGTAGTGTCGGTTCGGTCCTCGATTCGGACTGTCGGCGTGCTCGGCCAGGTGGGCGTCTGCGATGGGATGCCAGGCTGCGCGACAGGCCTCGACCGCTTCTTTAGGGAAGTGGTCGCGCAGGATGCAGTAACCATCCTGAAGGACCTGGTCAATACAATACTGAGTGTCGATGGCAGGCATAGGGTTTTCCTCATTTTTCGAACTTGAGCGAGTTTCAGGCCGCCAGAACGAGGCGGCGTCGTGGGACTTGCCAGAAACAGCTACACTGCATTTCCCCGAAAAGCCTCCAACTCGGCCCTTGTGGGCAAACCGTCGATCACGCCCAGATGAATTGTCGTGTAGGCGCCGGCGCGATTGGCCTGATTTACGGCAGCCCGCAGGTCAAGTCCCTCGGCGAGACCAACGGCCAGCGCGGCGTTGAAGCTGTCGCCGGCGCCGGTGACGTCCAGGGCCTGCACTGGAGTAGCAGGTATGGCCTCGGTGCCACGTGGCGTAACGATGAGCGCGCCTTCTTCGCCACGGGTCACTACGATGGTTTCGACGCCCAGTTCGAGCAGCCGCCCGGCGAGGTCTTGCGTCGGCGTAGGATCGTCCGGCGGAAGGCCGAGCAGGATGCGGGTCTCGCTTTCGTTGGGGGTCAACAGGTCCACATTGGCGAGGGTGTCAGGTTCCAGAGTCTGGCCTGGGGCCGGGTTCAGGATGGTCGGGACGCGATGCTTTCGGCCCAATTCCAGTGCCCGGGCCACCAGTTCCACTGGCACTTCGAGTTGGGCCATGAGGACATCGCTGCGGGCGATGGCGGGCTCGAACGCTTCGACGTGAAGGGGCTGCATCAACATGTTGGCCCCCAGGTGCCCCACGATCGAGTTTTCACCTGAGGGCAGAAGCGTGACCATTCCGACACCGGTATTTGTGCCGGGAATGCGATGGATGTGATCGGTTGAGACCCCTTCGTCTGCGTAGAGTTGCTCGGCGGAATCGGCGAAAGGGTCGTCTCCCAGGCAGGCCAGCAGGTCCACTTGCGCGCCTAAACGCGCGGCAGCGATTGCCTGATTGGTGCCTTTACCGCCGGGCCCCATGTCGAACAGATCGCCTATCAACGCCTCGCCCATAACCGGCTTCCGTGGGACGCGTACCGTCAGGCTTACGACATAGCTGCCAATCACCGCAATTCTAGGCACTGGTTTTCCTCAGCGTCAGACTTCTCCGGAAAAGGGCATCTGGTTACTGGCAGTTCCGAAACGCTAAACGCAATCGTTTGCAGGCAATTGGGACTCTAACATCAATGCCGCTAATTTTCAACGGGTATTATTGAAACGGACGGCGGTTGATGATTCTATTGCTATCTCCTATACTGACGCCCAGGGTTGCCACAGGCCTCCCGGCACAGGAGGCTGCGGCCAGAAGGAGACACTGTGCGATTTGCTCGTTCGACCCTTAAGGCCCGGGAGGGAACCAGACAATGAGAGGCAAACCGATGGACGCTCCCTACCAGTTCGCGGGCCTGCAACGGGCCAAAGAACCCGGGCTTAGCGTTGAGGAGTGCGCGCGCCGGATTCACCGCATTGCCTATGTCGAAGAGCGGCTCATGTTCCTGCAGGCTGCGCATATCGTGACGACGCCGCAGAGGGATCTCAAAGGGCTGCTGTCGCGACTGCAATACGAGGACGGCCTACATTCAGATCTTCTGAAGAACCGGCTCACGGAGCTACGCGTATCCAGGTCGAAGGTCCTGGGCGTTCCGGACGAGAGGCTCAAAGTCGTCCTGGATGAGGCGATGCACTCAGATGGTAGCGTTGAGCTTCTTGCTGCCCTTGTGAAAGTGATCAAGCCGGCCTTGCTGGAGGTGTACTGCGACTATCTGCGTCAGACGAACGGGCTGGCCGACTATGAGTCGGTGCGGCTGATGCGGACGATCGTTGCGGAGGAGGACCAGGCTCTCTGTCTCTTGGAAGCCGCTTATGGTGATATCGTGCGTTCGGCCGAGGAGGAGGAATCTGCGGGGGCGTGGGCTGCCAAACTCGGGAGGATGCTTGAAGAGGCAGGTGGAATTGCCGGCGGGGCGGCAAAGCAGGCTGGAAGCATTCAGGCAGTACGCAGTAGGAGGCCCTACAAGGTTGGCAGAAGACCAAAGCGGGACGATACGTTTTCCAGTGTGTGGGACTTCATCCACGTAGATGAAGACCGTGTGCCGGAACGGCTGGCACAGATGATCGCCACCCGCCTGGGTGAAATCACGATTGCTGAGGCACTGGCCATCGTCTTGCTGGAGGTCGAAGGGCAGCCCTGGTCATTCTACGTTGCCATTTCCCGTCATATGTGGGATGAAATGCGTCATTCACTTTTCGGTGAGGCAGCAGCCGAGCAGGTATACGGGGACCGCGCCGCGTTGCCCCTGCGGGACTTTGAGATCGAGTACCTGTTTGAAATGACTCCGCTTGAGCTCTACGCCATGCTGGGAATCGGGGTCGAAGCGGCCCTGATGAAATACCCTCCAGGCAAACGCGCCGAATACGAATTTTGTCGCGACCAAGCGCGCCATCCCTTGATGACGACCTTCCAGGACTTTGACTGGGCTGACGAGGTCGAGCACGTGCAGATCGCTCGCCGGCAACTGAAGGAGTGGTTTGCTGGAGGTAGCGAGGAGTTAGCCGAGCTTTCCGAAAGAGGCATGCAGTTCCGGGCGCGCACGCGGAAGCTTCATCCCCCGTCGCCCATGCCGAACTTGCCTAGCAGACCGGAACGAGTTTCGCCCCAGGACTCCTGCACAAGTAACATGGACGAGGAATGACCTTCGATCAGGTCACCTTTTGTAAGTGCCTGGAATGAGGGAACCGGTTCTCGCTCCAATTCCTTTTCACCACGACCACGATTCGAGGAGCTGACAGGATGCGATCCAATTTTGTACGGGAAAAAGCGCTCAGTGGACAGAAGACGATGGGATGCTTCCTGGGTATGGGAAGCGCGACGGTCGCCGAGCTGCTGGCCCATGCCGGCTGCGAGTGGCTGTTGATTGAGATGGAACATAACGGCCTCGACATGGCCGAGGTAGAGCGCATTCTCATGGCCATGAACGGGACAGAAACGATCCCGATGGTGCGGATTCCGTCGGCTGAACCGGTATTCATCCAGAGGTCGCTGGACATTGGCGGGATGGGGATCGCGGTGCCAATGGTCAGGACCGTCGCTGAGGCCGAGGCAATCGTGCTTGCCTCTCGCTATCCCCCTCAGGGCAAGCGTAGTTTCGGACCTCTGAGGGCCTCTCACTACACGTTCGAATATGAGGAGTACTTCGAGCGAGCGAATGAGAATATCCTGATCATGTTGATCATTGAGACGCCGGAGGCGGTCGAGAACCTGGAGGAGATTGCCAGCGTTCCGGGCATTGATGTACTCTTCATAGGCGCCTTTGACCTTTGCCTTTCGATGGGTTTGAACCCATTCGAACTGCCATTGCCGGAGATTGACGCGGTCATGGAGAGAGCTCTGGCCGTGGGCCGTTCATGCGGAGTGGCTGTGGGGGCCGGTGCAGGCACGCCCGAAGAGTTGAAAGACCTGGCTGCACGGGGCTTTACTTTCTTGAGCTATGGACCTGACTATAAGCTACTGGTTGACGCGATCCGACCTGGAGTTGAGGCTTTTCGGCAGGTGGAACGCGCCTGAAGTAGAAGAGGAACATTCCCTGCCGGAGACTGTGGCTCATCCGGCAGGGAATGAGTTTTCTAAATCGAAGGAATCAGACTGCAAGCGCCACAGCCCGAACTTCGCCGAATTCGCGCTCCAGCTTAGTCCAAGAGTGCCCGCGGTCGGTGCTGCGGTAGAGCTGACCAGCCACACTATAGGCCACTATCCAGTCCGGCGACGCGGGGTTATGTGAAACCGCCCAGATTGTGCTGTTGGCCACGCCGCCCAAGTCGGCGCGTTCCCACGTCTTGCCAAGGTCGGTGCTGTGGAAGAGGCCGCCTTCGTCTCCCGGGGGACCGTTGCCAGCGCCCACCCAGATACGGCTGTCTCCATTAGAAAGGTGGATGACGCCGCGACAGTAGGGCCAGGGATAGTGATTCCTGACATCGAGAGGGGTCCAGTTCTGCATGTCCGTGGTTACGCAGACGTCGTTGTTGGTTGCCGCGACCAGCGTCTTGGGTGAGCCGGGTACGACAGCCAGGCCGTGAATGTCGAGGCTGGACAGCCCTTCGCTGCCTTCCTCCCAGGTATCCCCGCCATCGCGGCTGATGCGCATGCCATCAATCTCAATGCCAGCATAGACCGTCTGCGAATCTTCCGGATCGAAGAGAATGATGGTAACACGCGGTGTGATCGGAATGCCCTCGCACTCTTCCGCCAGTTCAACGTCCAGCTTCTGCCACGAACCGCCGCCGTCCTGTGAACGGAAGAGGGCCGACGGGCAGGTGCCGGCGAAGATCGTATCCGGGTCTGAGGGATCGATGGCGAGGGCCCAGATTTCGAGATCGTTCATCGGCGAGTCGACCAGAGACCAGGAGTCTCCGCCGTCACTCGTGCGGTAGACGCCAGCCTCCGTTCCCGCATAGAGTACTGCTGGATTGCCAGGATCAATGGCCAGGGCGCGGATGTCCGACTCCATGAAGAGGCCCTGGGAGGCGCGTTCCCAGGTGTCGCCGCCGTCGTTGCTGCGCCATACGCTTTGCCCGATAGTCCCTGTATAGATGATGGGATTTGCCGTCATTTTGAAACCTCCTCCTTGTCTTGAAGAATTGAACCCGTTGTAAGAATTTAGTTCTCGTTTTGACCGTTCCAGGAACGTAAGTAACTTGATCCCTATGACGCCAGTTGCCGGTCCCGCAGTTGCCGTGGACCCTGTACTGATTCGGCCGCGAAACGGCAGGACGCGGGACTCGTTTCAACTAGCCTTCCGAGGCCGTGCCCCTTAAGACTGCGCATTGGAAGGAGTGGCCCTCACCTTCGATCTGCAGTGCCTCCCGCACCTCTTCAGGTGAAGCGTCATAGAGGGCGCGAATGGCGGAGCAGTTGACTTCCGGCGTTTCCATGCGTTCCGTCCACTCCTCGAAATGGAGAAAGATACGGTAAGAAAAGAATAGTTCCAGCCTGAAACCGGCCGCGGCGAAACGGTTGCTCCACTCTTCGAGCGTGTAGTCCCGCACGTGCGAGGGATCCCTCAGCACTTCGATCGCGTTTAAGTAAGTGTCGCAGACCGGATCACCGAATCCAAGCACGTCACTGAGAATGAAGCGGCCGCCATCTTTGAGAACGCGGCGAAACTCCCGCAGGGCTTTGCCCGGCCTGGCCCAATGATGCGCACTATAGCGGGACACGACGAGATCATAGGTCGAGTCGGGAAAAGGCAGGTTTTCCACGTCTCCCAGGCGAGTCCTGATGTTTGTCAGCTCCCGATCCTCTGCCAGTAGAACGACCTGATTCAGCATCGAGGCTGTAAAATCGAGGGCTGTCACTTCGGCCACATGGGGCGCGAAGGTTGCGGCAGTGTGCCCGGCACCGCAGCCCGCATCCAGGACGCGCTCGCCGCCCTGCAAATTGGCTGCTTCCACCATAACAGGAAGATCTTCGCCCTGTGCATGCACAGCGCTCGTGAGATAGTTTGGCGCTACGCGACCGAACTGTTCCTGCACGGCTCCCTTCAGATCGCTTTCTCTAGCCATTGCCTGTTTGCAAAAAGAGAGTCATGCCGCGACGGCCTGACCATACCGTTCCAATACGGTTGACGTTGCCTGAAGCCCAAACTCCAAAGCTTCCACCGGCACACGCTCATCGGCCGCATGGACTGTCGCGCTGAAGTTTGTGCCAGGGGGTAGTTTCATCGGCAGGAATCCGTAGTTCTGGATGCCCAAGCGGGAGAACATGCGGCCGTCGGTGAAGCCGCCAACCATTGAGGGAACGACCACGCCGTCGGGGTCGAGTTCTTCCACGATTCCCTTCAGCAAAGGGAAAAGACCCATGTCGACGCCGGCCTCACCCTGGTCGTGCCGAATGATCTCAAATGACAGGTCTTCGCCCAGCAGCGCATGCAGTTCGGAAATGAGGTCGTCGGAAGTGAAGCCGGGTAGTACGCGTCCGTCCAGTTCCAGCAGGATTTCACTGGGGATAACGTTAGTTTTGATACCTCCGCCAACGACCGTGGCATTGACTGTATTGTGGAGCAGAGCGTCAAAGTTGCGGGCCTGGGGCAGGCCGTCTGCAAGCATCTGATCGAGTTGGGCGTCAGTCCGCTCGGGGTCCAACAGCGCCAGTGCCGAGGAGGCCAAATGGTCGGGCGCGTGCTCGGCAAGCGCCGGCAGCATCTGCTGCATGACCGGAGTGACGTGCACCGGCAGCCGGTTGGTATTGAGGGTCGTGAGGACCTCGCCCAGCCGGGCCATGGCGCCGTTGCGCAGCGGCGTTGAGCCGTGACCACCAGGTCCTGTAATGCGCGTGCGGAGCCAGCATACCTGCTTTTCGGCGACCATGAGCGGATAGAAGCGCTGGTCGCCCAAGTACTGAGCGCTTCCTCCTCCCTCGCCGATGGCATATTTTGCGCCCTCAAACTGGTCGGGATGTTCCTCTGTCAGAAAGCGGGCGCCGTAGTCGCTGCCGGCTTCCTCATCGCTCATGATCGTAAGGATAATGTCGCCTGCCGGCTTGCGCCCTTCGGCCGCGGCGCGCAGCACTGCGCAGGTCATCATTGTGACACCGCTCTTCATGTCCAGGCTGCCGCGACCCCAGACGGTTCCATCTATCAGTTCGGCGCTGAAGGGATCGTGTTTCCAGCATTGATTGGCGGTCGTGACCACGTCGACGTGGCCCTGCAATACCAGCCCCGGCGCTTCTCCCCGGCCGGGCAACCGGGTTACCAGGTTGGGTCTGTTCGCATCTTTGGCCAGCAGCGTGGTGGTCAGACCGCCTTCCTGCAGCAGCTGATCCAGATAGCCGATACACTCTGCCTCGTTTCCAGGAGGATTCGTGGTGTCATACCTGACCAGGGTACGAAGCAGGTCGGTCGGCCGTTCATAGATGGGTGTTGTCATTGGACTGAGATTATCCTGACTCGAAAGTTGGCGGCAGTTGACCCTGGCAGCCTGTTGTTGCGGCGCGGCGCGGACTGCAGTCCCAGGCCGCATCGCCGGTCTGGCCAGAAAGCATTGCGGTCACGGCGGTATTGTAGTTTTCGCCACAAGCCTATCCTAAGCAGCCCGGAACAGCAAGATGGCCAAAGCGTTGGAAGGTAGTGCCGGCCAGGCTCAAAGACTCAGACAGAGGCCGTAGGAATTCGGTGTGTAATTGACCTAAGAAAATTCCTTTTTCCGAGCTGGCACTGCAAATGGGATAAGTTCGTAAATTCTGTTTTGGCTGCTAAAATGGCCCGAACAGGCTGTCGACTGAAGTTATGAGGAGTCTTTTCTCAGGTCCAATGGTACAGGAGGCCTGATTGCCAGCCCGGCACCGAGGAAAACAGGGAGCTCCCTTGACAATGACATCGATAAGCGAACGACTCAATGCAGGCCGGCCCATTCTGATGGATGGCGCTACGGGCACGGAGTTGGAGAAGCGGGAGGTACCGATGAACAGCGTCGCGTGGAGCGGCCTGGCGGTTGCAACCGATCCCGATGTCGTGTGCGAGGTCCATCTCGACTATATCCGCGCCGGCGCAGAGGTCATCATTACCAATACATTCGCCACCGGCAGGAACATGCTGCGCCTCGCGGGCGAAGAGGACCGCACGGTCGAACTCAACCGGCAGGCCGCGCGTTTGGCGCTCCGGGCAAGGGAGGAGGCTGGCGAAGCCAAGGCCCGCGACCGAGACGGGTCCTGGCGTTCGGCACCTGACTCTGTCTGGGTTGCCGGGTCGATCTCGCCAATGTCGGGCGGTCTTGGCGATGCAGGCCAAAGAACAGTACAGGAGATGCAGGCGGACTTTGCGGAGCAGGCTAATCTGCTTGCCGGATCCGGGGTTGATTTGCTGGTACTGGAAATGATGCGGGACATAGAGTACAGCTGCGCCTCGCTTGAGGCTGCCCTGGCTACGGGCCTCCCTGTGTGGGTGGGATTCAGTTGTAAACGGGCTGAGGACGGAAACCTGTACCTTTCCCCGACCATTCGCGAGGAGATTCCGCTGGCGGCAGGTGTCGCTGCGGTGATGGCAGAAGGAGGGTCGCTGGCGGCCATTATGCACAGTGACGTGAACGTAACCGGGCCGGCTTTGGACGAGATCCGGACCGTTTGGGATGGCCCCACCGGCGCCTACCCGGAGAGCGGCTATTTCATAAAGCCGAACTGGCAGTTTGTGGACATTATACCGCCGGAGGATTTTGCCGCTCAGGCCCTGGCGTGGATCGGAAGCGGCGCCGAGTTGGTGGGTGGTTGCTGCGGTATCGGGCCTGCCCACATTCGCGCCCTGGCCGCACGGCTGTAGCGATCTGTCGTGCGGCAACCGCTTCCGCTCGGGGCAGGCAATCTTTCGTGAACAGAGTAGATGAAGATCGCCGCCTTCCGGAGGCGGCCCTTGTAAGGATAGTTGAAATGAGACTTTCCCCGAATTTCCACCTGAAGGCTCGACGCGTCGCTATTGTCTTTGTCATTCTGGTGCTGACAGGACTGTTGGGCGCGTGCGGTCGGGACAGAGAGGAAGAGTTCCTGTTCGCACCGGACAGCCCGCCGGTTACACTCACATATGTAGGGCCTGGAAACTCCGTCTTCAACGAGCCGGAGCAGGTAGCCATTGACCGTTTTCAGGAACTCGCGCCCAGTATACAGATCGACCGCCGCTCCTATGCATTCAGTGCCACCAACTATCTGCTGGACACGCCGCCACCCGACGTGATTCTGATGTGGGACGGCAATGAACTGCGCAGCGCGGCTGCCCTAGGGTTGCTGTCCGACGTCTCTGACGTCTGGACCGAGGGCAACTTCACCGAAGCGTACGGCAGGCGGTTCCGAGATATGAGCCGATTCGACGGCACGCTGCGATGGGTACCTGCCGGCTTCAACTGGACGGGATTCTATTACAACAGGGAAGTTTTCGAACAGTTCGGCTTCACGCCGCCGGCTACATGGGAGGAGTTTGAACTGATCTGCGACACGCTGCTGGCCAACGGCATTACTCCCTTGTCACTGGCAGGTCAGAACCCGTTCATCAGCATGCTGTGGTTCGATTATCTGAATTTGCGGCTGAACGGCCCGGAATTCCACCGCGAACTGATGGCGGGGCGAGTGGACTTCAACGATGTACGAGTTGCTCAAGTGTGGGAATACTGGATGTCGCTACTGGATCGCGGCTACTTCGTAGAAAGGCCGGGCAGCACGTCGGAGATGAACAGCATGACCGCACTGATCCGAGGGGACGGCGACAGTCCACTCTCCTGGGAGAAAGCGGTGATGGCCCTGGCGCCGCAGTTCAGCCTTGGCGACCTGCCTCCGGTATTTGCCGAGGAACTCGACTTTTTTCAGTTCCCTCGGATTGATCCAAACATCCCAATTGGAGAGGTCTCAATCGTTTTCGGCTACGTGATTCCTGCCGATGCGCTGTACCGGGCCGAAGCAGGCGCTTTCGTGGGCTTCATGGGTTCGGCGGCAGCGCAGGAGTTGCAACTCGCACGCCTCGGGGACTCAGAAACGAATATCGGCTATGTACCGGTTCACCGTGAGCTTGAGCGGGACCTTCTCTCGGCTGCGGCGGAGAAAGGGGACGAGGTCGTAACCGGCGCCGACGATATCAACGCTCCTCTGTTCCTCGTGCTTCCCGACAGCTTGAGGGCCAGCTTCAACCAGGTTTTGAGAAGACTGTTTCTGGCAAGCAGTAACCCCTTGGAGGTCGCCGAAATACAGATGATATTGGAGGAAGGGCGCCAGAGAGCAGTTCAGAACGGAGAGTTTCCACAGTAGAACTCGTCTCTCGTCTTCGGCGCCCCGGATTCCTGCGTACCAGGAGTCCTGAATCAGGTCGCAAGCGCTTCTTCTGCCTGACTATCCATAGCCTCCCGAATGCCGGGCCACTCCCGCCAGATATCGGTGTAGCCGGCCTTTTCGTTGCCCTCCACCTCTTTGTGCCGCAGTCGACTGATAACAGCCTGGCGAACGTTGGGCGATGCGTTGGGTCCGCCTGTGTGGAACATAAGGTAGTGGGCAAGAATCAGGTCGCCAGCCTCTGCGGTGACCATAACGGGTCCCTCCGGCAGGGGAACATCGGGCCTGCCGTTGACCAGTACTTCATGGCCGTTTGCCTTGAAATAGGTCTCGAAGGCCCGGTGTGATTTGGGCCAGACCGTGAAGTTGCCAGCATTCGTTTCGAGCAGGTCTTCCAAATAGACGACTGCGAAGGCAGTGAATCCGCGATTGTAGTACCCTTTGGGCATGCCGTTTGTACCGCTGCCGATGCCGTCTATGTGGCCGCGCGGCTCCGGGGCATCTTCGCCCAACGGGAGCGGAAAACGGGGATACGGTTTGGCCTGAACGACGGGCAGGACGTTGCCCGCGCCCATCAGTTCCTCGGCGATTTCAATTACAGGCGACTTGTTGAACAGGTCCAGAATGACTGGCGCCCGCAGCAGCTCGGCGCAGAAGAAAGCGGAACGATTGTTTTCCATGTCTTCGCCGCCGAGTCCTACCTCACCGATGGAGTGATTTACGGCGCGCAGCGCTTCATTGATCAGCACTTTGGGGACGACGCCTGGTATCTTCACGTAGCCCTCTTCAAAGAACTGGCGCTTCTGGGCAAGAGTTAACATTGGTTTCTCCTGACTCAAATGAAATGAACTGAGGTTAGCGAAATCCTACACAAATCGGGGGAGAAGGTCAACCGCGCCCAGCGCCGGAATGAGAGTTTTTGGGGCTGATCGGACCTATTGATGCCGCGTTTATGGCGCCTTCGATTGGAGGTGCAAGGCCGCTGTACTATTATATTTGGGAAGCGCTGCATAACTCAAAGTCAGGGTAAGGAGGTAACCTGCGGTGCAGGAACGAGCCCCAGAACTCTCGAGCGCGTTAAGATTTGCGGGCAAAGTTGCCCTCATAACCGGCGGCAGCCGGGGTATCGGCGCGGGGATATCTGAGCGTTTTGCACAGGCAGGCGCTTCTGTGGCCATTAGCTACGTGCGAGCGGAGTCGGCGGCCGAGGAGGTCGCTGGACGGATTCGAGTTGCCGGCGGACAGGCACTGGCGATACGGGCCGACGTTTCCCGGGTGGAGGATGTGGAAGGGTTGGTTTCGCAGACGATGGAACGGTTCGGACGGCTGGACGTACTGGTCAATAATGCAGGCGTCTATCCTCTGTCGCCTCTGCTGGACATGGCTGACCGCGAATGGGAGCAGGTGTTGGCGGCCAACCTGACGGGCACTCACTACTGTACGCAACGCGCTGCGCGGGCGATGATCGAGCTGACTACGGGACGGGACAATGGCAAGAGCAGCGGCTCGATCATTAACATCTCTTCGATCGAAGCCGCATCGACTGCCTTTGCGCACAGTCACTACACTGCCGCCAAAGCCGGGGTAGAGCAGTACACGAGAAACGCAGCCCTGGAGCTGGGAGGAGCGGGGATCAGAGTCAATGCGGTCGCGCCGGGGCTCATCGATCGCCCAGGACTGGCGCAGGCATGGCCAGACGGGGTGAAGCGCTGGATGGATCGCGTGCCCCTTGCGCGGCTCGGAACACCCGAAGACATCGCCGACGCGTGCCTGTTTCTGGCGTCCCCCCTCGCCCGCTGGATTACAGGCGTCACGCTGACCGTCGATGGGGGCGTCCTTGCGGCGCCTGCATTCTAGAAAACCATGCAAGCAGTTGACGACCTTGCGGCGGCCGACATTATCAGACTCCTTGACCTGAAACCACTGCCGGTTGAGGGAGGCTACTTTCGTGAAACCTATTCCGCCGACCTACTGCTTCCTGCCAGCGTCCTGCCCCCCTCGATCAGATCGGAACGGCCGGCCAAGTCGGTAATCCTATACCTTTTGACTGCTGAAACACAGTCGCGTTTGCACAGGCTGGAGACTGATGAGGCGTGGCATTTTTATTTGGGTGATGGGGTTGATCTGCATGTGTTTGGGACTGGTTTTGACTACGCGAATATCAAGCTGGGGCATGACCTCCTGCAAGGTCAGACCGTCCAGACTGTCGTCCCTGCACAGAGCTGGTTTGGCGCACGTTTGCAGAGTGGCGAGCGTTGGGCCTTGATGGGCTGCTCCCTGGCCCCGGCCTACAGCGATGAAGACTTTTCGCTTCCTAACGACGCGGAATTTGGGGACTTGCTGACCCGTTTCCCCCGCCAAAGTGCAGTTCTCCATGAGTTGCGCTGAAAAAACTTGGATTGAACCATCAGCCAGCGAGGAGTTTCCCGCTATGCGTCCGCTCGTCGAACTAGCCTTTTTCACGGAAGATGTGCCTGCGCTCGTTACGTTTTACGAGGAGCTGCTTGGAGGTTCTCCGGCCCATCAGTCGGAGCAGATGGCGCTGTTCCAGTTGGACGGGCTGCACATCTTGATACATCACCGCGAGCCACAAGACTCCGAATACGAAACTGGCGCTGAAGGTCCTCCCAATGAAGACCACTTCGCCATTGGGGTGAAGGCGCTGGACAGCGCATGGGACGGCAGCAGCCTCAAAAACCGCCCCGCCGCGATCGCGCCGGCCACGTACCCTTGGGGGCGGTCGGCGTATCTGCGCGATCCTGACGGGCGTCTTGTCGAGATTCAGGAGAGCTGAGGGCGGAATTCCGCCCGCTTTGTCGCGATTGGCCGGCCGCGGGAGGTCACTTCTGAACAGATCAAACGCAACTTCAAGTCGCATTCTGCCGACTTCAGTCAGGTTGGTGTCCCGATAATCCAGCACTTTTGCTGTCAGTCCTTTGTGTGATAGAGTGCCCTTGAATTAGACAGTCCTCGCTTGCGACGTATAGCAAGCTTCTTCTTCACGAGAACTCAGCGAAAGGAGGCTCCATATGAGAACGGTGAACATGACAGTGAGCGTTAAGGGTGACTGCCTGCATATGGAGCGCAGCTAGCTGATTCTCTGGCGACGCCCGTAGGGATACCAACTCCGTGCGAGCCGTCTGAAGTAAACTTCGCCTAGCTAACTAGCATCCCGCCCCTCTTTTCCGAGGCTGCCGGCGTTACCAGACCGCGGCCTTTTTTGATCCCGCCAATTGAATCTCAGTGCGACTTGCCGTCGTTGCTGCGGACAATAGAAGGCACATCGAGAACACGGGCCGCGCGTGTGTAGAGTTCGACGCGTCTTGAATGCTGCAGTCGCCTCCTCTCACCGGCAGAGCGAGGGAGGCATCAAGGGTTATCGACTCGAGGCCTCGAGCCCCAGATCAAGGACTGGTGAAGAATTGAAAGAGCAAGAAGAAAGAGACAGCGACAATAGGGATCAGTCTCAGAACGACGACGACAGTTCGCTGCAGGATTCTGATTTGAGGTGGGAAGAAGAACAGGCAGAACTGGAATACTACGAGAGGAAGTTTCGGCTGGCCGAACCCTCGTTTCCTTTGGCACGAGAACCGAAAAACGAACGACAGCGGTTCGAAATGCACCGCGCCGAGGTTCAGCAAGTTGCGGAAGTTGCGGACCTGGAGAGCATTTGGGACATCACTTACACGCCGGCGCGTTTTGAAGGTGTGTTTCTCAAGACTTCGTTGAGGCCCTTTTATCTGCAGGACCAGATTGTTGACGTAATGGCCCAGGTGAAGGGAGGAAAGGAGGCAAACGTCTATCTGTGCAGGGCACACTCTTCCGTCGGAGTAGAATGGATCGCAGCCAAAGTCTACCGCCCCCGCCAGTTCCGGAACCTTCGCAATGACGCCATGTACAGAGAGGGCAGGCATTTCCTGACAGCGGAAGACGGGCGGCCCCAGGCCGTCAATCCGCGCGACGACCGGACAAAGAGAGCCGTCGAAAAGAAGTCGGTCTTTGGAGTGCAGGTTCGCCATACATCCTGGCTGATGTACGAGTTCTCCGCCTTACAGACCCTTTACGAAGCCGGAGTGCCGGTGCCGAAACCCTATGGGGTGGGCGACAACGCGATTCTTGTGGAGTATATCGGCGACGAACAGGTGGCGGCGCCGACCCTCCACGAAACGCGTCTGGAGGACGATGAGGCCGGTCCCCTCTTTGACAGAACATTGAAGAGCATCGCCGTCATGCTGGAAAATGGCCTCGCACACGGCGACCTGTCAGCCTACAATATCCTCTACTGGCAGGGCGAGATCAAGTTGATCGACTTTCCGCAGGTCATTGACATTCATGCCAACCGGAGCGCGCATTCCGTTCTGAAGAGGGATGTGGAGCGGGTCTGCCAGTACTTCCGTCGCTACGGAATCCGAGTGGACCACAGCGCCATGGCAGAAGATTTGTGGGAAAGATACGCCGCGCATGATCCCGACGATCTGTCCGCCGATATTTCGAGACTCCTCAGTACCGAGGCAGAAGAGGATTTCGAAGAGGGAGAAGACCAGGAATAGGTAAAGGCAGGACTTTTCTGAGCGCCTATTTCACCACGGCAGGCGCCGAATATCCCGGCGCATGGCCCGCCAGAGTTCGGCGGCGCGGTCGAGCGCGGCAGGACGGAGGGTAGACGTTCCGTAGCGCTCCTGGCTGACGGCCGAAGTCAGACCGATCACATTTCGCGTCAGCCTGCGGCGCCGTTCCGGTTCGGACTCATGATCGGCCAGATGGGCCGACAGGCCGCGGCCATATTCCAGCTCCGTCTGATGCGGTTGGTGGGGCCTACCGATACGCCTGCCCCACGCCAGCAGCCCGAGCCAAGGGTCTTGCGGCCTGCGTTCCAGCCAGCTCGCCAACAGATACAGGAGGCCCGCCAGCGGCAGCAGCCAGAACAGCAACTGCCAGTTCCAGGTGCGCTCGTCTGCGGTCGCTTCTTCAGCCGTCTCGGTGCGCGCCGATCTCGTGAAGCTGTCCGGTATGGCCTGTAGAGATGCCTGCCTTCTGAGTGATGGTCTGCCTGCCGTCGGCTCGAAGGGGACCCATCCGATTTCCGGGAGGTAGACCTCAGGCCAGGAGTGAGCTTCCGCCTCCGTTATGGTCCACTCGCCTGCTTCAAGGTCCCAGTAGCCGCCGATGTGGCCTGTGGCAAATCGCGTGGGCAGCCCGTTTAGACGAGCCAGAACTGCAAAGGCGGTGGTGTAGTAGTCACAATAACCTTCCTGCAGATCAAAGAGGAAAAAGTCGGCGACTTCGGAGCCCGGAGGAGGGCCGGGAACCTCCAGATTGTATACGATTCCCCGCAGATGGGTTTCGATGGATTCGGCAATGGCAAATGGGCCTGGCTGGCCAGCGGCGAGTCTCTCAGCCAGTTCTTGCGTGCGCGGGGTTATGGAATCCGGCAACCTCAGATGGGGGAGCATCTCGGGCGGCAGCTGCGCCGACCCGCTGCCCCAGGCAGGCAGAGCGAGCAGACTCTCCGCGGACATTGCCGGTATGAATGATATGACTTCGAAGCGGTCTACCGGACCGATACCCGACCAGACGGTCACCAGGTCGTCTTCAGAACGCCGCTCCAATGCGTATTCCGTGCGAAACTCTGCCGGTTCGCCGGCCGCGGGCAGCACCGCGGTCGGCGCGGTCAAGCGTACCCGCTGTGTCAGAGCGACGCGGCCGGGCCACTCTTCTTCGCTGCGCCATGCTCTGTTGGCGTCGTAGGCTGGGTCCCTCTCCTGGCCGCTGTTGTTCCAGCCCCGTCCATCGTAGTTGACAAAGGTGCCCCGGCGCATGTAGAGCCGCGGGGGCATGTCGCCCATTTCCGTCACGGCGCCAAAAGGATAGTTCGTAGAGACGCGCATCACTTCGTACCTGCCCAGCTCTGCTCCGCCTTCAAGAAGGAAGCGGTTTGGCAGACCACTTCCCAGCCTGCCCAGCCCTCTCCTGCCTCCCTTGAGGTCCGGAAACATGCGCTCAGTGACATTGTCTACGGAGTCGTAGACCGGTGTCATTGTCTGGTAGACCCGATAGGCAATTGGCGAGATCACGACATTTGGCATGAAGGCAGCAACGAGCCCTATCAGCACTGCACCTGCGCCGACCGACAGCAGCCGGTCCGTCAGCAGCATGGGGCTGAAATCCATCCTGTGACGGGTCCAGCTTCTTTCCAGGCGCTGCTGGTCGAGGAGTACGTGCAGAAGAAGAGTGGCAGCAAAACCAACCAGTATAAGGAGGCGGCCCTGCCGTCCATAGAACAGGAATGTCGCCAGCACCCAGAGCGCGGGCGCGCCAACAATGAGACCGTTCCGCGTTGAAAGCGCGAGCAGCGCAGTTGCGCCTCCCAGTAACCACAGCACGACGCCAAACAGGGACAGAAAGACAAAGTCGTCCTGGTAGGCGCCGCCTGCTTCCACACCGCGCGCCCAGTCCGAGTAGCGCAGAGCCAAGCCGTTCAGATCAATTTCTACCCCCTCGACCAGCGCAAGCAGATCGTTTGCGATCGCTGCCCGCCACAGATCGAATGGGCCGGGAATCCAGTGCACAAGTACCTGCGAGACGATCAGCACCCCCAGGCCGACCCAGAACAGAGTACCCAAGCCGTAGACTGCGAACACAAGCAGGCCGCCCAGCAGCCTCCTGTTTGGCAAAGTCGAGGGGCTTCCTGTTTCTGAATCTTGATCGTCAGCCGGGGAAAGCATGCGTGAGGCCGATCTTCGCAGCCGGCCAACCAGCCACCACCCGCTCAGGAGGCCGAAGAAAGATGCCCACTCGAGACTGACGCTGACGCGACGCAGGTCAATCCACTCGGCTTCGCGAATGGCGATGGCGGGCAGGAGAGCCAACATGAGGGCGAGCACCAGGACCAACCAGCCCAGAGTAGGACGGTAATGCTCTGCAATGGAGAGCAGGAACCGTACTGCCACATGTCTTTCGTCCAGGCTGCTGACGGCGTTCACCCTACCTCTTCCTCAATCTCGTGGGCCACGACGCCGCCGCTGGGCGTCGTACGCAAGACGGTACGAGTGCGGCGGTAGGTCAGCGCGGGCGCAAGTCGGGTTCCAGCTTGCAAGAACCGAAGGGGGATCTCATATCTGGCAAGAATGTCGATAAGATTCGCTTGCGCTTCTTCGCTGGTGAGTGCGGAGTCTGATTCAGGATCGTCCCCAAGATGGTCTTGGGTAAGGGAGTCTGCAAGGGATTCATCCGGCTGAATCTCGGACGTCGATTCGCCAGCAGCCGGATTATCCTCGGCGACACCGGCTGCAGGTGTCACCGCGAGAACGCTTGCCGGAACGCCAGCGCGTCGAAGATGCAGCAGCTCGGCGGTCCAGTCCTCGACCCCATCGACAATGTCGGGCGTGATGGCCAGGACGGTCTGCCCGCCGCTGAACAGGCCCCGGCTGCGGCGCAAGAGCTCGCCGAGAGGCAGGTCACCGGCGTTCACAGGAGCCAGGGCAGCCAAAATGCGCCAAACTTGCCCCTTTCCCGGCTGCGGCGGCACATCTACAAGCAGCGATGATGAGTTCTGAACGCGACTCCCTTCCCCGTTGGATGACAGGGCGCCTGAATCGTTGCCGGCCGCCCCAGATTCAGGGAGAATCTGCTGGTCGAAAGCGGTCGCCTCGTCAGTCTCAAAAAGTGACGCGACGGCGGCGGGCGCGGCCAGAAGTCCAACGGATCTCCGCTCGCCTCCACTCAGAAATTCGGCTGCAACGCTTGCCGCCAGAACGATTCCTGTTTCGAGCGAGCTCTCTTCACCGCTGCCAGACTGTACCAGGCGGTTGACATCAAGCACTATCCACAGATCTCCGCTCGGTTCCGTTTCCACGTCCGTGACGACCAGCTCGCCCTGTTTAGCGCTGGTAGGCCAGTGCACATGACGTAGACTGTCTCCCGGCTGGTAGGCTCGCACAGCCTGAGACCGCTCCGACCCTGTATGAGCGCGTCGCCGGCGGTCCTGGCCGGACAAGCTTCCTCTAGGCAAGGCGAGCGGGGGAATGTGCGCCACCCTAGGGTAAACCAGAAGCGATTCTGAACGAGTATCCACGACTTCCAGACTGAAAAAACCGAATGGGTCGCCTGTTCGCAAGGTATGCGGTCCCAAACGGAAGACGCCTCTCTGCGTACAATGTGCTTCGGCGCGCCACTGGTAGCTGCTTCCACCGCCGCAACTGACTACCTGCCTTGGATTGTAACCGGGCAAGAGAGATCTGTCGGCAAATTCGAGCCAGTGCAACGGCAGCGTGCTATCGTTCCGGATGACAAACCGTTCCTGCAAGGAGTCGCCCACCACCAGCATGGCTCCTTCCCGGTGCCTCTCAAAAAACAGTTGCAGAACCTGATTTCGGACCCAGAGATAGCTGACTGCATAGAGACCGGCCAACGAGATCAAAAGCGCCACCCAGATCGGGCTGGGGCCAAGTAGCTGCATGAAGAGCAGGAGCGGGATGAAGAGAAGCGGCCAGCCGTTTCGTAACTCGATGCGCCATCCTGCGGGCAGATGGCGATTCAGAAGCCGTTCGAGGGCCAACTGAGGATTGAGGCGACGAGATCTTGCTGAAGGTCTGCTCAGTTTGCGAGCTGTCACAGTAACCAGGTCAGAGATTGGCTGTTTCCTGACGGTATGTGAAAATGGACGCGAGAGGCGCTTGCCGGCAGTTTCTCCCTGTCATCAACCGGCGCAGCCGAGACGGGAGTCTCCAAGCATAACGCTCCCTGAAGAGTTGCCGGCCACGTCCCCCGGGCAAAACTGAACAGATTGTACCACAAAGTTACGGTGCATCCAGGAATCTGATGGCAATCAGAAGATTCGCGGGATAGCGAGCTCTGCATCAGACTAACCTGAAAAATGGCAAAACTACCTGGAGCCCTAGAGCAGTCCACTGTGTTTCACTCGGCGGTTGCGGCAGATTCTCTCTCTGCAATCTGGCAGATCCTCGCGATACTGGCAGTTGCGGGACTCGCAATCGTTATACTGTTGGCGATTATTGAACCGGGTCCTCTTGTAAAGAAACGCCCTTTCCCAAAGAGACAGAGAAGGTCTGTGCATACTCCCAACGAAGCCGAACCGGCTCAACAGGAAATGGATTCCTCGAAAGGCGGAGATGGAGAACATGCCAAACAGAGAGGAGGGAGCCATTAGTGTGCCGGCAGCTGCTCAGACGGGTCGCAATCTGACGTGACGGACGTCAAATGGGAGCCGATTCCCCCCCTCGTAGGACAGATCGAGAGTCCGGTTCAGCCGGGCCATCCGTTCTCGGTCCGCCTGCCCTCTGCGCCTGGGCCGCATTCGCAGACATTGAGCGGCCTCTACTTCCTGGTACGCTGCAGCACATCCGTGGGCCAGGACAGAGGGGACGATTGGTCCGTTTATCCTCGGCAGCCTGTTTTCGTTTGCGGCCGTCAAATCCATGATCAGGACGACAGGTGGCAGCTTTGTCTTCCAGCCAGTCCCGCAGAGAACGGGGCAAGCTCTGAAATGGGATCGGAGACTGGAAGAGTTGGACGCGACGGCGGCTTGGAATGGCTGGCAAAGCGTGTTCCCGGCGATCTATTGAACCTGCTGGGTCCCTTCGGCAATGGTTTCACATTGAGGGAAGATCCTCACAATCTGCTCATCCTGGTTGACACCAGGGACGACCCGTCCTGGTTCTGGCAGCTGGTCCCGTTGTGCGAACAGGTCCTGGACAGAGGCGGCCGGGTGACACTCCTGATTCGATGCCTTGACGACAGTTCAATGTCGGGTCTGGTTCCGCAGCTGCCGGTGCAGGTTGAGGTGCGCACTGCAAGCACAAAGAAGCAGTGGCTCGAACAGATTCACAGTATGATCGCTTGGTCGGATCAACTTTGTGCGGGCGTTCCCCCAGAGTCTTATGGAGAACTCCTCCATATAGTCAGGAATACGCGTTTTCGGGTTGACAAGAACTACGCCCAGGTTCTTGTCCGCACAGACCTGCTGTGCGGTGTTGGCGCCTGCCTTGCCTGCGCCGTCCCAACAGCGCGCGGTAGCTACACTCGCGCCTGCGTTCATGGACCTGTCTTTGACCTGACTGAGCTGACTGCGTAGTGGTTAGGCGCTTTGACAGGAAAACTCGCAATATCCTGACCATTCAACGTGTTTGAGTAGTCTCCTCGCGGCAGCAGGTTACAAATCTCTGCGGTGCAAGGCCTCTCTAACCTGGCGTAGGCATCCACTTACGCTTCGCGTTCTCGCCTCGGGGCGGCCGGATAGAGTTTCTTTCTCGGAGCAAGATGAACCTGCGCGGCGGAGGCCCCCGCCGTCGTCTTATGCCCGCGTTCGACGCCGGTTTAGCCTTCGCCGTAGGTAGGGCGCTTCGACAGGCTATGTCCAGCCGCAACACCGTTGTGGTACAATGTGCCGAAGCAAGATTTCTGATTTGTTGTGGGTCGATTGCGACAGAACAGTCCCGATGAATGTGAACAGGAGCTGGCCTATGTCCCGTGTGAGCGGGAAGGCCGAGACAATCAGTTCGTCAGCCGAATGCAGTAATTCGGCAGATACTCCACACCATTCCAGAACCTCGTTTCCCGATTACAGGCATGAAGTGGAGCGAGTCTGGAACCACAACTCTGCCTATTGGGACAGCTACATGGGGGAGGGCAACGATTTCGTTAACGTTCTCTGCTGGCCCGCCATTGAGAAGCTGCTCTCCGTTCAGCCGGGACAGCTGGTGTTGGATGTCGCTTGCGGCAACGGCCTGACCAGTCGAAGGCTGGGCCGGCTGGGGGCGAGGGTAGTCGCATTCGACGTGGCAGAAGAAATGATACGGTTCGCCAAGCAGCGAAGCACGGACGAAGACGGCGATATTCGATACTTCGTGCTTGATGCCAACGACGAAAAGGGAATGGCGAAGATCGGGGAAGGAAAGTTTGACGGTGCACTGTCCAATATGGCGCTTTTCGACATGGCCGAGATTGAACCCCTGTTCCGCAGTCTATTCAGTTTACTGAAGCCGGGAGGCCGCTTCGTCTTCTCAATGATGCACCCTTGCTTCAATCAGGCCAGCTCAGCCCTCTTTGGGGAGAGAGAAGAGCTCGATGGTGAGGAAGTCATGACTTACGGCGTGCGAGTCAGCGGCTATATGACGCCCACGATGTTCAGTGGACGTGCCCTGGGCGGTCAGCCTCTGCCGCAGCCTTACTTTCACCGACCTCTATTTGCCCTATTGAATGTCGGCCTGCGGGTCGGCTTTGTCCTGGACGGAATTGAAGAAAGAGCATTCCCGACAACCCATCCGCCTGGATCGCGTGAACTCAGCTGGGGGCCAAATTTCAGCGAGATTCCACCGGTAATCGTCTTTCGCATGCTACGCCCTTGACCTGACGCCGCCGTAGTTCTATCAAAAGGAATTCGAGGTATTGACATGGACGAGCGAGTACATTTGTGGGAGACGCCGACCGCCAGTGAATCGGTCATGATTGCCGGTTGGCACCAGTGGGCAGACGCCGGCTCGATCTCGTCCGGCCTACCTGCCTATCTGATTGAAAAGCTGGATACGCGCAAAATAGGCGAAATCAGCCGCGACCGGTTCTTCCTCTTCCAGATGCCGGGCGCCCACCACCTTTTGAGACCGGAGGTCCACACAAAAGATGGCGTGGTCCAGGAGATGCGCGTCATCAAGACCGAAATCTATTTCACTGAACTCGGGGATAAGGGGATCTTCATTTTTCTTGGCGAGGAACCGCACGTCAACGAGGAGGAGTACGCCGACGCCTTCTTTGATATTGTCGAAACCCTGGGTGTCAAGCGGGTCGTGGCTGTAGGCGGCGTGTACGGCGCAATGCCCTTCAACAAGGACCGCGACATCTCCTGTGTCTTCAGTCTCGAAGAGATGCGCAAGGAGATGGAAGAGTATGCCGTACGATTCTCCAGTTATGAAGGCGGCACGACCATAGGCTCCTATCTCGCCTATCATGCCGGGCAGCGCAATAAAGAATACATATGCTTCCATGGCTTTGTCCCGGCTTATGACTTCGGCCAGGTGATGCTCCCGGCGCAGAGTGTACGAATCGAAGACGACGTCAAGGCCTGGTACGACATTATGCGCAGAGCGGACTTTATGTTTCACCTAGGAATGGACCTGTCGGAGCTACGCATACAGAGCGACGAGCTGATGTCTTCAATGGAAGAACAGATGGAGGAACTTTCCCGGCAGGCGCCTCAGCTGGACGTGCATGCATACCTGCAGAAGCTGGATGACGAGTTCACGGAGAATCCCTTCATGCCCCTGGACGACGTTTGGGAGAGGGAGCTGGGTGACCTGTTGGACGACCTGGAGAACTGACTTCCTCGAACCTGTCGAACCGTAATTGTGGTGGAAATGTCTGAACTCTCCCGTAAGAAAGCAGAAGGGCTGCTGACCCGTCTGGTTGAAATTCCATCTTTCAGCGGCGACGAACTGGAAGCAAGCGCCTTTCTGGTCGATGCAATGGGTTCACTTGGATTCGACAGGTGTGAGGTCGACGCTTCGGGCAACGCTGTCGGTGAAATCGGGGCCGCTGATGCCGGCCAGACTGTGGTTCTACTTGGTCACATCGACACTGTTTACGGCGACATCCCGGTGCGCGTGGAGAGGGGGCCAGACGGACCCGTGCTCTTCGGAAGAGGCTCCGTTGATGCCAAAGGACCTCTGGCGACTTTCGCAGTGGCGGCCGCCCGCGTGGGGTCGGAATGGGCCCACCGCAACGATACTCGCCTGGTCGTTGTTGGCGCCGTGGAAGAGGAGGCGGCAACAAGCAAGGGGGCCCGTTTCATCCGCGATCGCTTTGACGGGAACCAGGAACCGGTGCCGGACTTCTGTGTCATTGGTGAGCCCAGCGGCGCCACTCGCATCACTCTCTTTTACATGGGACGCCTGCTTCTGGAGTTGCAGGCCGAACAGCCGATGATGCACTCAGCCGGCCCTAACCCGGGCGTTGCCACGAATGCGGTGGACCTGTGGAACATGATTGTGGGCTATGCAGACCTCTTCAATTGTGACAGGAGCAGGATGTTCGACCAGTTGCGTCCCAGCCTGCGCGAACTGCGCACATGGACTGATGAGGCGATGCGCGACCTGGTCTGGACCAAGATAGGCATTCGACTGCCGCTAGATTTCGACGCTGACGCCTTCCTTGGCGAGATCTGGGATTGGGCAAGAGAACGCGTTCAAGAAAACGCGCCTCGGCCGGAGCCGCCCTTTACAAGAGACACCGATGCATCCCCGCAGGAACTCCACTTCGGTGACGAAGAACTGCGACTGAAGTTCTGCTTCCACGGATACGAACCGGCATGGCGAAGCGGCCGCAACAGCCCGCTTGTACGCGGCTTTCTGGCAGCCATTCGCGAACAGACCTCCGAGCGACCTCGTTTTGTGAGCAAGAGCGGGACCAGCGATATGAACGTAGTCGGTCCTGCGTGGCAGTGCCCGATCGTGGCCTACGGCCCAGGTGACAGCAGCCTGGATCATACGCCCAATGAGCATCTCAATCTGGACGAATACTGGCAGGCCGTGTTGGTCCTTGAATCTGCACTGAAGAGGTTGGGGTAGCGGCCGGCACTTTCCACTGTGTCGGACCTCCTGCGCTCTGCGGGTTTCCGGCCGGAGGTGGGGCTGAATTCGCTTGCGATGGGCCGTATTCTCTACAGGGCACCCTGCCAGAATTCTTGAGGGTGAACCGTTACTCCAACGGACTTAGCCAGCGCTCGCCTTCCCGACCATCGGCTGCCCAGCCCTCAACTGCACCGTCGTCTGAACGAATCTGGTACCAGAAATACCCGTCCGCGGCCTGGGGTCCGGCCACGACCGAGAATGTCTGGTTTGTCCTGGCGCGGGCAACGATGCTCGAACCGATACCGGGCAGGGAGCGCACGGTCAGTTCTCCATTGAGCGTGACGATGACCCGGTCGCCGACCACAGGGGAGCGGTCGATAGGACGAGCCTCACCCACATGCGGGGAGATCCAGTCGTCGATTCCCTGGCCTCCTGCCACCCAGCCGACTGTCCCCTGATTGTCATCGACCTTCCACCAGATGTATCCGTCAGAGCTTACGGGCCCTTCCAGGACAGTTATTCGCTTGTCCTGGGCAAGAAGCGTGACGGCTGGAGATCTGATCGTAGGCTGCTCGCGAACATTGAGTCCACCGGGAACCGTGATACGCGCGGGTTCGCCGATTGTCAGGGGATTTCTGACCGCGACTGTTGGTGTAGGGGAAGGAATCGACGTCTGTGTCGGGCTGGGGGGCGCCGTCGAAGGAGCGGTCGGAGTCGGCTCATCCGGCACGGGCGTTTCTGCGGCGGGAACCGCGACGGGAATGTCCCTGGTGGGTGTCGGGCGTGGTTGAAAACTGCCGCATGCAAGGACCGGAACGACCCAGAGGAGTGTCATCGCCAGCAGGCCCAAGTAAAGGTTCTTTGCGGGCCTTGTTCGCTGGCATATGCCAGCTACCGGCGACTCGGCGCCAGTTGCGTTCCGGGCGTAAATGTAGGAACCGGTCCCAGGGCAGCGGTCAGAGGGGCTGAACCTCCACTCTTTGCATTGGTGCCCTGTCTGATTTTCGAAACGACTCTCCGAGTCTGAGTCTCTGCTCATTACGATTCGCGTAACTCGACAGCCTTCATCCAGCGTATGTCCTGAATGTCTGCCAGTTTCTTCAGGACCTTGGCGGGAGTCTGCTCGTCGGTGCCCAACACCATAATCGATTCTCCGCGCGGTGCCCGACGCCCTACGTGCATAAAGCTGATATTCACGTCGGAACGGCCCAGAAGTGTTCCGACTTTTCCGATCATGCCGGGCCGGTCCGTATGCGAGGCCAGTAGAAGGTTTCCCGCGGCCGGAAATTCCACCCACAAATCGTTAACTGCGACGAATTTCAACTCGTCCAGGAGAACGGTTCCCAGTACGGAATTCGTTCCGCTGGCGCTGGTCAGCCGCAGCGTAATCATGCTCTCATAGCGTTCATGTTTAGGCATCTTGCGTTGAACGATCTCGATTCCCCGACTGCGTGCCGTCAGTTCGGCGTTTACCAGGTTGACTCGTTCTTCCACGATATCGGACAGGACACCGCGAATCGCTGATGCCACGATATATGTCATGTCGAAAGCGGTCACGGGGCCGTGGCCGGTGATCTCCAACCTGCTTATGCCTTCTTCGTCTATTTGACGCAGAAAGCGGCCCATTCGTTCCGCTAATTCGATGAACGGGATGACAGTGTTCAGGGCCGTGGGGGGCAGAATCGGCGCATTGACGGCGTAGAGAGCCGGTCTCCCGTACAGAATGTCCATCACCTGCACCGCAACGTCCTCCGCTACGCGGTCCATCGCTTCGACTGTACTTGCGCCCAGATGGGGCGTGAGGATAATCTTGTCATTGTCCCTCAGAGGACTGTCCTCGGGCAGAGGTTCCGAGTTAAAGACGTCCAGGGCTGCCCCTCCGAGGTGGCCGCTTGCGACCGCCTCAGCAAGCGCGTCTTCGTCGATGATTCCACCTCGAGCGACATTCAGAACGCGTGCACCCTGTTTCAACTGCTTAAGTCTGTCTGCGTCGAGGATGTTGCGGGTGGCATTCGTAAGGGGAACGTGCACTGTGAGAAAGTCCACCTGCGGCAACATCTCGTCAAGAGAAATGAGCGTTACATGTCTCTGCGAGGCATACTCCTGGCTGACAAAGGGGTCGTAGGCTAAGACCCTCATTCCCAGCGAAAGGGCAAACTGAACCACTTCCTGGGCGATTCGACCCAGCCCAACGATTCCGAGGGCCTTGCCCCTGACCTCGGTACCGACAAATTCACCCCTATCCCACTGCTGGGACCTCACATTTCGATCGGCCTGAGGTATGTTTCGGGCCAGCGCCAGCAACATGGCAATCGTATGTTCGGCGGCGGCAACCGTGTTGCCGGTTGGCGTGTTCACGACTGTCACACCGGCCCGGGTAGCGGCCTCCACATCGATATTGTCTACGCCCGTGCCGGCCCGGCCGATTGCCTGGAGCCGTTTGCCCGCGCGAATGAGATCATCCGTTACCTGCGTGCTGCTGCGAACAAGAAGCGCATGGTAGTCCGGAATCAGAGAGAGCAACTCTTCGGGTGACAGCTGGGTGCGGATTTCAAGCTCTATGCCTTCCGCTTCCATGAGTGGCCGCAAGCCATTCTGGGATAGCTTGTCGCTCACCAACACCTTGAATCTTTCAGACATCTGGATATTCTCTGAACGGGTCGGAAGCGTTTGTCCGGGACACGACTTTCACTCCCCGTGAGTGCCTATTGTTCCTTGTCAGGTAGGGCGCGCATCTCTGATGAAAACTTGTGAGAACCCAGTTACAGTCCTCACATTTCTTGCGGCGCGCTCATTCCCATCAGATTCAGTACCCTCGACAGGGCTGTTCTCGCAGCCAGAATTAGCAGCAGCCTGGCCCGCGCCAGCTGTTGAGGAACGTCGGAATGCAGGACCTGGCAGCTTTCGTAGAAGACGCTGAACGATTTTGTCAGATCTTCGGCATAGTATGTGAGATTGTGCGGCGAGAGCCGCTCGACCGCCAGGTCGATCTGTTCTTCCATCTCCAAGATGCGGCGAATCAGCGCCAGCTCCGCCGGGTCGTTCAGGAGGTTCACGATCTCTGATGCGTCTTCGGGCAGCTCCTCGGCGTTTCGATGCCCACTCTCAACAGCCCTTTTTATGAGTGAACAGATCCGAGCGTGTCCATACTGCACGTAGAAGACCCGGTTTTCGTTTTTGCGTTGTACCGCCAGGCTCATGTCGAACTCGATGCTGCTTTCTGGACTGGTCGTGAGCAACATGAATCGCATCGCGTCCGGCCCCACCTCTTCCACGACTTCGCGCACGGTAAGGAATTCGCCGGAGCGCTTACTCATCTTCACTTCCTGCCCTTCACGAATCAGCTTGACCAGGTTGTATAGCAGTATCGTCAGACGCTCCGGATCCAGATCGAGGGCCTGCATTATCGCCCCCATACGGGGAATGTGACCCTGGTGATCCACAGCCCAGACGTTGACCACGCGGTCGAATTTGCGACGAACGAATTTGTCGTAGTGATAGGCAATGTCGCTGGCAAAGTAGGTTGGCGCTCCGGTGGAACGTACCACAACTTCGTCTTTTTCGTTGCCCGGGTATTTGCTGGCCAGAAACCATCTGGCCCCGTCCCGACTGATCACTTCTCCCTTATCGGAAAGCTCTTCCAGTAGCCGTTCAACGAGACCTTCGTCATACAGGCTTTTCTCGCTGAACCAGCGATCGAAAGTAACGCCCATTGCCGCGAGTTCATCCTGAATATCGTTCACTACGATATCGCGGCCAATGTCACGCAGTGCTTCCTTCGCTTCAGCGGGCTCAAGGTGGGCCAGGCTATCGCCTACCTGCTCTCGCACAAGTCTGGCGTAGTCGTGAAGGTAGGCTCCCTGGTAGGCGCCGTCGGGAATCTCAACGTTTCGTTTGGGCGCGCCATCCAATTCTTCGCACAACTGCATATAGGAGACGTACAGGCTTTCGATGAAGAGCTGGATCTGCGACCCGCCATCGTTGACGTAGAATTCTCGCTGCACGTCGTAACCGGCCGCTTCCAGTACGTTCGCCAGCGCATCACCCAGTACTGCGTTCCGGCCTCCTCCGTAGTGGAGCGGACCCGTAGGGTTGGCACTGACATATTCTACCTGCCAGTTCTGGCCTTTGCCCCGGTCAATGGCACCAAAACAGGCGCCCTGTTTGATGATCGACAGGACACTTTGCTGGAGCCAGCCCTGATTGAGTCGAAAGTTGATGAAGCCGGGCCCTGCCAGTTCGACGCTGCCAACCATATCGTCTGCCGGAATATGGTCTACGATAGACTGCGCGAGTTGGCGCGGGTTGGCTTTCTGGCCGGAGGCCTTCTTTATTGCAGAGGTGGCGAGGAGGGCGAAATTGGAGCTATAGTCGCCATGATCTGGTTGATTGGGGCGCTCAATCTCAACCTGAGGAAACTCGATCTGGGGCAAATTGCCGGACGACTGTGCACTGGCAACTGCTGTTGTGACGATTTGCCGAATCTGGTCTCGAATCATTATCTACATCCCGCATTGCCGGCAGTGAATATTGCACTGAGCGAAGCGTTTATCAGCATTGCTCCGATGAAAGCGACTCCGGCTCACTGCGCCAGCGTTTGTGAAAGTGGCAACTCCTCCATTTCGTACCAGTTGGGGCCCGCTTCAATATCAACTCTTAAGGGTACGTTCAGCGGAAAGGCCGATTCCATTTCCTCGCGTACAAGCGGCGCAACCACGTTCAGTTCTTCGTGGGGCACTTCCAGAACCAGTTCGTCATGGACCTGCAGAAGCATCTTCGCCTTCAGACTCTCATCATGGATTCGTTTATGGAGGTTTCTCATGGCCAGTTTCGTAATGTCAGCGGCAGTCCCCTGGATCGGGGCGTTGATAGCCTGTCGCTCAAGGGCCTGTCTCTGATTGAAGGGCAGGTTTCCCTGAAGTTCAAGGAAGATACGCCTGCGACCCAATAGCGTCTCGACATACCCATCTTCGCCAGCCTTCTGAATCGTTTGGTCAATGTATCTGCGCACATTCGGATAGGTCGCGAAGTATTGGTCCAGAAACTGCTGGGCTTCCGCAGGGCCCATGTCAGTTCGGCTGCTGAGGCCAAAGGCGCTGACTCCGTAGATAGTAGCGAAGTTGATTGTTTTGCCCAAGCCGCGCTGGTCGTAAGTGACCTGATCCAGCGGTACTTCAAACAGTAGCGATGCAGTCACGGAGTGAATGTCCTGATCCTGGCGGAAAGCCTCCAACAGTGGTTCTTCCTGGGCAATGTGCGCGAGAATTCTCAATTCCACCTGGCTGTAGTCTGCCGCCAGTAGCAGGCAGCCTTCTTCTGCCTCAAAGGCCTTCCGAATCTCCCTCCCGCGCTCGGTGCGAATGGGAATGTTCTGCAGATTGGGACCATTGCTGCTGAGGCGGCCCGTGGCGGAACCTGCCTGACCATAGTTTGTGTGGACGCGGCCAGTTCCCTCATTGACAAGCGAGGCCAGCGTATCGACATACGTACTCCGCAGTTTTTCAAGCTGGCGCTGTTCAAACAGAAGTTCAAGGAATTGGCTCTGGTCAGCCGACAGCTCGGTCGAGGACGCCTTCAGTTTATCCAGTTCCCCGGCCGCAGTGCTGACAAAACCAGACTTCGTCTTCTTAAGCCCTTTGGCCGGGAAGGCGAGCTCATTGAACATAACGGTACTGAGCTGCTGCGTGCTGCGGAGGTTGAATTCATGGCCGACGATACCTTTCAACTGCGTATCTATCTCCTTCAAGCGACTGACCAGTCTTTTTGAAAGGTCGGCCAGGAAACCGGTGTTGAGTCGAATGCCTGCCATTTCCATGTCAGCCAAGACGGGAAGCAAAGGCAGTTCTATCTCTTCGTAGAGCTTCCAGACCCGGTCGCCGGCCTCTTTCAAACGCGGAGCGAGAACGTCCCACAGGTGAAGTGTAGCGTCCACGTCTGCCCCGCAATAGCTTGTAACGCGATCGATGTCCACCTCTGCAATCGAGAGCTGGTTACGGCCGGACCCAATTAGCTCTGAAATCTCCGTCATCGTCCAGCCTAGTTCGGTCTCCGCCTGGCTCTTGAGGCCGATGGCTCGATTTGCCGGATCAAGCAGCCAGGCCACGGTCATCGTATCGTGAATTGGCCCTTCTACTCTGAGTCCGTGCCGGCGGCAGACTACCAGATCGTACTTTCCATTGTGCGCCACTTTGGGCAGCTTCGGGTCGGCAAAGAACGGCTGCACTGCCTCGCATACGTCTTCCCAAGGCAGTTGCTCTCCGTCGCTATGCGCTACCGGAATGTAGCAGCCTGCGCCTTTGGCCCAGGCGATGCCCAACCCCACCAGGTCGACGCTCATCGGATCCCGGCCGCTGGTCTCGACGTCAAAGGAAAGGATCTTGGCCTGGCCGAGGTCCTTGCACAGTTTTTTGAGGTCGGCCTGACTCTGTATGCGCCGGTAGGGATGCTCGCCGGTTTCGCTCGCAGTCGGCCGCCAACCCGCCGAATCAGGTGCGCCCTCTGTGCCGGGGAATAGTCCAGCCTGCGAATGCTCTGAGGCGATCAGGGGAGGTTGCCCGTC
This sequence comes from Caldilineaceae bacterium SB0664_bin_27, assembly GCA_009838625.1. Taxonomy (GTDB): domain Bacteria; phylum Chloroflexota; class Anaerolineae; order Caldilineales; family Caldilineaceae; genus Bin5. Next base: position 48,293 of record VXRG01000078.1, read on the forward strand.
CCCGTTGTCGCGTAATCCGGCATCCCCCAGCTGGTCCAACTCTCGCTGAAGGCTGCGAAAGTCCAGCTCTTCGAATATGCGGCGCACGGCACCGCCGTCGTAGCGCTGCAGGAGGAAAGCCTCCGCGTCGAAGGAGACGTCCAAGTCACAGACGATGTTCATCAACCTCTTGTTGCGGCGAACGTCCGCTTCGGCTTCCCTCAGATTCTGTTGGGTCTTGGGTCCCTTGATTTCGTCGATGTGGGCGTAGAGCCCGTCCAGGGAACCATACGCCTTAAGGAATTTGATAGCGGTCTTTTCGCCAACACCCGGCACGCCGGGGATATTGTCGGAGCTGTCGCCGACCAGCGCCTTCATTTCGAGAAACTGTTCAGGGTCGAGGCCGCCGTAACGCTCGGCAACCTCCTTTTCTCCGTAGGCCAGTGTGGTTGGTGAAGGACCGCCCGAGGTATAGAGGATCTTGACTCTATCTGCCACAAGCTGGAACATGTCACGGTCGCCGGACAGGATCAAGACATCATGCCCCTCTGCGGCCGCCTGGCGGGCCAGTCCGCCCAAGATGTCGTCAGCTTCGAAGTTTTCAAGCGTCAGGATTGGGATCTTCAGCGCTTCCAGGAGCTGTTCAATACGGTCCATTTGAGGCCGCATCTCATCGGGCATGGCGTCGCGTGTGGCCTTGTATTCAACAAACTCTTCGTGGCGCCAGGTATCCCCTTTATCAAAGGCGACCGCTACGCCGTGAGGCCGGTATTCCCGCAGAACGCTGAACAGCTTACGAAAAAAGCCGAATACGGCTGTGGTTGGCTCGCCGCGCGCGGTAACCAGCGGCGTCTTGACGCCGAAGAAGGCTCGAAATGCCTGGGAATGACCATCAATCAGAAGGTAGGTCGACACTGCCGCTCACCATTTAAACCTGTCTGCGCCCAGCCGTTGACCGAAGGCCGGGTGCAGATGCTGCACGATTTACGCCCTGCGATTGCGCTGCAGAGGGCGGAGGCTCTAATCTTCGACCACCAATTGGCCGCTTGCTACCAGCTCGTTTATCTGGCCGAAGTCCAGAATCGACCGCAACGTGCGCATTCTGCGGCCAGCATCAAGACGATACTGGCCTGTAGGAAGTTCCAAAATGAAGTTTTTTTCGCTTCGGTTGGCAAGAATTATCACGTCCTTCGGATCTTCCAGCCAGGTGATGTCATCATAGCTTCGTTTTGACACGGCCACCTTCCTCTATTCGGAATCCGGCTATTTGAGGCATCAGACTGCGGCTAAAACAGGGGTGAAATACCCAGCGTCGCCGGCTGCCGCAACTCGGTCTCTGACCTACAACAATTGTACAGGCGCCATCAGTATTTGACAAGGTTCTTCGGACGAAATTGCCTGGCCGTTCTGCGTCCCTGCAGCGTCCGTGCAGAGCGCGCCAGCCAGGACTCATAGAGTCCAAGTCCAGCCACCAGCGCGTATCCTCCGGCGTAAAGGGCCAGAAAGGGCAGATTCCACCAGTGACTGTGCACGGCGGCAACGTAGCAGCCAATACCAGCGTAGACTGCCAAGAAAAACTCGGCGGCCGCCAGAGGCTCAAGATCAAGGGCATAGCCGCTCCGGTGCCATGCAAGGGAATCGTCCTCGACGCGGAACTTGGGCGTCCGCAGAAAGGTCCCGCCCTTTCCGAAAAGCGCCTGCCAAGCGGCAACCGAATTGCTGAGCGACAGACCCATTCCCAGGAGCATCAGCAGAGGCAGATGAGCCCAGCGCCGGAGCCAGGTCATTGGGTGCAGACGACGCTGCGCGAGCGCATACAGAGCGGGGGGACCAACTGAAACTATACTCAGATAGGCCAGGGGCCAGTAGGGCTGGCTGCCAAAGAGCATGAGAAGCGGGGAAACAAGGAGCAGTAGCAGCAGGAGCGGATGAATGAGGTAGCCTCCCAGATGGACGAATGCTGCCGTCCTCTTTATGGTTGACCAGCCTCCGTTCCAGACCAAGGCGGCCAGCTTACGAAGCGTGGCCACACTCCCCTTTGCCCAGCGGAACTGTTGCCGTCTAAAGGCGAGAAGCTGAGGGGGCAGCTCGGCGGGAGCCTCTACCCCGTTCAGATAGGTACCGTACCATCCGGCCAGTTGGGCCCGGTAGCTCAGGTCGAGATCCTCGCAGAGGGTATCGTCTTGCCAGCCACCTACCGCCTGGTCTTCGATACAGGCCCGCCTCCATACGCCGGCGGAACCGTTAAAGCCGAAAGGCAACCCTACTGAATGCCGCGCAGCCTGTTCAACAACGAAATGGCCGTCCAGCGCCAGCGCCTGAGCCCTAGTCAGCGCCGAATACTCTTCGTTCAGATGGGTCCACCGGGTCTGGACAAATCCGACTTCTTTCGCCTGTTTGTCCAGGAAGACGGGAATTGTGCGCTTCAGGAATTCGGGGAGAGGCGCGAAGTCTGCATCGAAAACTGCGATAAACTCACCCGTCGCCTGCGACAGACCTTCCCTCAATGCCCCTGCCTTATACCCTTGGCGTTCGTTGCGGTGCAGCACATGGACAACGGCGCCGCGCTTGCGCCAGAAAGCCGCCCGGTTCTCAGCGATGGAGGTAGTGCTGTCAGTCGAATCGTCGAGCACTTGAATCTGGAGCCGGTCGGAAGGATAGTCAAGTCTGGCGCAGGCGTCGATGAGACGTGCGACTACGTGAACTTCGTTGTAGACGGGCAGCTGCACGGTCACGGCCGGCCACTCGAACGCTTCGTTAGGCAACTGACCGGCCGGGCCTTCGCCTGTGCGTGCGGCAGTTTTTCGTTGCGTTCTTTCCTCGCGTAGCTTCAGCAAGGTGAGCAGCAGCGCTTGCAGGCCGTAAATGGCTAGTCCGGTCGCGCCGACCAGGTATAGGAATTGCAGGCCTGCCAGGAAGAGGGGACTCAGCACCTAAGAGTCTCCGCTTGGAGGTGCAAAAAGACGGAAATGATTTTTTCGTACATGGGGCCGTTCACTTCCGATTCCTTCTGGCTTGGCTTCCAGCATGGAAAGAGTAATAGCCGATCGAATACACACCTAGTATCTGATCCTAGTACCCTATAAAAAATGCCGACGGTCTCCGCCGGCATTGGAGTGATCGCTAGCAAGTTTTGGTCTTGAGAAAGCAAAGAAGTCTAAACTGGCAGGAAAACGAGCTTCAGTCTATACGAAATGGGCTCTTTCGCTGACCTGTAGAATCAACGGTCATCCAGTTATCAAAGGCTGTCCAATGCCTCGTCATACACTATTGCCTTGACGAAACACTTTTGCAACCCTGCCTACTCCTGCTCAGACTCCTCCTCTTTGCTCTGTAAGATGACCTGATCTGCCAAGTGACTGGGGACTGGTTCGTAGCGGCCAAACTCGATTGTGTAGATGCCGCGGCCCTGGGTCATTGAGCGTAGGTCGGTACCATAGCGCAGAATCTCGGCAAGCGGAATCTCGGCGTTGATGATGGCCCGGTTGTTTCTGTTCTCCATCCCCAGCACGCGGCCGCGGCGGTTGTTGAGATCGCCCATCACGTCGCCCATGAACTCGTCGGGGACAGTCACCCGCATGGTGTAGATCGGCTCCAACAATACAGGTCGGGCTTCCTGCATAGCGATTTTGAAGACCTCGCGGCCGGCGGTCTGGAAGGCGATATCTTTCGAGTCGACGGGATGGTGCTTGCCATCGAAGACAATCGCCTTGACGTCGACGATCGGGTAGCCGGCAATCACGCCCTGGTCAAGAATCTGCCGGATTCCTTTCTCGATTGAAGGAATGAATACACTGGGGATGGAGCCGCCGAAAACCTCGCTGTCGTAAGCGAAGCCATCGCCCCGGTCCAGGGGTTCCACCCTCAGCTCGACGTCTGCAAACTGGCCGGCGCCGCCGGTCTGTTTCTTGTGGCGATAGTGGGCGCTGGCAGACCGGGTTACAGTCTCCTGGTAAGGAACTCTCGGCATCGCTGTGTCGACTTTTACGCCAAACTTGCTATCCAGGCTTCTGATTGCGACATCAATGTGCGTGTCGCCCATTCCCTGCAAAATGTTCTGCTTGGTTGCGTTCACGTACTCGACCTGAAGAGTCGGGTTCTCTTCCGCAAGCGCCTGCAGGCCCTGCCCCATTTTGGCGCTGTCGGCCTTCGTCGCAGGCATAACGGCCACTGAATAGAGCGGCCTTGGATACTCGGGAGGCGGAAAGACAAGCTGCACATCACTGAGCGTATCGGAAGTCTTCAGCCCGTCCATCTTTGTAAGTACGCCTATGTCACCTGCAGTGAGCCCGGTAGAGGCATCCAGCTCCTTCCCGCTCACATGAAACAGATTCTGCAGTCTTACTTTCTCGGCGGAGCGCTGAATGGTTGCGTTCTGGTCGACGGAAAGTGTACCGGAAAGGACACGAACGTAGCTCATGCGGCCCACGTAGCGGTCGACAATAGTCTTGAAAACATAGGCGACAACAGGTCCTTCAGCGTCGGCAGAGAGTTCCTGCTGCTCGTCGTCTCCGTTCGGAACCGAGCTGACTACGTCTGCCGGCGATGGTACATAGCTCGTTAATGCGCGAGCCAAGCTGAACAACCCAATGTTTTGGATGGCGCTCCCGCAAAAGACTGGCACGATCTGGCCTTCCTGAACACCTTGCCGCAGGCCCTGCCGCACCTCGTCTTCGGTCAGCTCTTCGCCTTCGAGATACTTCATAATCAGTTCGTCGTCCGTCTCGGCTGCGGCGTCGACAAGGTTCTGCCGGGCTTCGGCCACCGCGTCCTCCATGTCAGAGGGGACGTCGGAGACGGTCGCATCAGGACCCATATAGGCTTTCAAATCGACCAGATTGACGACGCCTTCAAACTCTTCGCCTGCGCCAATCGGCAGTTGAAACGGCAATATCGTTCCGGAAAATGCCTCAGTTGCGCTTGCCAGCGCGTTGTCGAAGTTGGCGTTCTCCCGGTCCATCTTATTGACAAAAATCAGGCGAGGCTTGTCGACCGCTTCCAGCTGTTCCCACGACAGTTCCGTGCCGACCTCAACGCCCGCGACCGAGTCCAGAAGCACAAGGCCGGCCTCAGAAACGGACAGACCGCTGATTACTTCGCCAACAAAGTCCAGGTAACCGGGCGTGTCCACCAGATTGAGCTTGGTGTCCTGAAATTCGACGGGAACGACGGAAAGATTGATTGATATGCCGCGCCGCTGTTCTTCATCGTCCCAGTCCGAAACTGTGGACCCATCCTCGACACGGCCGACACGACTTGTCCCGCCGCTATTGAAAAGCAGCGCTTCAACAAGGGATGTTTTCCCGGAACTGCCGTGTCCAAGAACAGTGATATTGCGAATCTTGTCAGTCGAAAACTCGGCCATGAATCCTCCTCACTCCTATTTGCAAAACTCTGAGCGAAATCTGTGAAATATTGAAATGAGTTGAAAGTGTCGCAGCGTTCGCCTTCGCATTGGGGGCTCAGCGCTCAGACATATTCTTTGAACGAAAGCTGTCATGCAGCCGGACGGTATTTTACCTGTTTCCACACCAAATGTCAATGAATTGGCGTTGGCGGTGTGCATACCAGATTTGGGGTGTAAACAGAGGCGAAGTGGGAAGAATGACTGTTGCTGGCGCCTCTGCAGGAGTTCGGATTGGAAGCCGTCGGCGGCGTTGTCGTTGGTTGAGTTATATGAAAGTTCACCACTCAGTTGGTGTGCTTTCATATGAAAGTGTTGCCTTGCGGGCCGGGCGGGGATGTGCGGACCGGGCACACCTGTGGCTTCTGAATTGTCCATTTGGGCTGACTTTGTACAGTTTTTACGGGGGACTTCAGTACATCATTTCGATGGCTGAGGGGCACTCTTTCGGGAGTGCCGCGAGGTGCGGGAAAGGGGCCGCGAAGGTGTTGCATTTTCGGCGAAAGTGTAACATTTCTGTTTTTGGGGCTCCTGACCAGAGAGAAAGAGGGGCAAAAAAGGGCGAAAAATGTTACAAAAAAATGTTCCAATGGGGATGTTACACTTTTGGGAAAAAATCGGCGGAAATTGAGGCGCCGCGCGAGCGGGTTTTCGAGCTGATTTTGGCCGCAAAACCGGCGCGGAAATATTGCTGTTCGCGGTGCGAGAAGTTGGAATTGGGCGTCGGGAGAAATGGAGAGTGCACCGGGATGAGAGGAACGAGCACGACAGACCTGCAAGTTCAGCTCTCCCGGTAGAGTTCGCGCATGATGATCATTTGCTGGATCTGTGTGGTCCCTTCGTAAATCTGGTATATCTTAGCGTCCCGCATCAACTTCTCAACCGGGAACTCCCTGCTGTAGCCGTTGCCCCCGAAGACCTGAACAGCGTCTGTCGCATTCTTCATGGCCGCTTCGGCGCAGTACGCCTTCGCCATAGCTGCCGACATCGTGTTACGAACTCCTCTGTCCAACTCCCAGGCCGCTTTGTAGGCCAGATGCCGTCCTGCTTCCACCCTGATTGCCATATCTGCCAGAATGAATCCGACACCCTGAAAGTGGGAGATCGGTTGACCAAAGGCGGTGCGCTCCCCTGCGTAGGCCACGGCCTCGTCCAGGGCTCGATTTGCAACGCCTACTGCAGCGATGGCCACGCCAGGCCTGCTCTTGTCGAACGCCTTCATCGCGATACGAAAACCCTCGCCTTCATCTCCCAGCCGGTTACACACAGGGACCTCGACATTCTCAAAGAACACCTGGCAGGCCTGGGCGGCGTGCTGGCCCATCTTTGCCAGCGGTTGGCCCGTGCTAACCCCAGGCCAGTCCCTTTCCACGACAAAACAGCTGATACCGTTATGCCCGCCCTCCGGGTCTGTCTTGGCGAAAACGGCGAAGAAGCTGGCGACGGGCCCATCAGTGATCCACGTCTTGGACCCGTTCAATACATAGGAGTCCTGGCGCCGTATGGCAGTGGACTTGATTCCGGCGACATCCGACCCGGCGTCGGGTTCCGTCATGCAGTAGGCAGCGATTTTGCCTTCATCCGCAATCCAGGGTAGATAGCGCCGCTTCTGCTCGTCGTTACCTGCGATGAGCAGTGGCAAGATTGCAAGTTGGTTCAGCATCAGTGCGGTCTGGATGCCAGAGCACCCGTAAGACATCGACTCTGCAATCACGCACTCTTCCAGCGCGGTCGCCCCCATGCCGCCGTACTCCTCTGGAATATTGAGATTGACAAGCCCGACTTCGCGTGCCTTCTGGAAGATCTCCCAAGGCCATTCATCGTTTTGATCGTAGTATTCTGCGCGCGGCATGATTTCTCTACGCGTGAAGTCCATCGCCAGTTCCCGCAACATCTTGACGTCTTCAGGAAGTTCGTACATTGGAATTAAGTCCTTGTGTAATTCAAGTAGCCGACAGTGCGATCTTCATTGGCAATGTTATACTTTATCTGACAAGCATATCCGAAAATGCGAAAGGTGTTGCGATGGGATCAGAAACCATCTTATTCCGGGAGATTCATGAGCAACCGGATGTAATTGAACGGTTTGCACAGTTGGAACAGGGCCCGGTAAGGAAACTTGCTGCCGGTATGAAGGACGCCGGCATACGTCAGGTGGTCGTTGCTGCACGGGGCACGAGCGACAATGCGGCCCGCTATGCTCAGTACTTGCTTGGGGCAAACAACCGGCTCCCCGTGATGCTGACCACGCCCAGCCTCTTCACGTTATACCAGCAGCCTCCACTATTCGCCCCTGACACGCTGGTCCTGGGGATCAGCCAGAGCGGCCAGAGCCCGGACATCGTGAGCGTTCTGGCGGAGGGGAGGCGGCAGGGCTGTGTTACTGCTGCGATCACCAACTATGTGGATTCGCCGCTGGCAGAGCAGGCCGAACACCTGGTGGCCCTTGGGGCCGGCGAAGAACGCTCCATCGCCGCAACCAAGACTTATATCGCTCAACTCTATGCCGTTGCGTTTCTGTCGGCCCACTTGGCCGACGATGACGAAGGAATCGCCATGCTCGAAGGGGCGCCGGATCTCGTCCGACAGACCCTTTCCATGAACAGTGAGGTAGAAAGACTGGCGGAACGCTACCGTTACGTCCGCAACTGTGTGGTAGTGGGTCGAGGCTTCAATTATTCGACCGCTTTTGAAATTGCTTTGAAGATAAAGGAGCTCACCTATACGCTTGCCGAACCCTATAGCAGCGCAGACTTTCTGCACGGGCCCGTAAGTTTGATTGAACCAGCATTTCCTGTCATCGTGGTAGCGCCTGAAGGGGTACTGCTGCCAGAGCTGAAACCTTTTGTCCGACAACTGCGCGAAATGGACGCCGAACTGCTCTGCGTGAGTAACGACCCTGAACTCTTGCGCCTGGGCCGCACTCAGTTTCCCTTTCCTGCCGTGCCGGAGTGGTTGTCTCCGTTGCTGGCCATTGTTCCGGGGCAGTTGTTCGCGCTGTTCCTGGCGGCAGCCCGTGACTTCGACCCCGACCGTCCCCGAAGCATCCAGAAAGTCACCGAGACACTCTAGCGCCTGGCCCGGCTTGAACAGGAATCAAGCGGCCTGGCAAGCACCACTCTTCTTGAACTCTCCTCTGTTCACTTCCTGAACAGAAAAGAGCAGGTGTAGAGCTTCTACACCTGCTCTGTGTTGAGCAGAGGAACCATCCCTTTTGCTGCCCCGGTCCGCTCAGGCCTGGGTCTTGGCTCAGTTGCCCATCTCAGATCCCGGCAAATAAATCGTGATGTTGGCGTTGGTCGCCTGAATAATCGGCAGCAGATTCTCTACTAACGAGAGTACCGAGGCCATATCGGCGCCCGGCACCAGGGCCGAAACAGAGTCAAAGACACCCAATTGCTTGGTAAGAGCAAGCACATTCTGCACCTCCCCGCTGCCCCACGACAGGTAAGGGAGACCGATACCGTTCAAGGCAATGTGAATGCCGTCCGGGTCGGTCGTCAAGGTCACTGTATAGATCCCGGAGTCGGTCAGTCCGCTGATCAGTTCCGGAGGCAGGCGCAGCGCGTAAAAGGGCGTACTGGTCAACACCGTCCAATCCACGTCGGACAGTTCCCCCAAGGTCCAGCTGCCATCGGCGTGATAGAGGATGGGAATGTCAATTGTCGGCAGAGCTCCCCCGAAAGTCTCCAGGACCTGCTGTTGCAGCATCCTTGCCATAGTGACTTCCTCACTCTCTTCGACGCCGCCAAGGGGAATCAACTCAGCCCCTTCCTGTAGGGGGAACCTCAGCACGACGCCAAGGTCGAAGTTCCGAACCAGCGGCAGCACTTTGTTCAGAGCGGGGACACCCAAGCCCAGTACGTTCACAGCCTCTCCTGTTGCAGCCAGTCCTTCTTCTTCCCAAACCAGAGAGGGAATCCGCTGTCCGTTCGCATATATCAGGATACCTTCGTCACCGTTAGCTATGCGCAAATGCTGGAGGTCAGAAGCAGTGAAGTGCTGCACCCATAAAGACGGCAGCGACAACCCATACAATACGGTCGCAAGCCCCAGCCTGACTCCCGGTTCCGGTACGTAAACCATGCCAGGAGGCTTTTCCACATTGCCCACCACCATGTGTGACAAGCCACCGACAGAGGCAGTGCCATCCGGAGCGTAATCGATTACGATCGGCGGCAGGTCGACGTAGAATTCGTCCGGCCCTCTTTCGGCCATAGATCCAGCGTCGACCCTGGCCGTGCAACCTGAAAATACGAACGCGACGACAAGAGAGAGCACAGCCCAATACGTGACGCGTTTCTGCATTCGAGTCCTCCTGGCAAATAGAGTAGATCTCGACAATTGAAATCCGATAATGCTTTTTTTGTCTCTTCGCCTTCGAAGTCAGGCTCTGTGTCCTGGACCCTTATGGAACTTCCAAGACACCAGCCCGAGTAATTCCAGCCGAGGTAGATTGATTCCTGTGTGTTTTGCCCTGGCCCGGAGACTGCCGCCCTTGTTGGAAAGTCCACTACGGGGACGACAGACAACTCCTTCCAATCGCGCCCGACCGAGACCAAAATGGCGTGCCCTCAGGCCATTTCGTATTCTACATCCCCTCATTGCGCGTGTCAATTTCATTTTGAAAGGGCCCTCCCTCGAAATACTTCCGATTGATCTCCGATTCGTGAACGACTTATATGCCCCGTCTCCGGCCGGTTGAAAGTATCAGTGCATCAAGGCCCCGAATTGCGGCCTGTAATCGGGTTGCTGAAATCTCCGGGAAGCTGCGATTGACGTCCTAACCGAGTGCAGTCGAGATTATGGGTGGGAACAGAGGCGAGGAGCGAGGAAAGGGAACTGCGCCCGCCTCTGCAGGAGATCGCTCTGCGGGTTGGGCGGAGGGCGCGAAAGGGGCCGCGAAGGTGTTGCAATTTCGGCGGAAGTGTTGCATTTCTGTTTTTGAGCTCCTGACCAGAGAGGAAAAGGGCAAAAAGGGGGGAAAATGTCGCGAAAAAAATGCACCAATGGAAATGCAACACTCTTGGTCAATATTCGGGGGAATCTGAGGCACCGGGCGAGCGCGTTTTCGAACTGATTCCTGCCGCAATATCGGCGCGGAAATGCGGTTGTTCGCGATTGGTGGTCTGCCTAAACTGTACAGGTTTTGTTTATGTTTTGTACAGGTTTCCAGAATTAAGTGGTAAGTGAATGGCCAAGCCTGGTTGCCTGCCGAGGTGTAAGAAAATCATCCAATTATGGAGTGCATCACTGATTTGGGATGCTCCAGAGTAGCGGGCTGTGGACCAAGGTAAAACTCCCCGAGGGAAGCCCGAATCTCACCCGCATTTTGGACTGCACACGCAGAACCTTGTCGATCTGACTCAACCGTGAATATAATCTACTTGAGAGGGCTCTTGGACACACACGGTGGAGCCCCTCTTCACATGACGCCAGAGGCGCCGCGGGCCCGCTGCTGCACTGCTTCCGAGCGAGGCAAGGACCGTAAAAGAGGGAGTCTCGCAGATGTGCGGGCCGGTCGCAGATGAGAGAGCTGCGCTGCGCCTGGTCCGCCCGGGGCGACTCTTCTCAGGACACTTCTTCAGGTCAAGATCGGATGGATCAGTCTCAAACAAAGGCCGATGATTTGGTCCTTCTCCTGACAGGAGGGGGAAAACGACACTTGCTGCGCCTCCAGCCTGGACGCCTGTTCCACTCCAACCTGGGGAAGGTTCAGCACGATGAACTCATCGACCTTCCCTACGGCACAACTGTTTTCAGTCACCTAGGCCATTCCATGCTGCTGCTGGAACCGTCTCTGGACGATCTCATGACCCGGATCAAGAGGAACACGCAGATAATCTTTCCCAAGGACGCGGCCATGATCCTGCGGCGCCTCAATCTGCGTGCTGGAAGTCGCGTTATCGAAGCCGGTACCGGCAGCGGCGCTCTCACCATTGCGCTCGCATGGGCGGTGGCCCCAGGAGGACGTGTATACTCCTACGAGATAAGAGAAGACCACCTTCTTGTAGCACGCAGCAACCTGGAGAAGATTGGCCTGCTGAAGTACGTCGAACTGCATTCAGCGTCGATTCTCGAGGGATTTGAGCAGAACAACGTAGACGCGCTGGTGTTAGATCTGCGAACCCCCTGGGTCTTTCTGGAGCAGGCCCATCGCGCCCTCCGTCCCGGAGGGTTCTTCGTCTCCCTCGTACCTACAACAAACCAGGTAAGCGAGCTGTTGCAGGGCCTTGAAAAAATGGGATTCGCCGATATCTCCGTTGAAGAGGTCCTCGTTCGCGCGTATAAGCCCGTTCCGGACCGGCTGCGTCCCGATGACACAATGGTAGGCCACACCGTTTTCGTGATTTCGGCTCGGCCCATTGTCGACCGGGAAGATCCTGGACGCTGGCTTTCCGATGAGCGCAAGAGATTTGAAGCCCGCAGAATTCTGGAAGAAAAGATCTCCGAGGAGGAATCGAAGCGCGTTTCGCAGCCGTCTGATAAGAAGCGCTCTCGACCCAAGTTACCCTGAGCAAAGGAAGCCGGCCAATCACTGGAAGCAGGTCAGGCCCCTACGAAAGTCACTTTGCACGCGATTTCAAGTCCTGCTAGAGCCACAAGAAGGGTTCACCATGGTCCAGGAACACACCGCCCCAATACTCTTTGAGTATTTCGGAAATATCCACATGCACACAACCCATAGCGATGGATTCGGCTCCTTTGACGACCTCATCGACGGAGCTGTCAACGGCGGGTTGGACTTCGTCTTTGTCACCGACCACAATGTGCTGGTTCGAGAGGAGGAGGAAGGATACCGTCGCGGCGTCCTTACCCTTGTGGGTCAGGAAGTACATGACACCAAGAGAGATCCTACCTGCAGCCACCTGCTATGCCTGGGGGTGGAGTCCGACGTCAGCCACAAGGCCGCGGACCCCCAGCTGCTCATCGACGCCGTCGGACAGCAAAACGCTCTGGCATTCCTGGCCCATCCCATAGAAGAGAAGACCGATCTCTTCCCAAAGAGTTATCCATGGAACGACTGGGAGGTCACAGGCTATCACGGTGTGGAACTGTGGAACTACCTGTCAGGTTTCCGGGGATTCACTACAAGCTACCTGAGAGCCTTGCTTGTGGCCTTTTTCCCACGCTTTTTCCCGGTCGGTCCGCTGCCTGCGATGTTGAAAAAGTGGGACAGTCTGACACAAGAGAGACCCGTTGTGGCATTAGGGGGTGCCGACGTCCATGCCGTCAAGTATAACCTCGGCCCCATTTCCAGGCATTTCTTGAGCTACGAAGAGAGCGCCAGGGCCCTGAACACCCACGTCTTGACGGCAACACCGTTGACGGGCCCGCCAGAAGGGGAAACTTTCAGTTTTCGCGACCCAAATGCACAGCATGACCGCAACCTGATCCTGGAGGCGCTGCGGAAAGGACACTGCTGGCTGGGCTACGACCTGGTAGGACCTACTGGAGGATTCCGCTTTTGGGCTGAGCACGAGAACGGTGGTCGCGGACGCGGCCATACAGTGCTGCAGGGCCGGGCACCGAATGAAAATGCGGAAGTCGTTCTAATGGGCGATACGGTCGCACTGGCTGACGATCAGGCCCTAAACCTGCGCGTTCGTCTCCCAGAAGCGGCGAACATCCGCCTGATCCGAAACGGGCGGGTCGTCTCGCAGGGGTTCGCCTCCTCCCTGGCCTATCAGGCCCGGGACGCCGGCGTCTACAGAGTCGAAGTCTGGAAGCAACGATGGGGTAAACCGCGGGGTTGGATCTTCAGCAATCCCATCTATGTGCGCCGAAACGGTTGAGGCTCCACCCACCCGGAAAACCGTTTTCCCGGTGCGCAGCTGCCGAAAACGCACGCAGCCTCAAACCGGAAAAAAGATAGACATTCCCTGGCTTTCAGCCGGTAGTGATATTGGAGGGCCAGTTCTCCAGTTCGGCGCCTAACAGGGCAAGGACCGACTCTTCAGCACGCTTTGGATAGGGCAAGGTATGTATCTCCGCAAGTTGAGGGGCGTACCAGCGATAGAGTACGACCAGGGAAACTGCCTGCCCGACCCAATTGAATCCGGTCCCGGTCACGGCACCGCTTCGACTGGAAACCTGGCTGTACCCCAAGGTTTTCTCAAAGGCCTCCCGTTGCGCCTGACCCAGGAATTGATTGATACGCGCCCTCGCCTCCGGTCGGCGCGCTCCATTCAGTGACACAACAAGGTCAATCAACAGAGAGCGCAGTTCAGATAACAGGGCGTGGGCTGCCAGCTGCTCCTGTCGCCTCACCACTGCCGGGAGCCGAGCCAGAAGCAGCCAGAATTGCTGTATCTGTCTGCTAATCATTTCTATGTCGGGTGAACCGAGGGCCGTACTCTTTCCTTCGACATCTGTGCTGCGATTGCCGTTCAGCCCATCTTGCAAATATAGAGGGAGAAGTGACCCCGTCCACGGTCCCGGACTCTCATTACTTGCCAAGAGTGTCCAGTTGAGTTCGAAGAGGACGCAGCTCGTTCCAGTACCTTCCAGTACTTCGTCTGCGACTATCGCGCTCAGATCGATTCCTCTCAGGCAGCCACTAACTGCCGACTCGCCAGTCTGAACGCAAATGGCGTTACCCTTCCCCAGCGCTTCATCGAGCGCGCCCCTGATTTCTTCATAAGGGCCGGTGTCTCTGAGCAGTTCAGAGCCCTCTGCATTCAAAAGCAGGCACAGATCGACACTGCTCCAGCGGTCGGCGTCTCCTCGCGCCAAGGAGCCCGTCAGCCAGATCCCCTTGGTTTGCCGGTTCGAGGCCAGGCACGGAACCAGGGCTTGCAAGAAAGCGCGTTGCGCAGGGAGTTCAACCAGGGGAGGGAAGTCGATTTCGAAGGACATGACAGTTCTCGCGACACTTGAAGGATGGGAACCTAAAGTATAGCATGGGCCTGCCGCTCAATTTGAACGTCGGCATCATTCGCAAGCCTTCCAATTTGGGGTGGGGAAC
>VXRG01000028.1:0-22875 GCA_009838625.1 Caldilineaceae bacterium SB0664_bin_27
TTTTATTGTTCGCCCTCCCCGCCCGTATTACACCGCTCTATTGGTGCGTTGCGTCACCTTTGTAATAGAGATCGGGCCGGCGGGCGGGGGAGCAGGGGCAGGGCCCGGCAATGGGTTGCGGGCAGCCTTCCGAGAGATCGGCGCGATAAGATGCGACTGTTCAGCTCTCACTGGCTTGGGTTCGCGCTGCGTTGAGCGGGTCTGCTATAATTGCCCTTTCAGGAAAGGCAGACTTCGTGCGCGTATTGATCACCGGAATCTCCGGCTTTGTGGGCTCAACTCTGGCCGGCTACCTTTTGTCGGATGGTTTTAACCAGCCGTTGGAAGTCCACGGCATCGTCCATCGCGCCGACAGTCGAATTCAGGAGATCCGCAGCCGGCTGCATCTGCACAAGGGGGACCTTCGCAATTCCTCATGGGTCGAACAGGTCGTTGAGGCGGTAAAGCCGCAATATGTCTTTCATCTCGCGGCCTGGAGCGACGTCCGCGCCAGTTGGGACCAGCCGTGGGCGGCCTACGAACTGAACATCGGCTGCCAGCTGAACCTGCTGGAGGCCATGCGGCGCCACGCACCGGACGCCCGCGTACTCGTCGTGGCATCTTCGGAGGTCTACGGCCTGATAGAGCCTGACGACATTCCGGTTGACGAAGATACTCCCCTGCGCCCCAACTCGCCCTACGGCATAAGCAAGGTCGCCCAGGACCTGATGGCGCAGCAGTACTGGTTCAACTATGGACTGCCCACCGTGCGCGTCAGAAGCTTCAATCATATCGGACCGGGCCAGTCCGACAGTTTCGTAGCCAGCGCTTTTGCCCGCCAGATCGCCGAAATCGAAGGGGGGCTGCAGGAGCCTGTCCTCAGAGTGGGGAACCTGGAGGCCGAACGCGACTACACTGACGTCAGAGACATGGTACGGGCCTACTGGCTTGCCCTTCAATATGGAGAACCCGGCGGCGTTTACAACGTCGGCACAGGATCATCCTTCCCGGTCCAGGAGCTGCTGGACGTTCTGCTCGATCTGAGCAACGTCCAGATCAGGGTGGAGCAGGACCCAGAGCGGCTGCGGCCCAGCGACGTGGCTCGCATAGTCTGCAATCCGGACAGATTTTTCAGGAAGACCAACTGGGTTCCCGCCTTCTCGCTGCGCGAAAGTCTTACAGATGTCCTCCAATACTGGCGAGGTGTAACCGGGGCCTTGTCTTCAGAACGATCAAAGAGCGGCCAGAGGCGACAATGAAGACTGTATGGACAGCGCGCCGGCCTGAATGCAGGCCGCCTCAACAGATGCTTTTGACACAACAGTTGCTGGATTGCCGCTCTGGCGTCAGAAAACGGAGCAGTTTTTCACAGGAGCCCCATTCATGCCGACTGCACTGATAACTGGAGTAACCGGACAGGATGGAAGCTACCTGGCCGAGCTTCTTCTCAAGCAAGGCTACAAGGTCATTGGAATGGTTCGGCGCACGAGCACCATCAACTTTGACCGCATCAGGCACATACAGGACGAGATCGAGATCGCCCAGGGTGATCTGCTGGACCAGTTGAGCCTGATCAGCATCCTGCAGGAGTACCGGCCGAGTGAAGTCTACAACCTGGCCGCCCAGAGTTTTGTCCCGACCAGTTTTACGCAGCCGGTCCTGACGGGTGAGTTCACCGCGCTGGGCGTTACCCGTCTGCTTGACGCTATCCGCATCGTCGATCCCTCGATTCGCTTCTACCAGGCCAGCAGCAGTGAGATGTTCGGCAAAGTCCGCGAAGTCCCTCAGTCCGAGCGGACACCTTTCTATCCCCGCAGCCCGTACGGCGTGGCGAAAGTCTACGGTCACTGGATTACGGTCAACTACCGCGAGAGCTACGGTATCTACGCCTGTTCCGGCATACTCTTCAACCATGAGAGCCCTCGCCGGGGGTTGGAGTTCGTGACCCACAAGATCACCAGCGCGGTTGCGCGCATCAAGCTTGGTCTGGCCAGTGAGCTGCGGTTGGGCAACCTGGATTCCCGCCGCGATTGGGGCTATGCGCGCGATTACGTGCAGGCGATGTGGCTCATGTTGCAACAGGAGAATCCGGAGGACTATGTAGTGGCAACCGGCGAAACACACAGTGTGCGTGAATTCCTCGAAGAGTCGTTCAGCCACGTCGACCTGGACTGGCAGGAATACGTTGTCCAGGACGAAAGCTTCTACCGGCCCGCTGAGGTCGACCTGCTTGTTGGCGATGCCTCCAAAGCCGGCCGCCAGCTGGGTTGGGAGCCGTCGGTTTCGTTTGCCGAGTTGGTCCACCTGATGGTCGACGCAGATCTTGAATACTGGGAGCGGCAGCAGAGGAGAGATGCGGCGTCTGCTGCTTGAGTGGCGGCAAAGGCTTTTCCGGCGGCGAGCGCCTGCCATTCCGCCGGACTGACACGAATTCTTCTGTCAATCGATGCAGATTTTGGCAATTCCCCTCCTTTTCGTGGACAATACCCTAGTGGCGATTCGAGAGAATCTAAACAGACGGTAATCAACCTCCTCGGGACCCTCTCAGGTTGCAGTTCGAAGGCTATGGCTGAGAAACTTCGTATCTTCGTCAGCGCAACCAAAGATCTGGAACAGGAAAGAGCGCTTGTCGGACGCACTTTGGCGGAATTGCCGGTGCAGGTGGGCGCCGAAATCCGCCGTACGCCGACCGCAGGGGTCGACTACGACACCTTGTTTGAACTGATCAGCAACGTCGACAGGATCTACTTTCTGCTCGGAAGGGACATCACAGCGCCATTTGGCGCCGAATGGCAGCTCGCTATCCGGCTTGAAAGGACTATTATTCCTTACAAACTGGACGGAATGCGCACGCAGGCCGGAAGGGAGTTCCTTCGCATTGCCCACGCGCCCTGGAAGACATTTCAAAACAGCCGCCAACTGGGTCAGCAGATCGGCCTGGACCTTATCGACACACTTCTCCATCCCGAAAACCGCTACGGATTGCAGTTGATGGAAGTTGAAGGGTTACAGCAGAGCAGGCAGAATCTGCGAAGAGGGATGGAAAGTTCGACCTCCCAGTCCCAGCAGGGAGCGAGAGGCGCCGGGATTCCCGGTGGGGCCGAAGGCGGAGGCGTAATCCTCGATCCTGCCGAGGCCCAGTCGCTCATCGGCGAAGATCTCGACGAACTCTAACTCGACCCACCATTGTCCAATCTCTACAACAGATCACGTTCAGAACCGGGAAGTACGTTTCGGGAACTCACTACCTTCGACGCGTTTGGTGCCTAAATGCCTTCACAGTCTGCCGTAGCGCCCTTGATTGACCAGTCGGAAGTTCAAGCCCTTGCAAGCAAATACGGGCAACCTCTTTGCCGCCGTCATTGTATAGAAACCGACGCCTACTTGCGCTCCTACAGGGGGAACGCGGATCCGAACCGCAGGGGAGAGGTGGTATTCGCAATCCGGCAGATCAACGGTGAAATCCTGCTGCATACGAAGCACCGTTACGAAAAGCCGATCTACCGCCTGCCAACCGGACGCATCGAGCGGGGAGAATCCGTCGAGAGGGCGCTCTTCCGTGAGATTGCGGAGGAAACAGGACAGAGGGTCCAGGTGTGCCGTTTCCTGGGGGTGCTGGACTGCCACTTCATCAATGGTAGCAGCATCAATTCCTTTGTCAGCTACGTTTTCTATCTCCAGAGTCTCAGCGAGGGGTTCAGCCCGACTGATACGGATGAAATCGCCGGCTTTCGAACCGTACCCGCACAGGAACTGGGATTAGTCGCCGAGGAGCTGCGGAGTCTAGACTCCTTTCGACGTTGCTGGGGGTACTGGCGTTCCCTCTCCCACGATCTTGTCCACAGTGCTTTGGCCTGCGGCCGGCTTGCCTAGGAAATTCTGCGCTTTTCGACGGTCTTCTGCTACAATCACCAGAAATCAGGAATCCATCGCCGGCATGAGGCAACAGCCTTATGCCGCTCCATCAGTTGAGAACAGACCATGCTTGTCCCATTGTCCTGGCTACGGGAGTACGTCGACATCCCCATTTCCACGCCAAAGCTGGCGGAACGACTGACACTGGCGGGCCTGGAAGAGGCGAGCCTGACCAATACCGGCGACTCGTGGGAAGAGGACAAGATAGTTGTCGGTCAGGTCGCGGCCGTTCTTCCACATCCTGACGCCGACCGGCTGGTCCTCGTGGATGTAGCCCACGAGAGTTCCCAAGGTGCCGGTGAGCAGCCGCTGCAGAGGGTGGTGACCGGCGCGCCCAATCTCTTCCAGTACAAGGACCAATCACTTTCAGCGGG
Organism: Caldilineaceae bacterium SB0664_bin_27; assembly: GCA_009838625.1. GTDB lineage: Bacteria > Chloroflexota > Anaerolineae > Caldilineales > Caldilineaceae > Bin5. The sequence continues at coordinate 4,269 of VXRG01000028.1, forward strand.
CAGCCTGCCTATTCTCAAGGTGGCTTTTGCGCGTGAAGGCGCGCTGCTGGTCGACGCGTACAGCGACAAGGTGCCCCGTCCTCATCGCAGCCTGAAGACTGCCACTATACGAGTGATCGATGCGCGAGGAATGGTCTGCTCGGTGGTGTAGTTGGGTCTCAGCTAAGAACACGAAGGCATCCTCGTTCTGCCTGATGACGCGCCGGTAGGCAGGCCGCTTCGCGACTATCTGGGCGAGGAAATCCTGGAAATCGATCTGACGCCGGATATGGCGCGCTGCCTCTCGATGTGGGGCATTGCCAGAGAGGTGCAAGCTCTGACCGGCGGCTCGCTCCACCTTCCAGAAGACGTCGACGCATCCGGCGGGGAGGACAGCGCCGAAGAGTACGTTTCCGCCCAGATTGACGACTCCGACCTGTGTCAGCGCTTCACTGGAACGGTTTTGCGCGACATAGAGGTAGGAGAATCGCCGAAATGGCTGCAGGACCGGCTGTCCAGTGCGGGCATGCGGCCGATCAATAACATTGTCGACATAACAAACTATGTGATGTTGGAAACGGGCCAGCCGCTTCACGCATTTGATTACGATCTTCTCGTCGCCAGGGCCCAGAAACTCGGGGACTCCAGGCCAACAATCATTGTGCGCACTGCCACGGAGGGCGAGAAGCTCGAGACGCTTGACGGGCAACAGCGAAACCTCGAGCGCTCAATGCTGGTGATCGCGGACAAGGCCGGCGCGGTCGCCATCGCCGGCGTAATGGGCGGCGGCGAAACGGAGGTGCACGAGGGGACCCGGAACATTCTGCTTGAATCCGCCACTTTCGACGGAATCAACAATCGCCGCACATCCCAGACGCTGCGTTTACACAGTGAGGCAAGCCACCGCTTCACCCGCGGCGTACCGGCCTCCTTGAACGAGGTGGCCGCGCGACGCGCAGCCGACCTGATGCAGCAGTTTGCCGGCGGACGCGTCGTACCCGGACAGGTCGATACCTACCCGGTCCGGCAGCCTCAGGTCCAGGTATTCACTTCGCGCAGCGACGTGAAGCGACTACTGGGCATGGACCTTTCTCTTTCAGAGATCAGCTCTGCACTGCAGCGGCTGGAGTTTGAGGTTGAGGAGCTGTCCGAACTGCCTGAAAATGCATCTGAAAGAGCCCGGTTCGGACTGGCTCTCGCTGAAGGTGAACCGGTAATTTCTGCAACAGCGCCGTGGCACCGGCTCGACGTGTCCTTGCCCGCCGATCTGACGGAAGAGGTTGCCCGCGTAGTAGGATACGACAAGGTCTCTGAAACGCTGCTCGACACCGTCCTGCCTCCTCAGCGCCGCAACGCCCCCCTTGAAACGGAGGAGAACATCCGCGATATCCTTATCGGTTGCGGGTTGCAGGACACGGTGAATCACACTCTCACCACGCCGGAGAATCATGCCCGACTGGCCGGGACAGGACGCGGCCGCGCGTCAATCGGCGAAGGGGAAGACGGGGAAGGGGAAAGCGACTCCAGCCGTTTCATCTCGCTGACCAATCCGCTTTCGCCGGAGCGCCGGGTGTTGAGAAGAAATCTGATCGTGAGCGCGCTTGAGAACCTGGCTTACAACCTTCGCTTCAAGGACCGGCTGGCCGTATTTGAGATCGGTCGCACATATCGACCGCAGGCCGAGCGCGGCGGGCATGCCAATGGGGGGATCTCAGAGTCGAAACTGCCTGAGGAGGACCGCAGATTGTGTATCGCGCTGCGCGGTCTGCGCGAACCGCACCCATCGAACCCTTCATCGTCCGAACAGACGGATTTCGAAACAGAGCTATTTGACTTCTTTGATTTGAAGGGAATCGTTGAAACTCTCCTGGAAAGACTCGGTTTCGCGCAGAGCGATTACCTCTTCAGCGCCCATCCCGAGAGCGGCGCGGACGACGCAATCAGCGAAACCATGTTTGGACCCCGATGCGCGCTCATTTCACTGCAGGGCGAGGAACTCGGTATCGTCGGGGAATTGCATCCACAGGTCCGAAGTGCATTTGGGCTGGGCGGCGAACGCGTGGTACTGGCGGAGCTGAACATCGAACCGTTGGTGCGGCCGAGCTGGCGCCTCTCCCAGATGGCCCCGATCAGTGTCTACCCGCCGGTGGTGGAAGATTTGGCCTTCGTCGTGAAAGAGGAGGTAACGCAGCGCCGATTGCGCGACGCGATTGTAGACGGAGGCGGACGCGACGGGGACCCCAGGCTCACGTCCGTGGAACTGTTCGACATCTATCGAGGCGAGTCATTGCCGGTGGGCTGCAAGTCTCTGGCGTATCGTGTAACCTACCAGGGCATGGACCACAACTTGAAGGAGAGAGAGGTCAACCGGCTCAGACAGCGGATAATCCGCACGGTCGAGAGGGCCACCGGCGGGACCTTACGAGCCTAACCTCATGCGCCGCGCAATCGCATCCAATTTGGTCTGCCAACAATGACGAGTCAGGCCAGAGTGCCCACGAAGGGCAGGAACAGGGCGGAACTGCAGTGGATAGTGGATAGTGGGTAGTGGATAGTGGATAGTGGATAGTGGATGGTGGATAGTGGATGGTGGAAAGTGGATGGTGGATAGTGGAAGGGCAGTTGGTCAGTGGTCAGAAGGGGAGGCTGGGCTGGTAGGGCAGGCACAAGGCCTGTCCTTTATATATCGGGCGGCCTACCAGGGCATTTGCGCAGTAGCTTGCAAGTGCCTTGAGCTCCACGGCCTCAGCGAACCACGTACTTGGGTCCGACCTGAACCTCAACCGGCTTGCCCCTGCGGACCCTGAAGAGATCGAGATCTCCGGCAACGTCTGTTTTGGGGAAGACTTCCCGCGCCTCATCCAGAATCGCCCTGGCGTGGTAGCGGCGGCTTATGTGGTGAAGCACCAACTGCTTTACACCGGCATTTAGCGCCAGCCGAGCCGCAGCGCGCGCGGTAATGTGGCCGTGATTCTTTGCGAGCTCACGCTCCTCTTCAAGGTATGTCGCCTCAATCGCAAGGAGATCTGCGCCGGCAACTATCTTATGCAGCGGCCCGGTACGGCTGACGTCGCCGACAAAGCAAAGCTTTACACCCTTCTGCGGTTCTCCCAGGACGTCTGCGGGGTGAATGGTACGCCCGTCTGACAAGACGACCGGGCGCCCTGACACCAGCTCGCGGCGCTCAGGCCCGGCGGGTACGCCCAATGCCTCGGCTTTGGCATTGTCGAAAGGCGAACGCGTCTCTTCCTCGAATGTAAACCCAAAGCAGCCGCTGCCGCGATGCGACACAGGAAAGGCTGAGAGGGCAAAACCCTTCCCCTCGAAAAGAGTTCCCTGCTCGATTTCATTCAGGCTTACGCCCGCCTTAGAGACGTTGCCAACACCAAACACGACCTCCATCAGACGATTGACACGAGCCAACGCGGGCCTGCCACCGTAGATGTCCAGCTCCTCCAGAGATTCCCAATGACCGAGCGTACTGGCAAGTCCTCCCAGTCCGAGAATGTGATCGAGGTGACCGTGGGTCAGAAGAATCTTGTCCAGTCGTCGAAAACCAAGCCCGCTGCGCAGAATCTGGCGCTGCGTGCCTTCACCGCAGTCGATAAGAAACCGGTGTTCCTGCACCATCACCATGGCTGCGGACAGGCCTCGATGAACGGAAGGAGCGGAAGCCGAGGTTCCAAGAAAAACCAGCTCAAACAAGGGGTAGTCTCCCGGAAAGAAGATGTGGGGCGGCAGATGGCGTTGGAAGATGCGGACGAGGGGAATCAGTCAGAACCGGAAGACTGAATCTCCCGAAGGGAAAAGCAGTGATCTGAGCAGTCGTATATTCCCCAACTCGGCTTGCCGTAGCGGCCCATCACCTCTCCGGGATTAACCAACAGACAGTCGCCGACCCGCTCATGGTGCTGTTGGTGGTCATGGCCGTAGCATACCAGGTCGAACATGCCACTCTGCGCAATGCGCTTCGCAGGCTCCGGATAGTGAATCAGGGCAACTTTGCGCCCGCCCAGCTCAAGTTCGGCATAGGGCCCGTGCAGCGTAACCTGGGGGAAGCCGGCGGCGATCTGTTGCTGGAGTCTTCCGTCACCGTCGTTGTTTCCTTCTATCACGTGGATGGGGCCTTCAAAGGCCTGTGCAAGCTGAGCAACGATGAAGGGAGCTACCAGGTCGCCGCAGTGCAACATGACGTCGCAACCTTCGGAAGAGACGGCAGCAAGCGCTTTCTCAAGATTCCAGATGTTATCGTGGCTGTCCGACAGAATCGCAACTTTCATGCCAACTCCCCCGTTTCGGTCCTGATTTACAACTGTTTCTTTGAGATTCCAGTAGTATATCCGACCAGAATCCTGTCGGCAACGAAGAGAGGATGTGATATACTGACTTCCTGAACGCAGGTGTCAATAGGAATGATCTATCTTTCTGCCACAGCAAGAAAAGTAACTATGCTTGCCGTTGGAGCAGTTGTGGGGCTGTTCTTCCTTTCGGGGTGCGGGCAGGTCGTCACACTGATCCCAACTTCAACACCAACGCCCGAGCCTCTGGAGACTTTTTCGCCTCCTCCCAGCCCGACACCGATCCCGACTGCGACACCGGCACCCTTTACGCCTCCCCCAACAGCGACGATGACGGCAACTCCGGAGCCGACCATCTACCTGGTCGCGCCTGGGGACACACTGGCAGTCATTGCCGAACAGTACGGCGTAACCGTTGCAGCCTTGCAGGAGGAGAACAACATTCTGGATCCGCGCACACTGCAGCAGGGCCAGCAACTGGTGATCCCGTACCGTGTTTCGGGCGGCGGAGGAGTGGAAGGCGGCAGACCAACGCCGACGCCAATTCCATTCGCTCATCAGAAGATCCATTTCAGCTTCACGCCTCTTGGCGGACTCTGGGTCCTGGGGGAGGTGGAGAATACCAGCGCTCTCACGCTGGAGCAGGTGCAGATCGGCGTCAAGCTCCTGGACGCCGACGAGAAAGTCCTCGCAGAGGAGCAGGGTTTCGTTCTGCTGAACCTCGTTGATCCGGGGGGCGTTGCGCCTTTTGCAATTCTCTTTGAGAAGGCCCCCAAGGAGTTCGCAAGCTACCAGATCTTCCCGCTGGGCGGTGTGCCAGCGTATGAAGGGGGTTACTACAGGGATCTGGTTGTAGAGGACGTGAGTTTTGAAGGAGAGCTGCATAGTTCGTACAGTGTCACAGGCACGGTGCGCAACGCCGGTCAGGATGAGTCTATCGATGTGCAGGTAATCCTGACAGCATACGATTCCCTGGACCGCATCATTGCCGCCCGGACTGTCTCCCCTGAGCACAATGTAATCGCAGCAGACGGGGCCACGACTTTCGAAGCCATTCTTGTGCCCTTGGGGGGTCCGGTCGAACGTATCCATGCTGTAGCCCAAGGTAGAAGGTACCCTACCGGCAATTAGCGTTGGTTCCCGGAGGCTTGCTGTACGAGCACGCTAAGGGAAGAATCAGAAGAGCGCGAAGCTGCCTCCCTTGGGTGGAACCGGCAAGAGCCAGTGCAACCGAGTCGATTCAAAATTACGAACATGGGCCGGCCTGCATACGGTATTGCGGAGACGACTGTCGTAACGACAGAATTCGAAGTTGGGTGATTCCAAGTTTCTGCGAGGAATACTGCCAGGTACTCTAGTTCACGTCGAATGTGACCCCCTGGGCAAGAGGAAGCTCGACTCCGTAATTCACAGTTACCGTCTGACGCCGGGCGTAGGCCTTCCAGGCGTCGGAACCGCTCTCCCTGCCGCCACCGGTATCCTTTTCGCCGCCGAACGCCCCGCCGATCTCCGCGCCGGCCGTGCCGGTATTGACACTGGCCAACCCACAGTCGCTGCCCACGACGCTCAGAAAGGCCTCAACCTCACGCAAATTGTTGCTGAAGATGGCAGATGACAGACCCTGGGGCACGCAGTTGTGGATAGCGAAGGCTTCATCCAGATCTCCATAGCCAAGGACATATAGAATCGGCGCAAAGGTCTCTTCAGCGACGATAGCCGAATCCGGCGGCAGCCCTTCGATCAGGGTTGGCGCCACATAGTTCCCGCCTTCCAGTCCCGCCAGCTCCAAGCGAGCGTTTCCCACCAGCACACGTCCACCGGCTTTTTCCGCCTGCCCGATAGCAGCTGCGTAGCTCTCAACGGCCCGTTTGTTAATCAGAGGACCAACGAGCACGTCCGGATCCAACGGGCTTCCCACACCTACGGTAGTGTAGGCTTCAACCAGACGGGGAAGGAAGCTGTCAAAAAGGCTCTCGTGAAGGATAAGGCGGCGGGTCGTCGTACAGCGCTGGGCGGCGGTCGCGAGTGCGCCAAAAGCGACCCCGCGAAGGGCGATCTCCATGTCAGCGTCCGGGGTGACGATGGCCGCATTGTTTCCGCCGAGCTCCAGGATCGAGCGGCCCAGCCTCTTGCCGACTCTGGCAGCCACCTCCCGGCCGGTTCCTACCGAACCAGTGAATGAGAGCAGCGGCAGCCTGCGGTCCGCGCTCATTCGCCGCCCCATTTCGCCGCCGCCATCGACCGCCAGAAAGAAGAGTGGCGGCAGTCCATGTTCGTCAAGCACGTCATTGACGACATTGGTGGTGGCTATGGCTGTGAGCGCCGATTCAGGCGCCGGCTTCCAAACGACGACATTGCCGATGACCGAGGCGATAAAGGCGTTCCAAGACCAGACCGCGCAGGGAAAGTTGAAAGCGGTGATGACGCCGACGACGCCGTGCGGGTGCCACTGCTCATACAGCCGGTGGTGCCGGCGCTCGCTGGCAATCGTCATTCCGTACAGCTGACGTGAGAGCCCGACGGCAAAGTCGGCGATGTCGATCATTTCCTGCACTTCGCCTTTGCCCTCGACCGGCGTCTTTCCCACCTCGAGCGTTACCAGTAGGCCCAAGCTGTCTACATACTCACGCAGCCGGTCACCGATCGCCCGGATGACCTCGCCTCTCTTTGGCGCGGGTACGAGCGACCACTCTTCGAAGGAGGACCAGGCGCGTTCAAGCAGTCGATCGTAGTCATTCTCGTCACCGACCGCGATATCGGCGAGCCATTCGCCGTTGATGGGTGAATGGACAGCAACACGCGGGCGGCCTTCACCAGAGAGCCACTGCCCGTCGTACAGCCCTGAGAGTTGCTGATACAGGCCCAAGTCCGCGAAGACCTGGTCTTTCACGGCGTGAAAGCCGGGAACGTTTGCCATTTCAGGTTACCAGTTCAGTGAGCAACTGCCTGTCAGAGGGCGGTGAAGTAGCCTTCGCGGCCGACGCCGTGCGCTTCGGCCCAGGCACGCAGCGGCACATCGTCCTCGTTCTTGGTCAACCAGTACTGGGAGGAAGGATGGAAGTCGGATTCACTCCCCAGCGGATTACCGCCGCTTGCCAGGGCCCCCAACAGCTGTTTGCGTATGGGTGAACTCCGCTCGATCAATGCCTGGTCCTGGCTGATGTAGTCGGTTGGGCGCAGCCAGCGGTAGTGATAGCCGACATGCATTATCTTGCGGGTCCTGTCAGAGAGATTGGGGCCAACGCAGTGCCATACGGCCGTGCGCCAGATGACGGCCGCGCCGGGTTTGAGCCGCAGCTCCAAAGCTTCGTTCGGGTCCACCTGCCTGCCATTCTGCCGGAGCTCGTTCGGCGAACGAAGATGGCTTCCCGGAACCAACCAGAGGTTTCCGCTTTGCGATTCGCTCAAGTCCGAGAGGACATAGAACACTTTGATCTCCATGAAGGGCAGCCGGCCGTCAAGTGAGGGCCCCATGAAGAGGGAGTCGCTGGCAAGGTCAGGGTGCCAGGAGAGGTTTCGATAGCCGATGTCCTGATCGGCGCCGTCTCCGACGCCAAGGGCGCCGGGTTGAACGTCCTCCGGGTAGGGCGGCCGGTAATCCAGGTGGGTGGTCCGGATTTGGATGTTCCAGCCGATGGCGTCCACAACCAGCGGCAACATGCGCGGGTGATCGATCAGGTCCAGAAATGCCTCATGGCGCGAGAGAGCATTACGGACGGCGAAGGGGTCCTCAGGCCCAAGTTCCTGGACCTCTCTAACCTCTTCCGCGACTTCATCAATGGCCGCCAGCAGCCTTTCCAACTCAGGACTGTTAAGGAAGTCTTCGAGAATAATGAACCCTCTTTCGTCAAATTCCTCTCTCTGCTGTTGACTCATGCCGATGGACATGAATTGCCTCCTATATGTCTTTCCCAGAACCAGCTAGCGCAGGCCCCAGTGAGCGTCGATCGGGTCTTGATATTCGGAGCGAGAACCATCGAGGACATCGTCGACAAGCACGACTTCACCTGTCAGGCCCGATTCATAGATGGCATCGCCCAGCGCGAGTGAACGCATACCCTCCCAGCCGTCGATTTCCGGCGCCTCCCTGTTTCCGCGCAGGATCTCCAGAAACTCCCAGATCTCGATTGAAAACCCGTCTGTGGCGCCGCCCGGGTAGAGGAACTCCTCTTCCTCATCCGACAGCGACGCCCTGTGCATCGCTTCCAAATCCTTCATAGTGTAGACCGATCCGTCGGAACTTTCCAGACGCGCCGTCTCCAGCTTCTCCGGTGTTCGCTGAAAGAGGTGAAAGATCGAAAATGGGGCGGCAGTCGTGTCTCGCAACGAGCCCTGGCTACCGTAGAAGGTGACGTCGTAGGCCTCTTCGCCCGGCGCGGCGAGGCTCCAAGCCCAACTGCCGGTGATCCCGTTCTTGAAGGTAAAGGTTACGAAGACAGTATCTTCCGGCAGTTCGCCGAATTGTTCGGGCCTTCCCGACTTCACCGACCGCAGGACCGCGTAGACTTTCTCAGGTTCACCAAAGAAGTAGCGCAGTGAGTCACAGTAATGAAAACCGCTGTCGAGCACCGGGCCTCCACCGGACATGAGCTTGTCGCGGCGCCAGCGTTTGTGATCGGGAAGCGGTTCAATTGAGCCTTCCGGTTGCTGGCCCCAGAGCTGCGAGGGGTTGGGCCGTGTGTCCGTCTGCCCGGGCGCTCCAGGGAGAACGGCCGATGATCGATACTGATGGAAGAAACTCAGGGGCTGGCCGATCAGACCGGACTCATCGAATACCCATTTGACGGTCCTCTGGCCCGGCTGGCGGCGGTGAGGCGCGGCCGTTGACAAGATGCGTCCGGTCCGCTCAGACGCTTCGATCATCACACGGCAGGCTTCAATGGTAATGCCCAGCGGCTTCTCGCACAGTACATGGAGGCCGGCCTCCATGCAGTCAACGGCGATTCCGTGGTGGAAACCGTGAGGAAGACAGAGGTCTGCCGCGTCCACTTGTGCCTGGGCGAGCAGGTCGCCGTGCGCGCTGTAGACGACAGGCCGGTTGCCCAGGAGCTCCTCGAACATGTCAGCGCGTTCCGATGCTGCCTGCTCGTTGGCATCGCATACGGCAGTCACAACAAAGTCGCCGCGTCCGCGTTCCTGCAGGTCCTTCATTGCCAGGACGTGGCGACGCGAAATCCTGCCGCATCCGATCAGGGCCAGCCGTATGGGCATTGCGATGTCCTCACTGAGTCAATATCTCTGCGAGCGGGATGGTTGAAGGGGAGAGCTTCGCGAACAGGGTAGCGAATTTTGGAGAGAACCGCAACAACGTTGCAGGGGACCGGCACCGCATTCAGGGCCGTTCTTCCGAGCTAGCCCTTGATACCGGTTAAGGCGATGCCTTGCACAAACGTCTTCTGCAAGAAGAAGAAGAGGAGAATAATCGGCAGCGTAATCAGCACAGAAGCAGCCATGAGCAGGCCCCATTCAGCGCCATACTGGGTCTGATATTCGTAGATGCCCAGCGACAGCGTGTACTGCTCCTGATCGCTCAGATAGATCAGGGGCCCTATGTAGTCGCGCCAGCGGGCGATAAACTCGAAAATTGCGACCGTTGCCAGAGCCGGCTTGGAGAGAGGGAGGATAATGGAGTAGTAGATCTTCAACTCGTTGGCGCCGTCAATACGGGCCGCTTCCGACAGCTCCATCGGGATCGTCATAAAGAACTGACGAAGCAGGAAGATGTAAAGTGCGCCCCCAAACCAATGCGGTACGATGAGAGGGAGCCACGAGTTCACCCAGCCGAGGTTTTTGAAGACAATAAACAGAGGAATCATCGTGACCTGGAAGGGCAACATCAGAGTTGCTATCGTCAGGATGAACAGGAAGTTACGACCCCGCCAAGGAATACGAGCAAGGCTGTAGGCGACCAGCGACGAAGATATCAGCACGCCTATCGTCGCAAGAACGGCGATCGTCAATGTGTTGCGAAGATAGAGGAAAAATGTGATGAACTTTACCGCATCAGGGTAGTTCGACCACTGAAAGGGAGAGGGAATGACGACAGGTGGGTAGGCGTAGAACTGAACATCGGGTTTTAGCGAAGTAGACAGCATCCAAAGAAAGGGCAAAGTGAAAACAAAGGCCGCCGGGATCAGGCTGGCGTGGATAAGGATGCTGCGGCCGAATCCCCGAAGACGCCTGGCCATGACACGCCTGGCGTGGTCTCGCGCAAAATCTGCCTGGACCTGCTGACTTTCGACAGCCATCTCAGTCTTCGCCCCCTGCATAAAAGACCCACAGACGGGCCGACCGGAAGATGATCAAGGTTACAACCAAGGTAAACATGAAGAGCAGCCATGCCATTGCCGAAGCATAGCCCATTTCGAGGTAGTGGAACGCGTTCTTATAGAGATAGATTGAATAGAACAGGGTTGAATTGGCTGGAAAGCCGGTACCTCCAGTCATTATGTAAGGGATCGCAAAGAAGTTCAGGGCGCCAATTACTGACGTAATCAGATGGAAGAAGACCACGGGCGTCAGAATCGGGACAGTAACATTGCGGAACTTCGACAGGAAGTTGGCGCCGTCCACATCGGCGGCATCGTACAGGTCTTGTGGAACATCCTGCAGGCCGGCGAGATAGAGAATGATCTGCTGCCCGATAATCCAGAGGGCGAGCAAAACGAGGGTCGGCCTTGCCCACTCAGCGCAGGTCAGCCAGCAAGGGCCGCGCGACCCGAAGGCCCTGAAGGGGGCTGCAATCAGACCGTTGTGCGGGGTGAATATGAAGATCCATACCAGCGCCAAGGCCACTTCAGGTACCAGGGTAGGAAGGAAGTAGATGGTGCGGTAGACGACCTGTCCCCGTATTTTGGCGTTCAGCATCATCGCGAGGCCAAAGGCGAATATTATGGCCAGCGGGATTGAAACTACCGCGAAATAGACGGTGTTGTAAACGGCCGCAAGGAACTCCTCATCCTTTGTGAACAGTTCAATATAGTTGGCGAGCCCGGTAAATGTTGGGTTTCTGACGCCGTTGTACTTGGTAAAGCTGTAGAACGCTGAAGCCAGTGTCGGATAGATCCAGAAGACGAGCAGGCCGAAGATCCAGGGCGAGGCAAAGAGCAGCCCGTTTATCGTATGCCGCGTTCCCTGTGACAGTTTTCGGCGGGGCAGGTTTGCTGTAGCGGTGGCAGTAGCCATGGCAGGGTTCTAAGTGCCGGGTAGTTCTGCCGGCATCCAAATGGTAGAAGTCAGGTAGCGGCCCCTGTGAGCCGCTACCCTTCTCTACAGTATCATGTCGTGTTCGGATACCGGTGCTCTCTGCGCCAGATGCCGAACTGCAAACCACTCAGAGGTACGGTTGACGATGGTTCGACTAGCTGAAGAAGCCAATCTCTTCCAGACCGGAGTTAATTTCTTCGTCGATGTCCATCAGAGCTTCCTCAGGGGTCTTCAGACCGTGCGGAATCTCGTCGCGGAAGGCCTTGACCTGCAGGTCCCACAGCTTGGAGCCCAACGGAATCGGCGGGCGGGCATGGGAAACGGGCAGCAGGTCCATGAAGACGGCGTGCAGCGGGTCTTCGCGGAAGAATGGGTCTTCGGCGGCCGACTTAATCGTCGGAATGTGGAAGGTGTCCTTGTTGTACTTGAGCTGGCCTTCGGGGCCGCAGAGGTAGAAGCAGGCGTCAAACGCGGATTCTACATCGTCGTAGCCGAAGGGTACGGCCCAACTCCAACCACCGGCCCAGCTTGCGTGCGGGGCGGGGCCGTCGGGGCCCGGCATCGGCACGACACCGTAGTTGGTGTCCGGCTTGTAGCGGTGGTGCTGGGCAACCTTCCAGTTACCGCTGCAGGTCATGGCGCTCTGGCCGGTCCAGAAGTAGTCGTTCTCGCCGCGGCAGTTACCGCCGGCGCAGGCGGCCAGCATGGCGTCGATGTCCTCTACGCCGATCTCGTCGATGAAGGATTTGACGAACTGCATGGCCTCGATGTTCTGGGGATGGGCGAAGGTGATGCGACGATCGTCGTCCTGGAAGGAGCCGCCGAAGCCAAAGCCCCAAGTGTAGAGCCAGGCCTGGTCATAGATGGGGTTGAAGCCGTAGCGGGTGACTGCGCCCGTATCGTCGCGCACGGTCAGCGCCTCGGTGGCCGCCCGCAGCTCGTCCAGGTTGGACGGCGGCGAAATGGAGTCAACACCGGCCTCTTCCATGATGTCCATGTTGTACCAGAGGGCGCGAGTGTCGGTGTCGAAGGAAAGCGCGTAGATGCCGCCCTTGTAGACAGTCTCGTCCCAAGCGAAGTCGAAGTAGAGTTCCTTGGTGACACCGGCGGCTTCGGCGAAGTCGGTGATGTCAGTGAAGAAACCCTCGTGGGCGAACTGGGGAACCGTAAAGCGGTCGGCATAGTGGAGCGCTGGGGGCGTGCCACCGGCAACGGCGGTCAGCAGCTTCTCATCTGCCTGGCTGCCGGCCGTGCGGGCGATGTAAACAAACTCTACCTCTACGCCCATCGTGTTCTTTTCGTTGTAGATGTCGATGATTTCTTTAATCGACTCCTGCGCCAGGTCGGTCATGCGGGACCAGGCTTCCAGCTTCTTCTTCTCCATCATCATTTCGCCGTCGCCGCTGTCGGCTGCCGGGGCAGCTGCGGGAGCGGGGCAGGCCGCAAGCAGGGCCGCGCTTGTTGCCAAGCCGGAAACCTGCAGGAAGCGGCGGCGCGAAAGCATCTTCTGGGTGTCCATTCAGTCATCCCTCCATGTAAGAAAGTGGATTAAAGGGTTACAACATTCGTCAAAACGGGCGCGCGTCTGGGGGTCTCTTGCGCTAACGCAAGGATAATAACCTTTATCGATTGTCATATCCAAATTGCGGGCGCTATGATTCGCGTTTGTAAGTCCGGGCCGCGCTTGGAGACGGGCTGAAAGGAGAAGGTATACGGCCCGGCAATCCTAAGTCCGCCAGGCCTCTACTGCTTCATTCGGGGCATCGAGCCCACGAAGTTCCTGGAAAAACGCGTCATTCAGGTCGTCGGCAACGTCGCCATGGTCTTCGGCCAGATTAGTCTCCGTCTGTGGGTCGGCCGACAGATCGAAGAGCTGCCTTTCCCCGTAGGAGCCTACAGGGGCATAGGCCCAGCGATCCGTATACAACATCGGCGTGACGCGATTGGGCGGCAGTTTGCCTTCTTCCAGCCGCGTATAGGTGGCGGACACGACACAGTCACGGAGGGGAGCAGTGTTGTCCCCTCGTAGATGGTCTGCGAATGAGCGCCCGTGCATGGGCTCCGGCGTCTCGACTTGCAGTCCCGCCAGGTCAAGGAGCGTCGGAGCGATGTCGGCCGGCTGCAGCAGGGCATCAACGGTTCGGCCTCCCTCCAAGCCAGGCGCGGCCACCAGAAAGGGGATGTGCACGATCTCGGGATAGAGCGGCCAATAGCGGTCGTCGAACTTGCTGATGTTCGACTTCCCGGTGCGGTTGTGTTCGCCGAGACTGAAGCCGTGGTCGGCCATGAAGACTACGATCGAGTTGCGCCAGAGGTCCAGGTCGTCGATCTTTGTCAGGATGCGGCCCACCCACCGGTCGACCAGCTCGGCCTCCGCGCAGTAGTGGGCGCGCAGATTGCGAAGCTCGGCCTCGGTGTAGTCGCTGGCTTTGCCATAGTTGGGATGGAGCATCGGCGGGCCGTTGTAATTGGGGTCGTAGCGCCGCACCATGTACTCAGGCGGATCCCACGGTTCGTGGGGATCGAAGAAGTCCACCCACAGGAAGAAGGGACTGTGCTGGTCGTTCTCCTCAAGCCATTCCACCGCCAGCTCGGCCGTCCGGGGGGCAAAGCGGTCGATCTCCCGGTACCAACGCCGGTTGATCCATGAGTGGAGGTCGATCAGATTTCGGCCTTGAAAGTGGTTACCGACATTGCGCGTCTTTTCGTCGGCCATGGCATGTTCGATGGGATGGTTCATACCGAGGAAGTAGGTATTTCCCTCCTGGCCGGGCAGGGTGTGGGCTCCGTCGAAGCCTTCAAAGAAGGCCGCCCGCACGAGGTGCGGGCAGTCCCCCAGAAGCTGGCTGACATATCCGGCCCCCCTGAGAGTTTCCGGCAAATGGTTCGGGCTGCTCTTCCGCCGGTCCTGCCAGGGATACCACGGCCAGCCGACACGCCCGGTCGTGAAGTCCGTGCGGTGCGGAATCGTCGGAAAACTGCCGGTATACAGCTTGGACAGACTCACGCTCCGTTCCGAAAAGCGGTCGAGGTGCGGCGTGCGCACAGGCATCGCCGCGGCGCGATCGAACAGGTTGTCGTAGCGAAAGGTGTCGGAGATTATGACTATAATGTTCATGGTTCGCGTCCCTGGTGTAGTCAGATTCAGACGGCCAAAATGTCGGGTCCTTCAACGGTGGCGGCATCAGCCAGAGCCCCAGAGGCTGCCAGTTCGCCCATCGTGGCGAAGGACGCGCCCGGCTTCTTCCCGACGTGCTCCGAGACTGCGTCGATCATGCGGAAGGTGTGCTCGTAATCGTCGGCTATGCCATGCGTGTGCATCAGCATGATAACGATTGGGCTGTGCTCGCTGATTCGGTCCAGATCCTGGCGAGCCAGCTCAATGAACTCGTCGCTGCGCTGGCCTGAACCTCGCCAGGTATATTCGTTCAGAATGGGGACTTCTATCACATCGTCATACCATTTGAAGGGATGGTATGGGATGTTGTCGACCCAATCCTGCGACAGGTCTCCACCATTGTGGGGAAGATGGGCGTAGCCGCTGCCACTGATGTACATGCAGGTATGGTAACCGATGCCTACCTCGCGCAGCGCGCTGAACATCGGCTTGGAGATGGCACCGCAGGGCGCACGGAAGACGTTCGGCTCCACGCCCAACTCCATGGCAAAGATCTCCAGCCCTTCTTCAATGCGATCGCGGAGGTTTTCCACGGTATAGCGGGGCATCAACTCCTCGCGGCGCTCATCAAAATCGGTCTGCAATGTGGGCAAGATGGAGGTAGCCGGCCATGCCGGCGGCCCAAACTCGTAGCAGTCTGCGTGCGTCAGGCCATGAAGCTGAATGTCATGGCCCAGGTCGCGGGCGGCGATCAGGGCTTCCTTCCACTCGGCCGTCATGGGTTTGCCGCCCCCCTTGGGTACGGTGAACCAGGTAGACCCCAGGCCGCGTGAACTGAAAAACTCCGTCGAACGCGTCAAAGACTCTACCATGGCGCTGCCGCCCGAACCCGCGTCGTCGATACTCCATGAATAAACGGTCATCTTTGTTCTCTCCAGTTGAGGCCCAATGGAATGGCGGAAACAGAAAGTTCCAACGCCACGTGAAAAAACCGTCTGACAGTTCCGCCTGGGCGGCGGCGTCTGTTGCCTGTTCGGCCTGCGTCACACCTCTAGAATGTCCGGTCCCTTCACCGTCGCTGCTTCGGCCAGCGCGCCTGACGCTGCCAACTCACCCAACGTCGCGAAAGAGGCGCCAGGTTTGCGGCCCACATGCTCCGAAACAGCATCGATCACCCTGAAAGTGTGCTCGAAGTCGTCGGCGTTGCCGTGTGTGTGCATTAGTATGACAGCAACCGGGCTGTGCTTGCTGATGAGGTCCAGGTCCTGGCGGGCCAGTTCGACGAATTCATGGCTGCGTTGCCCGGACTCGTGCCAGGTATACTCGTTGAGTATCGGCGCCTCAACAATGCCTTCATACCAGCGGAAGGGCCGGTATGGGATATCGTCGACCCAGTTCTGAGCAACGTCCCCCCCGTCCTCCTGCACATGCGAATAGCCGCTGCCGCTGATGTGTACAGACGAATGATAGCCAATGCCAGCCTCTCGCAATGCACTGAACATCGGCTTTGAAATGGCGCCGCACGGCGCTCGGAAAACGGTAGGGTTAATTCCGTAGTCCTGCAAGAAAATTTCTTTCGCCTCTTCAACGCGGGCGCGCAGTTTTTTCACGGTGTAACGCTGCATCAACTCCTCTCTGCGTTCATCAAACTCAGGTTGGAGTGTGGGCAGCAGGGAGGTTGCAGGCCAGGCAGGCGGGCCGAACTCGTAACAGTCGGAATGGGTCAGGCCAAGCGGCTGCAGGTCGTGCCCCGCGCGGCAGGCCGCGATCAACGCCTCCTTCCATACTGCCGACATTGGTTCGTCCCAGGGCTTGGGCACCGCAAATATGGTTGAACCCAGACCGCGAGAACGAAGAAAGTCTGTCGTTTTTCTGAGAGAATCCACCAGGACGCTGTCGCCCCAACCGGCGTCGTCTATCGTCCATGAGAATGCGGTCATCTTCGTCCTCTTCGCCGGGGGCCTGCGAGTTTGGCCTGGACAAGACCTTCGTATGGCGCAAAATCAGTCTTATCCCACTACCCCTTTACTGCTCCAACCGTCAAGCCCTCCAGGAAATAGCGTTGTAAGAACAGGAAGACGATCACGAGAGGAACCACGCTCAGAAAAGCGGAAGCGGATGTGATTCCGTAATTGACCTGAAATTCGCTCCGCAACAGGGCAAGCCCCAAGGGAAGCGTGTAGAGATCCTTGTCGTTGAGAACCACCAAGGGCCAGACCAGGTTATTCCACTGTGAAGTGAAGACTACGATTGAGAGCGTTGCAAGGGCGGGCGCGGACAGCGGCAAGATGATGCGCCAGAATACGCCGAAGTCGGAACATCCGTCGATCCGGGCTGCATGTTCCAGTTCCTCGGGAATCGTCTGCATAAATTGCCGTAAAAGAAAGACACCAAGTACGTTAGCCAGCCCCGGTATGATCAGTCCTCCGTAGGAGTTAAGAAGACCCAGCCAGTTTGTAATCAGAAATGCGGGTATCAGCAGCAGAGCCCCGGGGATCATGATCGTCGCAAGCATGAGCCCAAAGAGAAAGTCCCTTCCCCAGAACTGCTTCTTGGCAAAGGCGTAGGCCGCCAGCGCGTCGATTAGCACCGTACCTACAGTTACGAGCAAAGCAACCAGAATCGTATTGAAGAACCAGAGGCTGAAAGGCAGCTCGGTCAGGATATAACTGTAGTTGTCCCAGACAAACTCCTCAGGAATCAACTGGGGCGGGATCGAAATGAGGGTATAGGTTTCTTTGAACGATGAGGAGAATATATAGAGGTAGGGCCCCAACATCAGGATGACCAGTGCAGCCAAGAGTACGTAGACAATAACCGCCTGGGGCAGAACACGGATTGTCTTGCGCCAGTCCCCGTTAAATTTGAATCGGGTCATGGGATAATCCCCCGGATGCCGACCATCACCGGTTTAGTTACGCTGTTCATAGTTCTATCTTTCGCCCAGCACGCGCATTTGCACATAGGAGATCGGCATAATGATGAGCAACAGCACCACCCCCATGGCCGCGGCCATTCCTACCTGGCCGTAGCGGAAGGCATGATTGTAGATGTACCAGACCATTGTCGCGGTTGCATGAACGGGGCCGCCATTTGTGAGCACAAAAACGGTATCGAAGAGCTGAAACGCCCAAATCGTGCCCATTACAACTGAGAAGAGGATCACGGGCCCCATAAGTGGAATGGTTACCTTGACTGCCACCTGCCAGGCATTGGCTCCGTCGATGCGGGCTGCCTCGTGCAACTCTTCGGGAACCCCAAGCATGGCGGCCAGGAAGAGGATGATGTGAAAACCAATCCCCCGCCACCATTCGATCAGAAGGATGCCATACAGCGCCCAATCCGGGTCGGACAGCCAGTAAATCTCGGGGATGCCTAACAGTCCGGTCAGATAGGTCAAGACTCCATAGCGGGGAGCCAGAATGTAACTCCAGATCTGGGCTGTAGCCGCGGCAGAGGCAAGAAGTGGAAAGAAAACGACCGCCCTGAAAAAGTCCTTGAATCGAACAAGCTTATTGCCAATCAGAAAGGCCAGGGCCAGGGCGGTGATGACGGCGATGGGGACGACCGACACTGTATATTGGAGCGAGTTGAGGAATACCTTGAGAGTTATGTCGTCGGTAGTGAGGCTCAGGTAGTTCTGAAGGCCAACGAAGGGCTTGACCTGATCTACAATGTCGCCGCGCAGCAAGGAAAGCCAAAGAGCCCAGAAGAACGGCCCGATGTTAAAGATTACAAATAGCGCCATGAAAGGCAGAATGAAGGCATACGCGCTCAGATTTCGCCGGACCCCGGCTCGTTTCCAGAATGAAGTGTCTGTCAGACCGCTTTCCTGGGGCGTAGCAGATGTAGTAGCCATTTCACTTCCCTTGGCGGGCAGGGCTCACAGGCAAGAATGAAATTGATTTACAGCGCAGGGGGGGGGGGGGGGGGGGAAAAAAAAAACCCCCCAACAAAAACAAAAAAACAAAACAGAAAAAAAAAAAAAAAAAAAATCAGCCACAAA
>VXRG01000028.1:22885-43848 GCA_009838625.1 Caldilineaceae bacterium SB0664_bin_27
TTTAGTCCCATTTAATCTCCCCTGGTGGGGTTGTGCCCACTGAATATTTTTAATTTTTTTTACTGCTTTTGCGTGCGGTTTTTCAGAAACGCGGCAGCCCGTTCTCATCAAGAACCTGCGACTACTATCATTCTTCCTCACGGAGCATGTCGTTAATCTGAATGACCATGTCCTCAATTGCCTCTTCGACGGTGCGCTGTCCGAGGACGAACGACTCGATCGAAGTGCCTTCAATGTCCCAGAACTTGAAGATCCAGCCGCGATACGGCCAGAAGAAGGTGTATTCAAGTGTCGTCTGGGCGGTTGTCAGTACCGGATCATCAGGATAGAAATTGACGTGGGGCGACACACTCATGAATCCCAGGCAGCCGATCCACGACGTCAGCAGATCGGGGGTGACAAGGGTCTCGATGACCTGCCAGGACTCGTCAGGATATTCGGTCTTGGCGGCAATCGCCAGCATACCGACGCCACCATAACATGAACGCCCGCGGGCGCCTTCCGCCGGGCCGGTTGCCATGCGCGCGGCGCCGAGTCGGAACTCGGGCTTTTCGCTGCGGACAGAGTTGGCGAAGACGTTCTGGGCGGTGATCATGCCCACTTTGTCGTCGCGGAAGTAGCCGCCGACACCCGGCTCCTGTCCCGAAATCGCCCCCGGCATCGCGATTTCGTAGTCGTGAAACAGCGAATTGAAGAAGTTCCAGCCTTCGTATGCTTCTTCTGAGTTGACGATACACTCGGTCAGATCGTCGTTGAACCAGTGCCCGCCAAAGCGGCGCGGCCACTGGCCGTTCTCGTGCCAGCCCTTAGGATGAGTCGCAAAACCGTAGATATCGTCGCCCAGGGCGGTGATGTCTTTCGAAATGGCAAGAAACTCATCCAGAGTATCCGGAGGCGTGTCGGGGTCGTGACCAGCCTGTTCAAACAGGTCCTTGTTCCAGAACAGGTTGGAGCCGCCGATAATCCACGGGAAGGAGTAGGTCGTGCCGTCATAGGTGCCAGGCTGCCAAGCCCTCTCATAGAAGTATGAGCGATCGAAACCGCTAGAGGCAATCCTATCGTCAAGCGGCATGATGTGACCGGAGTTGACGAAGCGCGGGAACGACTCCGTCTGGTAGCTCACATCCGGCCCCTGGTCGGCCGCGAAGGCGGCTACGAACTTCTCGTTGTACTGGCCCCACGGGACCTCGCTGAAGTCGACTTTGATCTCAGGATGCATCTCCTCCAGCACGTCCAGTGTGGGCTGGGCGCAGAGCTTGGTCTCGTCGCCGGCAGCCTTATGGGGGCCCTTCCACATCGTCAGCGTGACGACCTCCATCATCGCTTCCCCGCCTTCGTCGGCGGCCCCCGGTGCGGCCGGAACACAGGCCGACAGCCCCGCGCCGACCGTTGCCACACCTGCCAACGCGGCCGTTCGAGTTAGAAAACTGCGTCTGGAAAACCCTGTACCGTTAGCCATGGTATATTCCTCCTTGGCCTTTTGTGTGAACGGCGCAGACGCGCCGCCCCTTCCATCCGACAGATCAGCCTGTGAACTTCCGGCTGGATGTTGTAAAGGTTACGCCAGTTCCTCCAGCACTTTATTCAGTCCTTCGACGGTCTCCTCGATGTCTTCGTTGGACAGCAGTGGGCTGACATTCAGGTGCACGGCCCGGCCGAGCAGATCAAGGCTCCGCGGGCACATGTCCTGCCGGTATTCGATCTCCCGCTGCGCCCATCGCCATGGACCACCGGCTTCTGTCCAGGTCCGTTGGTTGATTATCGGGACCCAGTGCGCATAGACGTGGTAGTCGATCTGGTCAGGCGAATACAGTGTGCCGGCGCCAATGTTTTCGGCGCGCAGTGCCTCCGACACGGATTCGGCCTGTTCCGGGCTTTCCATGAAGAATATGGCGCAGACCGCAGTGTCCCCATCCGGATCCGCCATTTCGCGGAAGTTTATGCCTTTGCGTTCGGTCACATCTGCCATGCCTGCCTTGAGCATCTGTTTACGATGCCGCATGTCATCGATCAGGCCGTCCAGCCGGGTCAGCTGGGGCAGCGCCACTGCAGCTAGCAGCTCGGGCATTCGAAAATTGACGCCGCAGAGCAGTTCTTCCACATTGAATTTGAGCTGCAGTGCGCCGATCACATCATGAAACATGTTGGCGCGTTTCCACACCTGCTCGTCGTCGGTGACCACCATCCCGCCCTCGCCGGAGGTAATTATCTTGTTGAACTGGAGGCTAAAGCAGCCCACGTCTCCAAACGTCCCCAATGGCTGACCCTTGTAGCTGCCCCCGTTAGCCTGTGCAACGTCCTCGATTACCTTTAGCCCATGCCGGTTCGCCAGCGCCATCAGCTCATCCATCGGGCAGGGCGCGCCGCGCATATGCACCGGCATGATCGCCTTTGTATGCGGAGTAATCTTCCGCTCAACGTCCTCCGGGTCCATCAGCAGAGTCTCATCCACCTCAGCGACCACAGGGATGCCGCCGGCCGCGACGACCGCCGATGCTGAAGCGATCCAGGTGTACGCCGGAACGATCACCTCGTCGCCCGGCCCGATACCAATACCGTGCAGTCCGCAGACAAGCGCGGCCGTGCCGGAAGTGACCGCGACCGAGTGTTGGGAGCCCTTCTTTTCGGCAAAGGCTTTCTCCAACTGCGTCGCTTTAGAGTCCGCCTCGCCGGGACCGTAGTAGCGAAAGAGTCTTTTCGCACGCAGGACTTCAAGGACCTGGGCCTCCTCTTCTTCTGCAATCGCCATGCCACCCGGATACATCGGCGGGTCCGGACTCTGTTTTGCAGGGGCGCCGCCATGTATGGCAAGCTTCTGGCCCTCCAATTGCGTCATTTCTTTTCTCCCTCAACGGTTGATTGTACGACGGCCCCCTTCTGTCTCAAGCGGGGGACATGTCGGCCATCGCGTTTCAAACTGAAAATACAGTGGTTACTTGAGTCCCCATTTTTGACTCACTTTGGTCGACTACTCACTCAGACAAAGACACTTTCAACTACGGCCCTAACCACTCCACATAGACATAGTAAGCACCCAGCTCATCGCCGTCCTCTGTTTCGAACCACGTCTGCAGGTGCGTGCAGCCCGCAGTCAGCGACAGTTCGAAACGCGCCCCAACGTCTTCATGTGCAACTTCCCCGCTGGCTTCTTGACCTGCGATCGAAATGCGGGCTCGGAACACGGGCAAGGCAACGCCCCCGCCCCAGGGGATTCGTTCTTTCAGAGAAAGTTGGCTTTCGCGGGCCTCACCCGTCTGGCCCTCCTGAACTGGCTGGATAGCGATATCCCTGAACGCCTTTGGCTCGCCCCCTGGCAGACCCTCCCGTACGCCAGATCCTTCTTCCTCTGGCCAGCGGCGCAAGGTGAAACTATAGTTTCCGGCCTCGACGACCTCGACCTCCCAGTGGCCGTTGCAAATATGGCCCTGGCGGACAAGACTCTGGTTCCATGCGGAGTCGCAGTCCTCGTTGCGCCAGTCGTGCGTATTCAACCGGGTGTGACGGGCACCCGGTCCCCCGATTGCGATTGGTATGTCTTCATCAAACTGGCGCGAGACTTTGTCCCACCACGACTCGTAAGCATGACGCAGTTCAGAGACGACTTCGGCGTGCGTCGCGGCAACGTCCTGCCGTTGCTCCGGATCCTCCTTGATGGCATACAACTCCCGCCCGTTCACGAGCCGCCAGCCGCCAGTCATGACCGCACTCTTTCGCCATTTGACCGGATAGGTCAGTCTCTGCGAGTCTGTCACCAGGGCCCGATCGGGCCAGACCTCCTGCTCTCCTTCGCCAGGTTGCAGAAGGGGCGCAAGACTCCGTCCGTCAAAACTGTCGGATTCACTGTTGTCCAGCCCGCACAGCTCGATCAGCGTCGGCAGCACATCCACATTTGCGGTTACTTCGTCCACGTCCCGTCCCGCATTGAACCCGCCCGCGGGCCAGTGGAGAAAGAACGGGACTCGATGTCCGCCGTCATACTCAGATCCTTTTTGCCCGCGCATCCCGGCGTTGAACCCGCTGGTCACGAAATGTCGTTCATCCACCTCAACCCCGCCAGCAGAACCATTGTCGGTCATAAAGATGAAGATAGTGTTCTCATCCAGACCCAACTCCGCCAGCCTGCGCCGCAGCCCGCCCACATTTTCATCAATATTGGCAACCATGCCGTAGAACTTGGCGCGCTCCGCGTGCGGGGTCAAAGTCAGATAGGGATCGCTAAAGGCCGGGTCGACCAGGTGTGGCGAATGGGGCGCATTGGTAGGGATATAGCAGAAAAACTTTTCCGTTTGGTTCCTCTCAATGAACTTCAGCGCCTCCTGGAACCAGACGTCGGTGCAGTAACCCTCGTAGCGGGTATGCTGTTCCCCATTCCAATAGCTGTCATCAAAATAGTTGTTGCCCCAGTAATCAGGCGTCTGACCGATTCCGCCGCCGCCGTGAACGACTACCGTCTCGAAGCCTCGGTCCTGCGGCCGGTACGGCGCATTGTCACCGAGATGCCACTTGCCGAAGATTCCGGTGGCATAACCGCTGCGCCGAAAATAGTCGGCCATGCTGACCTCGTCGGACCGCAGCAGCGACCGGCCCCCGATCGTGTGCCAGACCCCCGTACTGTTTGCATAGTGACCGGTGAGCAGACCGGCTCGCGTCGGCGCGCAAGTCGGACCGACATGGTAATCGGTCAAGCGAATACTACAGTTGTGCAGCTCATCCAAATGAGGCGTCCTGACCACGGGATTCCCGTGACAAGAGAGATCTCCGTATCCCTGGTCATCTGTAAGGACGAAGACCACATTCGGTTGATCCGAAGCCATGCTGCTCTCCCTACACGAATTTCACGCGGTAGCCGCCTGGTGTGCACAAGGTCCGTACAGGCCCTACAACTGAACTCTCAGTCGCCAAATACTTCTCTACTTGCCCGGGGCTGTTGCTCTATGCGAAGTCGGGCCAAGGAGGAGGAGAGTAGACGCATATCTGCATTCTAGTCCATCTTCTCGACGTAGACATAGTAGGCCCCCAACGACCTTCCATCTTCCAGCTCAAACCAGGTCTGCAAATGTGTCCCGCCCGCCGGGACAGTCAGCTCAAATTCCGCACCGTTGTCGAAGAGACCGACCGACTTCCAAGCTTCCTCACCGGCAATTGAGATCCCAGCCCGTTGAACAGGCAGCGCTACGCCGCCGCCCCACCGGATCCGGTCTTTCCACGACGCGCCGACAGCGGCTTCTTCATCCGGATCGATTCGAAGCTCTGTCCAGGAAACCGGCTTTCCGGATTCCAGGCCACCAGTGATCGGCGCGTCTTCCTCTTCCGGCCAGCGCCGCAGCGTAAGGCGATAGGCGCCTGCCTCAACAACGTCCACTTCCCAGTAGCCGTTGCATACAGGTCCCTGACGTACCAGGCACTGGTTCCAGGCGCCTTCCCACTCTGCTTCGCGGCCGTTGTGCCAGTCATAGGTGTTGAGACGAAGACTGCTCGATTCCGGCCCTCCAATGGGAATCGGAATCTCCTCGTCAAACTGGCGCGATACCTTCTGCCACCATGTCCCGTATGCTTCTCGCAGCTCAGCAACAGTGCCGGGATGATCTGCCGCCACGTCGAACCGTTGCTCCGGATCCTCCTTGATGGCGTACAACTCAACCCCGTTCACCAGCCGCCAGTGGTCGGTCATTACCGCGCTTCTGCGCCACTTGACGGGACGCGGGAGCCGCTGGGTATCGGTGACAATCGCACGCTCCGGCCACTCAGCGTTGGCCTTCCCGGCGCCATTATCTACGCCAGACACCTCTCCCTCTGTGGCCTCCGAGTTGCGCAACAGCGGGACGAGACTACGCCCATCGAACTCGGTCTCGCAAGGCGTCCCCAGATCGCACACCTCGATCAGCGTCGGCAGAATATCTATATTGGCAGTTAACAAGTCCACATCCCGGCCAACGTCGAGTCCTCCTGCGGGCCAGTGCATGAAGAAGGGCACACGATGCCCGCCATCATATTCAGAGGCCTTTTTTCCTCTCATGCCGGCGTTGTAACCGTTGATGACAAAGTGGTCCTCGTCGACATCCAAGCCGCCTGAGGACCCGTTGTCCGTCATTAAGATAAAGATTGTGTTCTCTTCCAACGCCATTTCTTTAAGCCGGCTCCGCAGTTTTCCCACGTTCTCATCTATCCTGGCTACCATTCCGTAAAATTTGGCCCGAGTTTCGTGGGGCGTCGCGGACAGGTATGGATCGCTGTAGCTGGGCTCAACCAGATGGGGCGCGTGGGGGGCATTGGTGGGTATGAAGCAAAAGAAGGGCCTGTGCCTGTTACGCTCAATGAACCTCAAACCCTGTTGAAACCAGACATCCGTGCAGTAACCCTGGTAGCGCGTGAAGTTCGACCCGTCCCAGTACTTGTCATCGATGTAGCTGTTGCCCCAATAGTCAGGCGTCTGGCTGACCCCGCCCCCTCCGTGCACGACCACGGTCTCGAAGCCGCGATCCTGAGGGCGGTAAGGCGCGTTATCGCCCAGATGCCTCTTTCCAAAGATGCCGGTGGCGTAGCCGCTTCTACTGAAGTAGTCGGCCATGCTAACTTCATTGGCCCGCAGAAGCGACCGTCCGCCGCTGGTCCGCCAAACGCCTGTGCTGTTGGCATAGTGGCCGGTCAAGAGACCCGCCCGGGTAGGCGCACAGGTGGGGCCCACGTGGTAGTTGGTGAGTCGCACGCTGACTGCATGCAGGGCATCAATGTGAGGCGTCTTCAGAATCGGGTTGCCGTGGCAAGACAGATCGCCGTAGCCCTGGTCATCTGTGAGGACAAAGACGACGTTGGGCCGCACCCCGGGCATCGGTCAAGTCCTCACTGCCAACGGGTCTTGAACTCGCCAAAGTTGTTTTCCTCATCCTTGCCCCGTACTAGGACCGGCTTCCAGCGGCCATGCAAAGAGTTGTCCTCAGCCTGCCTGACGATTGTCGGTACGTAGCGCAGGGTGAGCCCGCAGCGGCGCCTGTCCGACCGGTTCGGCAGACTGCCGTGGATGAGCGTGCCGTCGTGAATCGAGATCTGACCGGCATGCAGCGGAAGATCGACGGCGGTCGCCGCTTCCGCCGACGAAACATGAACCTCCTGGTTGATGCTGAGAAGATTTCCAGCCTGCTCGGCCTTGCCGTGCTCGACGACTCCAGAGACGTGCGTGCCGGGGACCACTTGCATGCAACCGTTCTCCACGTCGCTGTCATCGACTGCGTACCAGGCAGTGATTGCCGTTGGCGGCTCAAGGCCCCAGAAGGTAACGTCCTGGTGCCAAGCGACAAATGCCTCGGCTTCATCGCCTTCACCGTACTTGTTGAAGAAGTGGGTAGCCAGCAGCAGTACGTTTGGCCCTATCAGGGCTTCAATTGTGTCCAGTATCGTTGGGTGCGTGGCCAGCCTCCAAATGAACTCCTCCTCGAAATGGTAGTCGACCAGTCCAATCTGAGCCGTTTCCTTACCAACCCGGGACTCCAGATCATCGAAGGCCTCACGGTAATCGGATACCTGGGGTCCTTCAATTACATCGATTGCCCCGATAAAGCCGTCGCGTTTGTATGCTTCCACTTGGGCAGGGGAAAGAATCATGATACCCTCCTTGGCGGTTTCAAACCTGATCGCAGATGAGGATAACGCTTGTACGCCACGATTGCAAGAAGAAAAAAAGTGGCAGGACCGTGCAAAACAGGCTTCGCTATGTTAGACTGAATTGCAAGGATTCAAGAACTCGGACAAGGACAAACGATTCAGGAGAAGACAGTCATGGCAGAACGAGAAGTTCCGGGCTGGGTAAAGGAGCACATCGGCCGCTATCTGGAATCCAATGGCGAAGACGGCCATATCTGGAACGGTGTCCCCACCTTGCTACTGACGACAACCGGACGGCGCACGGGAGAGGCCCGAACGACCCCTCTCATCTACGGCAGAGTTGAAGGCGAGGAGACATACGTCATCGTCGCCTCCCGCGGCGGCGCCACTCATCACCCCTCCTGGTATCTCAATCTGGTCGAGACGCCGGCCGTCAAGCTGCGGGTTGGCGCCGATGTCTTCGACGCTACGGCCCACACCGCCTCGGCCGAGGAGAAGCCGGCTCTGTGGAAAATGATGGCAGAGATCTGGCCGCAGTACAACGACTACCAGGCCAAGACTGACCGCGTTATCCCCGTCGTCATTCTGAAACGGGCCTGAAGAAACTTACACGGCGGCGCGCCTGATGGTGTGCAAATGAGTAATTTTTTCGACCGGTCTGCACAGTCCGGAGCTCTGAGCCTACCTGCCCCTTTTGAGATTCTCTCCGTCGAAACCGACAACTACCGCACCAAGACTTTCACCCTCGATCTCAACCTGAACGCTCTTCCTGGGCAGTTCGTCATGGCCTGGCTCCCCCGTTTCGATGAGAAGCCTTTTTCACTTGTCGCCTCCGACCCGGTAACCCTGATGGTCACCGCGGTCGGGCCCTTCACCAATCTGCTTCATGGGATGGGTCCCGGCGACCTGATCTGGATTCGCGGCCCGTTCGGAACGAGCTTTCGACTTCCCGGCCCCGGCCTGCGAGCCACTTTCGTCGGAGGAGGATACGGCGTGGCGCCCCTGCTGTGGCTGGCGCGCGCCTGGCGCCGGCAACTGGAGGAACTGACAGTCATCATTGGCGCCGGCGAGGGTGCGGATCTGCTCTATGTTGATCGTTTCAACGCCCTACGGAGAGAGGCGAAGAGCAATGCCACTCGGATTGAAGTGCTAACTTGCACCGAGGACGGCAGCGCGGGGTCCAGGGGGCTTGTCACCGATCTTCTGTCGAACTCCTTGAACTGCGGAGAAACCGATCTGCTGTGCGCTTGCGGGCCGCACGGAATGCTCACAGCAATCGACAGCTTAGGCGAAGAGCGAAACATCGCGCGCCAGCTTTCCTGGGAAGCCTACATGCGCTGCGCAATAGGGATCTGCGGATCCTGCGAGCTGAATGGCAGCGTTCTGTGTCTGGACGGCCCCGTCCTCGAACACGGTTAAGCTCAATTGGTCGGCCAGAGGGAGAAGAGAGTTATCCGGTAAGCCGGCGCGGGGTAACTTCCGAGGCGGCCGGTACGCCGTGAGCGGCCGTCGCGTTGAGAACGCCGTCCAGAACGGCGGCTGCGACGACCTCCGCAGCAACGGCGCCCAGCATACTCAACTCAACCTGCGCCTCCTGAGTCCCAGTAGCGAGAGCAAACAGGCAGTCGCCGTCATAGAGAGTATGCGCCGGTCGGGTTGTACGACTGACTCCGGTCTGCCCCATCTGCGCCAACTTGGTCACATCTGTCTTGGAGAGACTGAGATTCGTGGCGACTACACCGATGGTTGTGTTGTCCTGAACGGTGTGACTGCTTTCCGAATTGGAGTGGTTGGGGGAAGAAGTGGTCCGGTCAGCGTTTGGGCCAGAAGGTCGAAAGAGGAAGGAGTCAAATGAGTCGGCAGCTACCTTGAGGCTGTCAGCCAATTCGCCGCTCTCAGGATCACGGGCCCCGGCCACCAACTGGGCCCGCATCGGGTCCACGACATCCCCGACTGCGTTGACTGCAACAAGCGCCGATACGACAGTTCCGCCGGGCAGAACAGTCGAAGCCTGACCCAGCCCTCCCCTCGTACAACGATCGATGCCGAAGAGTTTGCCGACGGTGCAGCCAACGCCGGCGCCGACCGAACCGCGGCTCAGGTCGTCGTCAGCGGCCGCGTCGCAGGCCGCAAAGGCGTCTTCCTGTGTAGGATAGACGGCCGATCCTGCAAATCCCAGGTCGTACAGGATTGCGGCCGGCACTATCGGTACAGGCGCTGCGGGCGTGTACCAGCCATACCCACGCTCCGCCAGCCAGCTGACGACTCCATGCGCGGCTCCCAGGCCGTAGGCCGAGCCTCCGCTCAGAAGCACGCCGTGGACACGGTTCACGCGGTTCACCGGATCGAGCAAGGCCGTCTCCCGCGTACCCGGGGCGGAACCACGCACGTCTACGCCGCCGCAACTCCCTTCAGGGGTCAGAACGACCGTACAGCCGGTGCCATTGGCTGGATCCGACCAATGACCAACCAGAATGCCCTGAACGTCGGTTAGGGCACTATTCACTTTGCGCCATTCGGGCTGTGACTTGCCTCTTCAAATAGGCCATGAGGACATGCAATCCGCGTATCCGCTGCGGAGAAATCGCCTCGTGAAGTCCGAGCAGATAATGGATGTCGTCCGGTGTATGCAGAACCGTATCGGGCGACGCCCGCTCCAGCCCCTCCTGAACGATGGCAGCATAGCCTCGAACAGTAGGTGACTCTTTGGGAACGTCGATATAGACGTGAACGCCGGCGTCTACGATGTCCGTGAAGACGAAAATCGGCGTTTGACACTCATGGACCTGCTCCATCTGATCGCGGGCGTCGTGAAGAAAGCCGGGAAGCTCCGGCATACTCAAGGCGAAATCGAGGAGAGACTCCAGCCGCTCCCGCGGCTCCATACTGCGGAAATCTTCGATGATTGCACGCAGAGGCGGTGGAGTCCGGTCAATCTTTTCTTCAATCGTTAGGTCAAAAGCCATATTGCAGGGCCTGCGCTAACATCAGCATTGGCTCAGGCATAGCGAAGTCTTCAGATCTATTTGGCGCGTTTCAATACCGGTAGGCCGTTCTTGCTCTCGGAGACTTCGTAACCCTCCGGAACTGCCGCAAGGCTGCCCTCCTTCTCTTCCTTGGCGAAGAAGTAAAGGGTCTGTTGTCGTCCGTTACGCAGCGTCGTTTCCTTTGAATGCAGATAGTACGTTCTGCCCTTGGAGTTTGTGTGCGCATACGCCATGTTCTGATGCTCCTTTGCAGACTACATGTAACTTCTTCCACTACCCTCTGGCAAGGAGGCGTCCCTAATGGTCCTGAACTTCTCCGTGCAAACCGGGTGAACTGTCCAAGAGACAGTTCCATCAATTGTAATCCAGCTTTCCGAATCCTCAAAAACCGCAACAATTCCTTATTGCAAATGCCGGATGTTAACCGCACTTGAAGCGATGTAGGTGTCGGTGTATTCCGCCGGCGGCTGTCCCTCCCAGCGGTCTTCGTAGAAGCCGGTAACTGCGAAACCGGCATCGATCTGACCGCCAATCTGGTCTGTCAACGTGTGCCCGAACTCAAGCGCTTCCTCTGCGCGAATGTAAGCGTTGCGTTCCGATTCCGGGATGCTGGTGAGGTCTGAGTACGGGAGGCGGTGACGCACTTCCAAAATGCCCACGTCGATCTTCTTCTGGTCAAACAGGTAGAGTACGGGGTTCACAAACCCTGCCAACAGGACTCCACCGCGCTTGAGCACCCGGGCACACTCCTTCCACACCGGGCGTACGTCAGGAATGAACAGATTGGAACAGGGATGGACGACCAGATCGAACGTCCCCTCCGCAAACGCGCCCAGGTCCCGCATATCGCCTTCGACTGTTGTCAGTTGAAGGCTGTCGCGCTCTGCCACTGACCGGTCCTGTGCCAGCTGGCGCGGAGAGTTGTCAAATACCGTAACGCGCGCGCCGGCGCTCTCTCCGGCAGCCGCCAGTGTCGGTCCCTGTTGTCCGCCTCCCGCCGCCAGGCAGAGGATTTCGGCACCTTGGAAGTTGGGAAACCACGCTAGCGGCACCGGCTTGGAGGGCGTAAGGAGGATCTCCCACTCACCCCGCCGCGCCGCCGTTATCGTCTCCTCACTGACAGGGACCGTCCATCTGCTCTTGCGCTCGACAGCTCTATCCCATGCCGTCCGATTGAAAGACCGGACATTCTCTAATTCCCACAATTGGCTCATCCTTCGCTGCGTTCCCCGACGCTTGCCTGCGCTCGAATTCTGCGCTCGATGCGCTCCTGTTGTATCTGTTCGCTCAAGCCAGGAAGGGGTCCTTCACGCAGAATGCAGATTATCTCCGCCATGATACAGACAGCGATCTCGGCAGGTGTAATCGCACCGATGTCGATGCCAATCGGCGCGCGAACGCGATCGAACTTTGAGGCCGGTATAGCCTGCTCTTTCTCGAGTAGCTCGAACACCGCCCGAATGCGCCGCCGGCTTCCGATCATGCCCAGATAGGCAAGAGGGTCATCCAGCAGTTCCAAGAGGCAGTCGATGTCATATTGGTGCCCGCGTGTTACGAGGACGACATAGGTATCATTGTCCAAGTCCTCCTTGCCCTGCCTCAAGTCGACCAAAGTCTGCCGAAACGGCCCGGCTACGACACGATCTGCGGTTGGGAAGCGCGCTGTATGCGCGTACTGAGGGCGATCGTCAATCACGGTTACCAGGAACTCGCACGTCTTCGCGATCGAGGCCAGCGGCACGGCAATGTGGCCTGCACCGGCAATGATGAGATGCGGAGGCCGGGGCTGCACTTCAACAAAGACGGAGAAGCGCCCGCCGTCTTGTTCGTAATTCAAGTGCTTGTGCTTCTTGCCTTCAACCGCCAATCTGGCGTCGCGGAGCACGGGTGCGTTCCATGTGCCAAGCCCAAGGTCGACCTCCAAGCCCGCGTCCAGATCAGGCCGGACGACAGCATTACGACCGACCGCCTGGGCAAACGCTCCTTCCCCCGACGTGACGGTAACGAGAGCAACAGCCTCTCTATTGTCAATTGCTTCTATCAGCGCGCTGAGCGCATTTCTGTGCATCTCTTCAACTTACTCTCTGCGGCCTGGTCAAGTTGCCTGTCCCGGTCCCCGCGTGCCGGGCTCGTCCTGCATTTCACCCGGCGCTAGACACCTGCAATTACAAGTGCTAGAATCCGTCAAAAGTATTTTCCCGCTTCAAATTGGCAAATGCCAGCGGGGGCCTCGTCGGATGTCCGGATTGACAAGGAGCCAAGGACTGCATGATTGAAATCTTTCAAACCGAAAACCTGGTAGCGCTTCTGACACTGGTCCTGCTCGAAATCGTTCTGGGCATTGACAATGTAATCTTCATTGCCATCCTCAGCGGCAAGCTGCCCCAAGAACAGCAGGCCAGAGCTCGCTCAACGGGAATCGCACTTGCAGTGCTTGCCCGGATTGTGCTCCTTTTCAGCATCGCCTGGATCATGAGGCTGACCTTCCCGCTGTTTACACTGTTCGACCATGATGTATCCGGTCGCGACCTGATACTTCTTGTCGGAGGCCTCTTCCTGATTGGCAAGAGCACCTTCGAAATTCACGAAAAACTTGAGTCGGCAGGACATGACGGCAAGACGCAGGCCACAGCAACCTTCGTCTCAGTCATCACCCAGATCATCATTGTCGACCTCGTTTTTTCACTCGATTCAGTTATCACAGCGGTGGGAATCTCAGGAAACCTCTGGGTAATGGTACCCGCAATCGTCGCGGCGGCTGCCGTCATGCTGATCTTCGCAGGGCCGATCGCCTCGTTTGTGGAACGCCATCCGACGACGAAGATTCTGGCGCTTGCCTTCCTAATTCTGATCGGTTTCCTGCTTGTGCTGGAAGGGTGGCTACACGAGGCGGTTGAAGAGCTGCATCTGAAGAACTATGCCTACTTCGCCATGGCCTTCTCGCTCGTCGTCGAACTGATAAATCTTCGCGTTCGGGAGAAAAGTCAGCCCGTTCACTTGCACAGCCGTATACCTACACTTGAAACGGAAGAGGAGATGGACGAGGAAGCGCAGTCAGAGTGACAGCCAGACGGACACCCTGGGGACCCCGAATCCGACGCTATTCAGTTCTGCCGCCGGGTGGGCCTCCTTCACCGCCCCCCTGCCAGCGCTCTACGAACACGTCCATTATGCCCCCACAGACGCCCAGGCTGTTCATGGAAATGTCTTCGGTCAGGTCAACGTGAACGGTCCGCGGGATTCCGTCATGGATGACATCCAGCCCGGCCCGTATCACATCCGCCTCACCGCAGCCTCCGCCCACCGTTCCCAGATGCCGGCCCAGCGGGTGAATTACCATTTTGGCGCCAACCTCCCTGGGTACAGAGCCCTTGGCGTCGACGATCGTTGCTACGGCAACGGCTTGCTCTTCCTCAAGCATCTCTCTCAAGTAGTGGTACAGTGTTGCGGTCAAGGTCTACTATTCCTTTCGCCCGCTCTGCCGCGGCGGCGTGCTACGAAACACTTATGACTCCGAAACGGCATCCATATTCTCTCGCCTCAAGACCATCCGATACAGCTTGGGCTCGTTCGCCGGTTTGAAGGAGCCTAGCAGAGGCGTCCGCGGCTTCATTCCGCCCATTCATATTCCGATCGCAGGAACTCATACTCGGCCGGCACATCCATGTCGCGGCGCACGCAATCGCTCTCAACCACCTCGTAGACAATCTCTTCGTCGAACTCCTCCAGCAGGTCTCGAAGCGACCGCCCGCTTTCCAGATTCACCAGGTTGGGGAAAAACCTCCAGGGCAGGTAGACGGGATGCCCGCGCCGGCGCATGAAGCTGGGTACGACCACCGCCTCGGGGACTGCCAGTGCTCGGTCAATAATCTGCCGGATCACGCCGGCCGGAATGTGCGGCTGATCTCCCAGCGCGAGCAGCGCTCCCTGTACCGGACGACCGTCTCGAAGTAGGGCATCTATCCCCACTTGATATGAGCGCAGCATCTCATTCTTCCGGTAGTCGGGATTGGAGATCGCCACTGCATCGCCCGGCGTCAAACGTTCGGCAATCTCTTCCCCTCGATGACCTGTCACGACATTGACGGGCGAGGCTCCGCCGGCAGCCAATCCGGCCGCAACCGCCTCTATTACTGTCCCGTTTCTCCACGGCAACAGTGGCTTGAAGCGTCCCATCCTGCTGCTGAATCCGGCTGCGGCCACCACCGCCGCGATTCTCCCAACAGTTTCAGGCGGCCGGTAATCAGGCGGCTCCACTCTCTCTTGCGTGCGTTCAGAATGGGCGGGAGACAAGGTCAACCATTCCTGAACTGGGGGACGAAGGAGTGCTCTGAAGGTCGCGCGATTCGTGTGGCAAAACAGCTTTTTCGTCCATTTGCGCAGTATACCACAGGTCTGCATCGATCCGACTGAGTTCAGCTTACGGTTTGCATGCTCAACGACGTCTGAGAGGAGACGAGCCGCAAGCGCACACGCCCGGGCCAAGGTGCAACCGCACCATACTCTTCGGAAACAGTTGCGCCGTCATCCTACGGTCATTCCCCTGACGCAAATGAGATTGGCACGTGAATTGGACAGCCCCTGCAATGCACGTAAGACCGCAGCCGACCCAATTACCTTCGCCAGCCAGCTACGAGCAAATCGCCTACTTTCGCTCATCTTCCCCACCGGGTGCTATAATCAGATTATGCATGAATCCGGTCAATCTGCGCCCAATGGCACGTCAAAACAGCGTCACTATGACCTGGTAAAGGATCCCATTTACTATGTAACTTTCGGATTCTTCGCCTTGCTGACGACGGCTCTGCCCGCCGGCCTGGGACAGCCTAATTTCCTGCCGATCGCGCAGACAGTGGCCATAACTCTCTTCTTGGCGGCGCCGCTCCGGAGAGGCAGAATTGGTACAGCGCTAGTCGTGCTCGCTACCTGGCTCTCCCTGCAGCTCCTCGTGATGATCGCTGGTTCTGCGCTCCTTCCGCTTGTATTTGAGAGGGCAATTCATGACGGCTTCGCCTATCACCGCGCCTTGCTTGAGTGGTCCGCGACCGGCCTAGGACTGCCGGGCTCCATTCTTCATAATCCTGGTTCACGCCTTGTCGAATTCTTCGGCATTCTCCTGGGCAGCCTGCTTTCGGCCGGTCTGGTCGGCCTCTGGTTTCTCATGCGTGCCGTGAACCAGTTCGGATACGGTGTAGGACGCCTGGCCCTGGAGGGGCCGCCCGGTCTGCTTCTCGGGTTGATGCCCTGGAGGCTGGCGACGCTGGCAGGATATGCGGGCCTAGTCGCCATGCTGGCACAACCCCTTTTGGTCAACATTTGGAGGCCGACACATTACTTTGCGAGGCAGCGTCGCCTTGCAGCTGTGTCCTTTGCCCTGATCGCCGTCGGGCTTGTCCTGGAGTTTATTCTTCCTGGTCTTTGGCGCATTTTGTGGGTACTGTGAAGCGCAGGTCTTGTGAAATGCTAGTGAATTCTTGCAGTCAGTTCTACGCTTGTGGGTATAGTCCAACTGATGGTTTCAACACAAGTGGGAACACGTACTGGTCCGCGGATTGGCACCCGGACCCCGACTTTCCCTGTACTTCTCCCCGTGGTGAACTGCCCATCCACTTGGAAGGTCGGCAATCACAGCCAAGGCGAAGCACGGTAGAGCAGACTGCCAGCCCGGGGCGAAACGTCTCCAATAGCCAACGTCAGATATGCTGCGAATCAAGAGTGTAACCCTGAAGGGTTTCAAGACTTTCGCCCAACAGACAGAATTCACATTCGGATCCGGCGTAACCGCGATCGTAGGACCAAACGGATGTGGAAAGAGCAACGTGGCCGACGCCATCCGCTGGTGTTTGGGCGAGCAAAGCTTTGGACTCCTGCGTTCGAAGAAAACCGTTGACGTAATCTTTTCAGGTAGTGAGAGTAAAGCCAGACAGGGAATGGCGGCGGTAAGCATCATCCTCGACAATGAAGCCGGCGAACTGAACATTGATTTCAGCGAAGTGGAGATCACCCGCCGGGCCTACCGCGACGGTGATAACGAGTA
The DNA here is from genome assembly GCA_009838625.1 of Caldilineaceae bacterium SB0664_bin_27. Lineage (GTDB taxonomy): Bacteria > Chloroflexota > Anaerolineae > Caldilineales > Caldilineaceae > Bin5. The sequence goes on from VXRG01000028.1 coordinate 39,509, forward strand.
CCTGATCAACGGCCAGAAGGTTCGCTTGCAGGACATTACACAGCTGCTGGGACCCAGCGGGTTGGGAAGACGAGCTTATGCCGTTATCGGTCAGGGGCTGATTGACAGAGTTCTCAGCCTGAGACCTGAAGAACGGCGCGTGCTCTTCGAGGAAGCAGCAGGCATTACGGGCTATCAGCAGAAACGGCACGCGGCACTGAGACGGTTGGAGGCGACACAACTGAACCTCGACCGTGTTCGCGATGTTCTGACAGAGCTTTCGCCGCGCCTCTCAAGCCTGAAGAGACAGGCAGACCGAGCGCTCGAAAGAGTTCAGATCGAAACGGATTTGAAGGAACTGCTACAGGTCTGGTACGGCTTCCAGTGGCACCAAACGATAAACGAACTCACGCAAACCGGTCAAAAGGCCGAGCGAGACAGGCTCTCCACCCACTCTCGTCGTGAGAAGTTGGACGAAGTCCGCGCCAGACTCGACGACTTGAGACTTCGCCAAGCCAGGTTACGCGCCGAACAGGGCGAGCGAAACCAGATGAGTGAAGAACGCCACCGCCGAACAGCAGAGGTAATCCGCCGTCTAGCGGTGTCCCGGGAACGGCTCAAACAGGTTGAAGCCCGCCAGGATGATCTGAAAGCCGAGTGCAGCCGTCTTCATTCAGATAGAAGAGTGGTGCAGCAACGGTTGGAAGAGTTGCTTGTCGAACTTGAACAGGTCCAGGGACGGCGAGACAACTGTCAGCAAAGCCTTGACCGACTTCAATTGCAGCTTGCCGCACGGGAAGAGGAGCGGAACGCCGCCCAGGAACGCAGGCGTGAGGCTGCTGCGGCGGCCCGCAGTGCAGAAAGCCACTTCGCCGAACTCCGCAGCCGGCTGGGGCAGGTCGATGAACGTCGCACTGCGTTGAAGGGGCGACTGGCCCACACACAGAATGATATACGACAGCGCGACGAGGCGGCCAAAAGGGCGGCTGACGACTTAACCGCGTTGGAGGCGGAACAAGCTGGACTCACATCCGAAGTCGACAGGGTCAATACTGAGATTCAGGCGCTAACCGATTCTGTCGAAATCGCCATCGTCGAGCTTCGAAAAGTAGAAGAGGAAGGGAATGGAGACAAGAGGGAAGTCGAGCGCCTCCAGACTCGACTCGACATGCTGCGGCCGGTCCGCCGAGAAGGGACCGTCTACGCCAGCGCAGTGCGCTCCATTTTGGAGGCTTCGGAGCAAGGCAGGCTGCAAGGGATCCTTGGGACAGTCGCCTCGCGAATCCAGGTTCCGGCCCAGCTGGAACGGGCCATCGAAGTTGCTCTGGGGGCCGCCCTGCAGAACGTGATTGCCGAGACGTGGCGGGACGCCCGGGGCGCCATCGAATTCCTGACAAGCGCGGGGGCAGGGCGCGCCACATTTCTCCCCCTCGACCGCCTCCGATCCAGAGGACAGATCCCGGCGCCCAGTTCCAATGGAATTCTTGGGAACGCAGCCAGGTCTGTGCAGTTTGACTCCGAAGTTTCGCCTGCAATTCATCATCTCCTACAGCGAGTCTGGATCGCCAAAGATCTCGAAGCGGCCCGCCACGCTCTTGACGAGCATTCAGGTCATTCCAGAAACGGGCGCCGTCCCAATGACCTGGCCTCCAACTACGTCGCGCTGCCTACGGTAGTCACCCTGGACGGGGAGATCATTCGTCCAGGCGGCGCTGTGACCGGCGGAAACGACGGCAGCCGGCAACGAAGATCCGTGCTGGCGTGGGAGAGGGAAGCGCGCGAACTGCCCGCAGAACTGGACCGCGCCAAGTCAAAGTCCCGCCTTTCCAAGGAAAAGACCCGGGCAACCCGACTTGAGGTCGAGGGGAAGACCGGCAAGAGAGCGGATCTGGAAAAACAGCGTCAAGACTTTCTCAGAGATGTCCAGAGGCGTCAAGCTGCGTTGGAACGAGCCAGGATCCACGCTGCCCGGGCCGAACAGGAAGCTGCATGGCATTTGAAGGGACTCGACCAGACCACTGCCGAGTTGGCAACCTTAGACAGGAAAGAGGAGCAGCTCAGAGCAGCCTTGAATGAGTCTGCCGTGAAGCTGTCCGAGGCACGGGAGCGGGCCACTCTGACGGAACGGGCCGCTCAAACCGGTACAGACGGGATGCTGCGCGAGCTGGCTGACCTGCGTGCCGAGGCCGCGGTTGCGCAAGAGACCCTGAAAAACCGGCGCGCGCATGAGGCCGATCAAAGGCGCACTCTGATACGGATTGACAGCGAGCTCAGATCACAGTCAGATCGACAATCGGAGCTGGTTGAGGAAGAAGAGCGGCTGCGCTGCGACATCAGCCGGGCATCCGCCGAGGAAAGTGAACTGGTTTCCGAAGGGGATGCGCACCAGCAATGGGTAGCTGAATCGGAATCCGAGCTGGGCCGGCTGGACCGTAACCTTGCGCGCGCTGAGGAGGAAGAGAGGTCTGGGCAGCAGGTCGTGTCACAGACCGAGTCAGACTGGAACGCCTCCCGGCTCGCTTTACAAAGAACTGAAGACCGCCTGCAAAACCTACGTCGCGAGATTCGCCAGGATTTCGGACTCGCCGAAATGGAAGAGGCAGCCGGTCTTGCCTATCAACCGCCCCTCCCCCTGCAGGCGCTCGTGGCTCAACTGCCTGTCGTCCAGGAGCTGCCGGCCGGACTGAAGGATGATGTCCGGGAGACGCGCGCTCGCGTACGGCGGCTGAGCAATGTCAACCCGGAAGCGCCGCAGGAGTACGAAGAGGTTGCCGGCCGATTTTGCTTTCTCCAGACGCAGTCGGATGATCTTGAAAGGGCCGCCCTTGACTTGCAGCACGTCATTAGTGAACTGGACAACCGAATGGAGGGCGATTTGCGCCGCACTTTTGGTGCAGTCTCCACCGAATTCGAAAGTTTCTTCAAGCTGCTACTCCAGGGAGGAACGGCTCAGCTATCCTTGACTGAACCCGCCGATGTTTTGAATTCGGGTGTGGAGATCTTCGCCCGACTTCCGGGTAAGCGCACGCAGAGCCTGGACCTCCTCTCAGGAGGTGAGCGGTCGTTGACCGCATGCGCTCTCGTCTTTGCCATCCTACGCGTCAGCCCGACTCCGTTCTGCGTGCTCGACGAGGTGGATGCAACTCTGGACGAGGCAAACGTTGACCGGCTCCGGGCGGCCATGGATCTGCTGCGCGAACGCACTCAGTTCATTGTAATCACCCACAACCGTCGCACTCTCGAAATCGCCGGTGGCATTTTCGGCATTACGATGGGTGATGACGGGGTCAGCAGGGTCATTAGCCTCAGACTGGAGAAAGACGAACTGCAGCCGGCTGAGGTGGACGAACGTGGGCTTGAGGCCGCCGTCGCCATGTGACATTGAGTTGCTTGACGGACCGACCCAAGCAGAGGAAACGGATCGCGGCAATTGGCTGTACCGGCATCGCTGCGCCTAGTGGGGCCTGAATTGCCGGCTTGCATTCGCACGGGAAATGCCTTCCCACTTGCCAGCGAATTCGGAAACAGTATAATTCCGTGTGGGAAACTGCCGAATGACGATCGGCATTCTGTCAGTTGATCTGACGATACATACTACGACATTTACTCCGACGGAGCGTCTCAATGAACAGAGTTCACCCCTTGATCCGAGTCGGCGGCCCTATCCTGGGCCTTCTAATTCTCATCTATTTTATCAACTCGGCAGTCGATACTTTTCGCGCCGATCTGAAGTCGGCCCGCGACGCGGAAAGGCTAGCGACCCTAGCCGCCGCCGAAGTCGAATCGGAAGCTGAGGCTGAACAGGATGCTGATGAGGAGGCTACGTCCGAGGCTCCATCACAGGACGAAGAGAGCCAGGAAGAGCCTATCCTGCCCGAGGTATTCTTCCGGCAGCCAACCAGCAATGCAATCGTACCGCCCACTTTTGTCGTGAAGATGGGTGCTGTAGGGGTGACGGTTGACCCGTCAGGCGATGTAGTTCCCGGATCGGGACACATGCACATTCTCGTCGATACCGATTTCATCGCTGCCGGGGAGATCATCCCTACCGACGACCAGCATCTCCATTTCGGAGACGGTTCACTGGAGGCGGAACTGACGCTCACGCCCGGTGAACACACTCTGCATCTGCAGTTCGCCGACGGCCTCCACACAGCTTTGGAAGGGGACCAGTACCGCGACACCATTATCGTCTTCGTCGAAGAGGGCGCCCCCGAACAGTCCGTCGCCTTCTTTGATCCTCTTGACGGCACGACCGTCACCTCACCAATTGAAGTCGTGATGACTGCTGCAGGCCTCGTCGTCGAACCTTCCGGCGAAGTCAACGAAGGCGCTGGACATTTCCACATCCTCGTCGACAC
>VXRG01000028.1:43948-62133 GCA_009838625.1 Caldilineaceae bacterium SB0664_bin_27
TCGCCGACGGTCTTCACACCGCTTTGGAGGGCGACCAGTACCGTGACACCATCACTGTCATCGTTGAAGCTGGCCAGTCGACCGAACAAGGGGGGGCCGCCTCCGAGCAACTGGCCCAGGAAACCATTGACCTGGCCATCGAGTCCATGATTAGAACTGGCTGCAACAGCTGCCACTTCACGACCGGGCTCCCTGAGGCTGACAGTGCAATGCTAGGACCCGACCAGACGAACTTGGGAGCGATTGCCGGCACGCGTCGTGAAGGCTATACTGCCGAGGAGTACCTTCGGGAGGCGATTCTTGAGCCGAGCGCCTTTATCGTTGAAGAGTGCCCTCTCGGACCCTGTCTGCAGGTGATGCCTGAAAACTACGGAGAGCAGCTGACCGAAGAGGAAATAGACGCCATCGTCGCCTATCTTCTTTCCCTCACGACCGACGAGTAAATCTCAGTTTCACTAGTCCCTGGAAAAGAAAATCCCCTGACGTTCATTGGAACGTCAGGGGAAATGATGCCTGCTCTGTCTTACCGGTTCCCGTTTCGGAAGCTACCTCCCTGATACGGTCAGGTACTTTTCCAAATACACTCTCCGCACCCTACTCCGCAATCACCAGGAGGAGCACCCAAAGGAAGCTGATGGAGCTAACTATGCTAACGGCCATGGCAAGGAAAAACCTGGGGTTGTACTTCTTCCCGAGGATAACGGACGGCTGCCACTTTACCGGCAGCAACATCCTGGCCTTTGCCGGCACAATTGCACGGGACCGGCTCCTACTCTTTCGTGGCGAAAATCGTGGAAAAGCGGCTTCATAAGTCATTGCTGCTCTCCTTACCGAATAATTGCTCAATGAATCCGTAACGATACAACTGATTATACACGATAAATCTTCAGTTGTCCATACCTGAAAAAAGCCTATCACACCGGCTAAAGCGATGCAAGTCGTCGAAACCACGAAAACTTACGTTGGTCCTCATCAGAATTAGAGAGAAGAAACGCATTTGCATCCCATTCCTCGCCCTAGACAGCGCAGGTTTCTCGACCAGCTCAACACACGGGGCAAAGACAGTAGGAGTGCAGCTTCCTGGCGTCAATCTCTCTTTCTCGAAGCTCTTGTGCGAAGTCTTGTCCCCTGCCTCTCACAGATTCCAGGAATCTTCTTCTTCCTGCAGGTCCCCCTCCTCATCTTCGAGTTCCGGATCGCCGTCGTCTACACCGTACAGGCTTTCATCCATCTCTTCTTCGAAGATCGAGTCTTCATCCAGCCACTCATACTCATCTTCGTCTTTGTCGGTATCTGCGCCTTTATCGGCCAAGACGTCAACAATCTCTATTTCATCGAATGTTATGCACGAAAGGTTTACCGGATCCAGCTCGATTTCATCCGCGTCACACCAGCCATTCAACCAGAAACTACAGCGCTTCTGCGGGCAGCGCACCCGGCTCATTCGGAGTCCTCCCACACGGCGGGCTCATGGGGCCGCGCATGAAAGACATATGCCCAAACAGAACGCGCCCTCTCTCGGTAAATCGGTAACTTCGAGTATAGCAGAAAATCCCGGCTCGTCAACCGTTTTTTGAGCTTTTTTCCATGTTTTGTAGAACTCTTCGCGCAGATTGCTAACACTCAACCCTTTTCAACGCGTGATCGTGCATTCCAGTCTTGTTTTCGGACGCTAATGGTTGTCACTTCACCTAACCGCGCGCCGGGATGTACGCAGATGCAAACAACTTTGCCGGTTGGTCGGCCTCGATCAGTTATGTTTGTGCCTATGACTTATTTGGAGGCCCTTTCGGACACCTTACAGCCGGTCGATCAACGTTACTTTCATATCTCGGCCAAATGCGAGCGCGGCGACTTTGCTTCAGTCACGTCGCCCTCCAAGCCCGCTGTATACGAGCAGGACTACGACTCACTACTTTCTCCAAATCACGGCAGCACACCAACTCAGTCAGTTCTCGGAAACGTCTAGAGACGAATCACGTATTACTCTATACGAGTGAGCAGGAGCGTCTGCGGCGCTTCGATGAAAGTTTGGCCAACCACATGGGGAACCACATGAGTACGTTCGGTAATATCATCTGGCTCATTTTCGGCGGGCTGATCGCTGCCATTGGGTACTTAATCGGCGGTCTGCTTCTCTGCTTGACCGTCATCGGCATTCCATTCGGACTTCAGTCGATCAAGATCGGGGTCGCGACTCTCACCCCGTTTGGCAAGGAAGTAGTGGTAGGGCCTCACGCGAATAGCACTCTACGCATTCTCTTCAACCTGATATGGGTGATTCTCTTCGGTTGGGAGATTGCACTGGCTCACCTGATCTCGGCACTGATTTTGACCATTACCATTGTGGGCATTCCTTTCGCCAAGCAGCACATCAAACTGATACCGCTCGCTCTCTTCCCTTTCGGTAGAGACTTGCAGTAGCCCATGGTTCAATAGTGTTCTCTATTGACATCCCAATTGGTCCTTTCTGCTTAGGCAGAACGCGGCAACTCTTGGCCAGTCACAGGACCCAGGATCCAACGCCGCTGCCTTCGATTCCCTACCCCCCTTTTGCACTGTCACTAATCGATGCAAGAGGGATCTTTGCGGCCCTGGAAAGTTGCCGAACCACCTGGTCCCAGTTGGGCGCCGGAGACTCACCGCCTCCTCGTCGCTTTGACTTAGCCTTACCCTCACTTCCCTTTGGCGAAAGGCCTTTCCCAGTGGCCGTTTTTTGACCGAGCCAAGGACCTCTAATGCGTCAAATTCAGCGTGTCGGCCTGTGAATCTTTGAACCGCTTTCCTGCCACTTGTGCATCAGTTCATAACACCCTCGGGATGCATCAAACCCGTTGCGAAAGTTAGGGTAGCGGTAGCAACTGTGGTAAAAGATAAACGAAGGTCGTTCACATCAGAGACCAGGCACGAACTGAGTTCATCAAAGGCAAGCGTCCTCCTTCTGCCCACACCTAATGCTTCTTTCTCCAAAGGGTCAACGCAGTCAAACAGCTATTTCCCCCCTTGACGCGACCTCCCAGACGACCGGCGTATCTGTTCTACCAGAATCTAAAGGACCCGTTTCTGATCGTGTCTTGGCTGATCTCTTCGTCGAGACGATGCGCCCGGTGTGCAAAAACCGGTATGATGGGCCTCCTGACTCGCTGGCTTCGGAGGGTGTGTCCCACACTTTGTTTTCGCGGATCAGGGGTCAGGGGGAACTTACATTTGATTCGACCAGTGTCTTCACAGGACCCGGACAGACACTTCATGCGGCCGGCTGTCTGAATCAACCATGTTAGCAGCATCCCTTTCACTAATTTTCTTCAGTGGTGTAATCCTATATTGGATTCAACCTCATAGAAGGACGTGGGCCGGTTGGCTCGCGGCAATGCCTCCCTTGGCTGTCACGGTCTGGCAGCTTGCCGCCGCGGTCCCTTTCCTGAGTGGCAGCAGCGGCACAAGCTCCGATGCCACGGTTGCTGTGCAGAACGACGCCATCCTCTTCGAACAGTATCGTTGGATCGAAAGCCTGGGTCTGGAGCTCTCATTTCGGCTGGACGGCCTCTCCTTGCTCTTCGGCCTAATCATCGCCGGCGTCGGCGCCGCCGTGGCCCTCTACACGCACTACTATCTCGAAAACGATGAGAGACAGGGCTACTTTTACCTCTCACTCTTTGCCTTCATGGCCTCGATGCTGGGTCTCGTCTGGGCGGACAATCTGCTGACTCTGTTTGTTTTTTGGGAAGGGACAAGCGTTACCAGCTATCTTCTCATCGGATACTCGCACCAGTCTGCAGTGGCCAGGGGCGGCGCCCGCAACGCCTTCATTGTGACGGCCGGCGGCGGACTCGCCCTCATCGCAGGAATGGTCCTGTTGGGGCAACAGAGCGGCACCTACACCATCAGCGAGATCGTAGCAAGCCCGGGCCTGACCGACCTTGACTATTATCCAGCCATCCTGATTCTGATCCTTCTTGGCGCCTTTACCAAGTCGGCCCAGTTTCCCTTTCACTTCTGGTTGCCGGGCGCGATGGCAGCGCCAACGCCTGCAAGCGCATATCTGCATTCCGCCACCATGGTCAAAGCGGGAATCTATCTCCTGGCCCGCCTGCACCCTGCCCTCAGCGGGCACCCATTGTGGTTGTGGGCGCTCCTTATTTTTGGCGGCGCTACAATGCTCATAGGCGCAATTGCCGCGGTGCGGCACTGGGACATGAAAGCCCTGCTGGCCTATGCAACAGTCAGCCAGTTGGGTATTTTGACCACGCTGCTGGCATTTCGCAGCGAGGCTGCACTGCTGGCCGTCGTCGTCGGAGTCCTGGCCCATGCTCTCTATAAGGGTCCCCTCTTTCTGGTTGCCGGAATCGTCGACCACGCCACCGGCACTCGCGACTTGAGAAAGCTGGCCGGTCTCAGGCATTCCCTACCCGTTACTTCGGGGACGGCCATGCTTGCTACCGTTTCTATGGCTGGCATTCCGCCTCTCTTCGGCTTCGTATCGAAGGAGGCGCTGCTTGAATCCTTCTTTGAATTCGGCGAACATGGCGAGCTAGCGGGATGGATTGCATTCGGCGCCGCAGCCCTCGCCGGAGCCTTTTTCGTTACCTACAGTCTGACACTCCTTTGGGAAGCCTTTTTGCGGCCAGGAGCGACCGGAGAAGCCGAGAGCTCAGCCAAGGGAGACTCCAGTCAGATTGCTCAGACCCACGTTCATCATGCCCCGCCGGCGCCATTCTTGGCTGCTCCGATCCTGCTGGTTGCCATCGGCACTGTTGCTCCCTTTGCCCTTAAGCCTCTCGACCCCTTTTTGACTTCTGCGGCAGCATCCATTTACGGCGCGCCCGTACACAAGCACGCAGCACTTTGGCATGGCTTCACTCCGGTGCTACTGACCAGCCTGCTCGCCATTGCCGCTGGCTTTTGGCTGTTTCAGAATCGGTCCTACATTCGTAGAGGCTTGGCTCTCCTTCCTGAAAACCTGCGCGGTGTCGTTGTCTTTCAGAATTTCCTGGACGGAGTCTACGCGCTGGGGCAATTCACGGCCAGATTTTCACAGGGGTATACCCTGGCTACGCAGGCAGCCATCGTCCTACTCGCCGCCTTCGTTCCGGTTGCTGTCGCGCTTCTCCAAGTCGCACCCGGCGAACTCCTGCCTCCTTCCGGTGCCCTTCCCGGCGCCCCCGAGACAGTTTTGATTCTCTTGATGGTCGTCTCCGCCTACGTCACCGTACGCATTAGAACCAGGTTGGGCGCAATCGTTAGCCTGGGCGTAGTCGGGGTCTCTGTGACCCTTTTCTACGTATTCTTCAGTGCGCCGGACCTCGCTCTAACCCAGCTACTCATCGAAGTGCTGACTGTCGTACTGCTCGTACTTGTGTTCACGAAGCTCCCTCCCGATATTCGACCGCCCATGCAGAAACTGAAACAAACTCGCAATGTGCTGGTTGCCTTAGCAGCGGGCGCCTTTGGCTTTTTCCTCGTCCTTTTCAACACAAGCGAAGCTATGCAGGCCGCTCGATCGATTAGCGACTACTTTCTGCACAATGCGGTACCTGAGGGTCACGGAACCAATGTCGTAAATGTAATTCTGGTCGACTTCCGTGCCTTCGACACTATGGGAGAGATCACCGTTCTGGCCCTAGCGGCATTGGGTGGGTACGCGTTGCTGAACGCTCCCCGCGTCAATCTGCCCTCGTGGACATCGCAACGTCCGGAATCGGAGGCTTCTGTGAGCCGGCAAAGTCCGACGGCAGCCGAGGCCGAACAGTCGAGTTCCGAATCGCCTGTAGAAGCAGGCGAGAAATGAAACAGGATTCATGTAACGCCCTTTAGGTCCATATGCCTGAACTCTATCTTCGGTTTCTGAATCGCATTTTGACGCCTGTCCTGCTGTTACTTTCCCTGTACCTGCTATTGCGGGGCCACAATCTTCCGGGCGGCGGCTTTATCGCCGGGCTGATGGCCGCTGCAGCATTTCAGCTCCAGATCCTAAGTCGGGGCCACGATAGAGTAAGACGTACTATTGGACCTTACCTGAACAGTGGAATCGGGTTGGGATTGGCCATTGCAATCTGCTCCGGCATCGTTGGACTGCTTGATGGATTCTTCTTCAAAGGGGTATGGTTCAGCCTTAACCTGCCTCTCCTTGGTTATCTGAAAATCGGTACACCGGTAATCTTCGATCTGGGCGTCTTTCTTGTGGTGGTAAGCGTGGCGACTTCCTATCTACTCGGCTTAAGCCGAGTTTCCGACGCTGCCGCTCTTCTCCGCCGCGACACGGACTCCCCGGTTCCTCCCGACAGTCCCGCCTCCGTCCTGTGGGACGCAAACGTCGAAACTGGTCCCGGGGCAGACTCATGACCTCATTACTCTTGGCAGTCGCCGTCGGCAGCCTCTTCGCCTCCGGAACTTATCTGATAATGCGTCGAGGACAGATCAAGCTCATCCTCGGTCTGGCACTACTGAGTCATGGAGTAAATCTCCTGCTTTTCGGGTCCGGTAGGCTAACTGAAGGGCGGCCCCCAATCTTTCTGGACAAGACCGGTTACGCAGAGACGATAGAGTTGAATCTGCCCGCCGACCCGTTGCCGCAGGCACTAATCTTGACAGCGATCGTGATCAGCTTCGGCATCACCGCTTTCGTCATCGTCCTCGTAAACCGGCGCCATACAGTCACACAGACCGACTATGTGCATGGCGAATTTGTGCCGCTCTTGCGTGAAGGAGACCCTTTCGATTTCTCCGAATCTACAGAAATAGACCAGCACGACTGGCTGGCCTACGAGGTTGACGAGGTCTACGATAACGACGAGCTGCTAACAGGATCCCCTTCGTTTCCTCCCTCAGAACAGGACGAATCAACCGCCATGGAGGAGGACCAGTACAAATGGCCATGAGCGCCAACCTGCTGGCCGTCCCCGTTGCCGCGCCTCTTCTGACAGCCGCCCTCATTCTCCTGTTTGCCCGCTGGGGCGGCCGGACGCTGATAAGGCACCAGATCGCGCTGACTACTCTGGCCCTCTGCATCAATCTTGTGGTGGCCGTTCTTCTCTTCCGAGCCGCCGCCGGGCAAGGGCAACGCTTCGTACTGCAACTGGGTGATTGGTCGGCCCCATTCGGAATCACCGTCTATGGGGACGGACTGTCGACGACACTGCTGCTGCTGACCGCCCTCGTCGCGTTGGCAGTCTATCCATTTGCCGTCGCGACCATTGACTACCACAGGGCTCGAATGGGATTTCATCCCCTCTACCTGTTCCTCCTGATGGGGGTAAACGGCGCCTTTCTGGCAGGAGATCTCTTCAATCTCTACGTCTTTTTTGAAGTTCTCTTGATGGCTAGTTTCGTATTGCTGACCATCGGAGCCCAACCGGCCCAGACCAATAGCGGTATACGCTATGTAGTACTCAATCTCCTTGCATCGACCGTCTTTCTCGTCGCGGCAGGCATCGCCTACGGCACGCTTGGGACGCTCAATTTCGCCCAGATAGCGGAACGGCTGCCCCTGGCTTCTCCAGCGGTGCGTACTGTTTTCGCGGGTTTGCTCCTGGTCGGATTCGGCAGCAAGGCCGCGATTTTCCCCCTCTTTTTCTGGCTGCCCGCCAGTTACCATACGCCTCCCCCGGCAGTTACAGCCCTATTTGGCGGTCTCTTGACAAAGGTTGGTGTCTACACCCTCTTTCGCAGCTTTACACTCTTCTTCCCCGAGTTGCTGCTGAGCTGGCAGCCTACTCTCCTGACCATTGCCGGGGCAACGATGCTGGTGGGCGCGCTCGGAGCTCTTGCCCAGCCCGGAATCCGCCGCGTACTCAGTTTCCATATAATCAGCCATGTGGGATTCATGTTGATGGGACTGGCGGTTGCACTAAGCGGAAACAGCCTGGCCGTTGGATTTGGCTTGGGTGCAGCAATCATCTATCTCTGCCACCATATGATTATAAAGACCGCTCTCATTATGGCGGGCGGAGCTGTAGAACTGTATATGGGCAGCGATCGGCTGGCCTCAATTGGCGGGCTGGTATCCAGACAGCCGTTACTCGCCTTTCTCTTCTTCATGGCAGCGATTTCCCTGGCGGGCGTACCGCCTTTCAGCGGATTTGTAAGCAAACTCAGCCTCTTGCAGATCACGCTCGACACACGTCACTGGGTCGTTGCCGGCGTTAGTGTCTTCGCCAGCCTTCTGACCATGATGAACATGATGCGTCTGTGGCGCGAATCGTTTTGGGGGGACTACAGCCGTCCAAGCAGGATACCGTCCAGGATTCTGCAGAGCAGGGCACGTCAACAGCTCATGCTAACACCGGTGGCCCTGCTGGTGCTGCTCAGCCTGGCGCTTGGGATTCTGGGCGAACCGGCATTCCGGCTGTCGATGCAGGTTGCCCAACAGGCTCTCGACCGCCAGGCCTACATTGAAGCAGTTTCGCCGTCCTCCCAAGTCTCAGCGCTTCAGATCCATAGTCACACTTTCGAGGTCGAAACTGTCTCAACGACCCGCCCATAAGGCCTGTCCAATTTGGCGTGCCGTTCTCTGTTCGTGTCACATTGACCTGCGAGTTGCCTAAGGGAATGGCCTAAAGGGAATGGAAACAGCAGTTGTCTTGAGCAAGCAGAAAAGAAGGCGCCCGATGCAACGACTTCTGGTCCTGAACATCTTTATTTCATTGATGTGGCCGATACTCAACAACGACTACACGTTGGAGTCTCTACTGATCGGCTTCGGTTTCGGCTTCGTGCTGACCTCTCTCGTGCAGAAACGATATGGCTTATATGCAGTTCGGGCTTTTGGTTTTGTGGCCTACGTCCTCCTTGCTATTCTTCAAAGCAATTTGCGACTGGCAGGAACGGTACTTGCCAGCGCCGTTGGCAGGCAGGCTTCGCTGCGACCGGGCATCGTTGCAGTCCCTCTGGACTTGACGAACCCGTTCGACATTACAGTACTGGCTACCGTCATCACTTTGACGCCGGGCACCCTCAGCGTCGATTTGGGAGAGGATGTTTCCGGTCGGCTCCGGCCTTTCGGAGAGCATGAGGATAGCGCGTTCGGATCGGAATCAGAGAGAAGTGTGCAGCGCGTGCAGTCAGAAGTGAGATCTACACAGGTGCCTCACGGCGCAACCGGTGCGCGCGACAGTGAAGAGGCTGCTCTGCTTGTCCATGCAATCGACGTTGCAGAACCGGAGGTATTTCGCGCCGACATCAAGCGCAATTTCGAGATTCCCCTCCTTGAGCTTCGCCGTCTTCTTGCCGAGATGGACAGTGCCGATACCTAAGACAGGAGTACCTTTGTGAGCGACGACCTTTTTGAACTGAGCCTTGTCGTCCTGATGACCTTGCTCTCCTTTTCACTGCTGCTGTGCTTCGGTAGGCTCCTGCGAGGGCCGGATCTGCCCAACCGGACGGTAGCTTTTGACCTGATTTCTATCCATGCGGTCGGAATCTTTCTGCTGTTTGCCGTGAGTAGTCATTCGTATGTTCTGTTGGAAGGAGCAATTATCACGGCCGTTCTTGGTTTCCTGGGGACTATGATGTTTGCCCGCGCCCTGGAGCGCTACCCCCATGTACGTTGGCTCGAAAGATCGTCAGAGGACGACGAATAGCTGTTGCCAGTTCAGACCACTGGCGGGATGCACAAATGGATTCAACGACTGTTAAATTGCTCGTAGTTGCCTTGGCCGCGGTCGGCACGTTTTTTCTACTCATTAGTGCCGTAGGGATGTTGCGACTGCCTGACGTACTGACTCGTATGCACGCAGCCGGCATCGCCGCGACGCTCGGGATTACCTGTTTGCTGCTGGCCACAGGCCTCCACTTCCTCGCCGAAGGACAAATGCTCCGCATGGTCGCCCTCATCATCCTCTTCTTTGTAACCGCTCCAATCGCAACCACAACCATGGCCAGGGCCGCCTATCGCACAAGCCGCTCGGACCAGTTCCTGCTTTTGCACGACGACCTCGCAGCAATATCTCCAACTGTGGGCTCGGAAGGACAGGACGAGCCAGTGGCTGCCCAGGACTAGCTCTTATTGAAGGACAGCAGCAATGACCGAAGTGACATCTGGTGACCGCGAAGTCGATCCGAGCCGGAACAACGAAAGCTCTCAACATGACCTGATCCTGACTGTAGATCTGGGAAGTTCGTCGGTTAGAGCTTCCGCCTATCTCTCGAATGGAACAAGGCTTGAGGAAACCACGGTGTTCCGCAATACCCGACAGTCCGCAGACGGCACCTTCGATCCCCGCATTCTCACCGAGCTGACAGAGGAAGTCATTAGTGACTGCCTCGCCCGCGCCAGAATTCTCGCGGACAGCCCGCGCTTCATCGCCGCCGCCTGGACCAGCTTCGCCATGAGCTGGCTTGGCGTCGATCGCGCCGGTAGACCGGTCACGCCCGTCTACACCTACTCCGACGCACGCAGCGGAACCTTCGCCGACGGCTTGCGGCAGGAACTCCTACAGCAAGGCAACCTTGAGGACACGTGGCAGCGAACAGGAACACCGATCCACACCGCCTACGCGCCGGCGCAGCTGCTCCGCCTGGCAGCGGAGGAACCAGGGACTCTAAGACTGGTCGCATATTGGCAAACGCTCGCCGCCAGCCTGTTGGCGCGCTGGCGAGGTCAGCCTCATGCACCCGTCAGCAACAGCGAAGTCGGCTGGACCGGCCTGCTTAATCGGCGCACTTTGACCTGGGATGAGCAACTCGTCAGACGGGTAGGCGTTGAACCTAGACAGTTGCCAACTGTCCTTGACTATACGAGTGCGACGGCCGGACTGGCCGATCCTTGGGCCTCCATGTGGCCGGAACTTGCCCACACGCCCTTCTTCCTGGCAGTCGGGGACGGAGTCGGCGCCAATCTCGGAAGCGGCTGCTCTGACAACACTCGCATCGCTCTTACCATAGGAACCACCGGAGCCATGCGAGTTGTCTTGCCCAACGAATCCCATTCCAATGAGCCTGTCGCCGAACGAAATGGCGTGCAGCCCACACCGGCCGGTCTTTGGAGCTATCCTGTTGACAGCGAACGCTGGTTGGTCGGTGGCTCCTTGACCGACGGCGGTTCACTCTTTGCTTGGCTACACGAATCCCTGGCCGTTAAAGACACGGTCGCCGTTCTTGCCTCCGCTGCCGAACTGGCGCCCGACGCCCACGGACTGACTATCCTTCCCTTCCTGCGCGGCGAACGGGCGCCGGGTTGGGCGACGGAAGCCTCGCTCTCCATCAGCGGCATCTCGCCGGCAACCACTCCGGGTCACATCGTCCGCGCCGCGTTCGAAGCGGTCGCCTTGCGCTTCCGCCTCATCTACGATCGACTCGCCCCGCTCTTGCCGCCTTGTACCGAAATCGTTGCCAGCGGCGGCGCACTCGAGGACAACGACCTGTGGCGGCAGATCCTGGCCGACGTCATACAAACACCGGTGCACCTGATTGATGTCGTAGAAGCGACCAGCCGCGGCGCCGCCATCCTGGCCATGCAAGCACTGGATCTTCCGCCCGCCCCCAATCCACCCACGGTTCGTACATCCCTACCTGACAAGGACGCGGGCGTCGCCTACGCAGCGGCATTGCGCCGCCAGCAGGAACTGTACGACCGGATTATCGCCCGCTCTTAACTGCAGGACTTGAATGTTGAGGATGTACGTCCTTCAGAAGAGGTCCGGTAGTATTTCGAACACAACTCTGCGGAGAATCAGTGCGGGGAGAGGCCTTCGACCTGCAGGTCGTTTTTTCTATTCCAGTCAGTCCCCTGCTACCCTAGTCGCCGCGCCAACAGGAACTTGGGACGCGCTCTTGCGCCACACGTATAGCCCGGCCAGTGCCAGGACAATGTAAATCATCGTCACAACGCCGAACACGCCCCGCATGCCGATCAGCGGGAAGACCGCCGCCCCCAACATAGGCGCCACCATTCGACCCGCAGCGCTGACACTGTTGCTCAATCCAAATGTTGCGCCGTACGCGCCTCTTGGTGTTCGCAGGTTCAGCAAGGCGCTCGTGGCAGGCATAATCGCACCGGCACTGACCCCAATCAGGGCCTGCAGGGCGAGCAGTTGCCAAGCGTTCGTGACAAACGTCTGAAAAAAGTAGACCAGGATTGCAAAGGCTGCGCCTGCCGTCAGAACCTTCTCATGGCCTACCCGGTCGCTGAGTCGCCCGAGATAGACCGCGCTGACAGAGCCTATGGCCGCCTTGGCTCCGATGCTGAGGCCTGAAAGTACGGCGGCTCCCTCGCTCGAAGAAAGCAACTCGACAAAGAAAAACGCCAGCAGCGGCATCGTAACTGACCGTCCAAGGCTCTGCAGGAACGAGACCCAGTAAAGTGACGGCATGTCGGGCACGCGCAGCAAGTCTCGATAGCTTTGCCAGAATTTGACCCGATTCTGGGGCGGAGGCCTTTCAAAATCCTCTTTCACCCAGACTATAACAGCGACCCCGGCCAGGGCAAGTGCCGCGCCCGTAAACCAAAAACTTGCGCGGTAGCCGAACGCTTCACTTACCACCCCTCCGATCAGAGGACCGATCGCTGCACCAACCCAAAGACCGGTCTGAATCAGACCGAGGGACTCACCAGACTTTTCCTTGGGGACTGTAGCCGCAACCATGGCGCTCGTAGCTGAAACGATGCCTGTTAGCAGACCCTGAAACGTACGAATCAGAACCAGCTGCTCCGCGCTTTGGGCGAAACCCATTAACGCAACCATCACCGCGCCGCCAATGGTAGCCCGAATGAGCATCGGCTTGCGGCCGTTCCGATCAGCCAACGTGCCCCAAACAGGGGACGACAACATCATCGTAACCGCCTGCGCCGAAAACACAAGGCCCGACCAGAATGCAACCGACCCTCGCGTGGCCACGCCCAGTTCGGCCACATATAGTGGCATGAAAGGATAGACCAGGCTGAATCCGGCTACGGAGAGTACCTGCACGACGAATAGCACGTACAGATTGCGGCGCCACTCTGCCATGTGCATTCCCGTCTGGCTGAACGGAAGGACAGAAGTATCTTCTAACTAAATCGCTTTTGTAAACCGCTAAAGTGGGACAGACACTATTTTAGCACACATTGGGGCTTGGAACAAACAGCTCTTTGGAGCTAATGCAACCCAGGTTTTCTGCGGAGATCATCCAAGCGGCGGTGCTTTCAGACCAGGAAAAAGTTCAGCTCCACCTGACAGACAGTAGTTTGGGAAAAAACTTTTCGAGTGGCGCACAGCGCAGCTCTGGGGTGGGAACAGTCTGGTGGGGATTTCATGGCGACAGTGGGTGGAGCCGCTTTCGGGTCATAATAGTGAGGCGGGGCGGTCGCCGGGCCCGTCAGTTTGGTAGACCGGTCAGTTGGGGGCGCCATGTCAGGCACAACGCCTACCCTAACCGAAACTTTGAGGGGGAAGGGGAAGGGGAAGGGGAAGGTGATGGCGACGCCTCTGCCGCCTTTCAGTCGAATCCGAGCCGGCCGGGTCCAGCGGCTGTCATGGGATTGTGATAGTCTGCTCCAGTTTGACCTGTTTCCCGGGGGTGGGTGCATCACTTAGACGCGTTGCGAGGAAGGCTTCCTCATGCGAGTCGCTGCTGGATCCGCAGGCGCCTAATCAGGATCCCTCCAAGGGCGGGATACAAATCTTCGAGTCCGGTCCGATTTATGACCAGTTACTCGGCCAGCCATTTCTCAGAACATCTGCGGGTAAAAGTAGGCGATCATGCCCAGTGTAATGTTGTAGGAAGCATGCGCTATAACGCATGTCGACGTTTTAAATCGATTTCGCACCAGACCCAGAATCAGCCCCACTATGAAGACGGCAAGCGTAGAAAGTGTGATTCCATATTGACTGTGGAGCAATGCAAAAAGAAGGCTAGTGAAGAGTAGTCCGAATCGCGGTTGGAGTGCCCCCCGAAACAGTGTTTCTTCGCCGATTCCGGCGGCAAGTCCCAGTGTGAGTATACCCGGTATGGACCCCAACAGTGGACCGATGAGCACCTCCGTCAGCCGCTGAACGTCCTCGTCTACTCCCCATCCCGCCGCCTCGGCAACGATTTCCAACACAAGAATGACCGCGACAGATACCAGCCCAGTTCCGATTCCAACAGCAACTTCCGCTGGTCTTGGCACAGTCAATCCGAGCCGTTCCAGCGCTTGCAGCAATCTTCGCCGCGTCAGCCACCCAACGCCGACAACGGCCCAAATTGCAAACGTAATCTGCTGTACCCACAACGAAAACAAGAGTGATCCGCCATCAGTCTCAGTACCCTCTGACAGGTCCGCCAGTGTCTCCAGACCGACGGCAAGCGTAACCGCCAGATTGATCACCACCAACATTACGAACGACGCGGCGACCGCATGAATGCTGCTTCGAGGATCGATTGGAATGAGATTGGCCAGCAGCCTTCGTACAGGGGGCAGCAGGAAGAGAGGCGCGGCCGCCGCCGGCAGCCAAAGGCCCAGTCCAAGCACATCAAGTCTGTCAAGTACAGGCAGAATCCCCTCAGCCTGGTCGGCAGCCCCGCCGGACAGGATTTCAATTATGTTTTGCCTGATTTCTTCGTTCGCCTCCATAAGAATCGAGAGCACGTGTAGAGCCGCGCCGGCTGCCGCCATGACACCGAAGATAAAGGCATGAAATGCATAGGTCAGTCCTGCAATCGTCTTTCCCGATCCCTCAGACAACCTCTGCTTGTCGGCCAGGTTTGCCAGCAGGACAATTAGGAACAAGGGCACAAAAAGCAAGACAGTCAGTATACTCTCGCTCATAGGAATATTCGCTCCATCTCATATGGTCGGCTTGCAGTCGCGAATTGGCAGGCAGAAAATTGGAGGATTGCTCCAGCCCCTGCGACTCCGTCAACCTGAAGCGGGGGACTCTTTGCGACTCCTTAGATGACTGATTCTCGCGACTACGGTCAGCGGGCATTACTCTCTATCGCAAGCCTACCATATCCCTCATTTCATTCGTAATCGTTTCCTTTTCCGCTGTTCTGGTCCTTCGAACATATGAAGAATGGCACCCATCTCCAAGTACAATATGGTTCAAGGGAGCTGAGTGCCACAGCCTGAGCCCTTGTGGCTTGTACTCACTGGAAGCGCACGCTCTAAGGCCACCGCTGTCTCCTTTTCCAAGCTTGATATGCACTCTCAGCTGTCGGACATCTGGCGGCAGGTAGTTTACTTCCTGATGGATGAACACCACTCCCACTTGAGTTGACATGTACTATTGCAGAATCGAAGCAGAAAGGGCGAAGGATCGCGGCATCGACACCTTCGTTTCCCATTCGCAACGCTTTTCTCCCTTTCTGCGCATCCCCGCCAGCCCCGCCGCATTGGCGAAAGACCGCCCCACAGCCATCGACAGAATGAACTGGTGTCATCAGAATATCTTGACAAAACCGGCAAGAGTCGCAGAGTTAAGATACTGCGATTCTAACACTTCAGCTGATCCAAGGATTGCTTTTCCCACTCCAGTTTTGGGATGCACGCCCCGTTGCCGGTTAGCTTTACAATTGAACGTGTTTTCCTTAAAATAGGGGCAGTCTTCGCACCCGGTGTAGCCAAGGTAAACAGGAAGAGCTAGTCGGAGCCAGTACCCATGAACAGTTATACATATCGATTAGACGAAGAGACAGGAAGCCCACCTCCCGTCGAACAGCTAATGACCGGCGCTGCGAATGACTCGGATGCTGGGTCGGTGGTCGAATGGCAACCGAAAGCTTCTCCAGAAACGACGATGCCGCCCGTCTCGGCCTACCCGCCTTCGAACACTCCGCTGGCCAATCTGTCTATCGATGAACTTGCCGATTCGCCAGCTGTTTACAACCGGGAACTGAGCTGGCTTGACTTCAACTGGCGCGTTCTCTATGAGGCCTTGGACGACCGAACACCGCTACTGGAGCGGCTCAAGTTCATTGCCATCACGAGCAGCAATCTCGACGAGTTCTTCCGCAAACGGGTCGGAGGACTGAAACGTCAGCAGGCGGCCGGTGTCGCCAACCTGACTCTCCATGGCTGGACACCCGATTTCCAGATGCGCCTGATTGCACGCCACGTGCGCGCCATGGTGCAATATCAGACCCATGCGCTCCTGAACGAGATCCTTCCCGGACTACGAGAAGAGGGGATGCGGGTCGCAACGTACGACGAGCTTCCTGCCGACCAGCAAGACGAGTTGGCCGAGTTCTTCCGCCGGGAAATCTACCCGATTCTTACGCCGCTGGCAGTAGATCCCGGCCACCCTTTTCCCTTCATCAGCAACCTCAGCCTCAGTCTGGCCGTGGAAATGCGCGATCCGGTCAACGGCGAAGTCCGGTTCGCCCGCGTCAAGGTGCCTTCCAACCGGGCCCGCTGGGTAACCGTAAACGACTCGCTGGACTTCGTGCCCCTCGAACAGGTGATTACGCACAATCTGGAGCTCCTGTTCCCTGGCATGGACCTGATCGCCGCCTATCCCTTCCGAGTGACCCGCAACGCCGACATCGCACGCAGTGAAGAGGAAGCAGACGATCTTCTTGAAATGATCAGCGAAGAACTGCGTGAACGCCGCTTTGCCCCGATAGTCCGCCTGGAAGTGGCGGAGTCGATGCCGGAAGACATTCGGTCCATTCTGATGCAGGAGATGGGGTTGCATCACACCGACGTCTACAACCACGAAGGACCATTGGGCGTCGCCGATCTTCTGCCGCTTACCGACGTCAACTTGCCCCATCTCAAGAATCAGCCGTGGACCCCACAGACCCACCCAGCATTTTCCGGCGTCGGCAGTCAGACCCGTCCCGCCGATATCTTTTCCATCATTAGGAAGGGCGATGTCCTGGTACATCACCCGTACCACAGTTTCGCAACCAGCACACAGGCCTTCATCGAAGCCGCGGCCCGCGACCCGCAGGTTCTCGCTATCAAGCAGACGCTTTACAGGACAAGTGCAGACTCTCCCGTTGGCAGAGCATTGATCCAGGCGGCGGAACGGGGCAAACAAGTGGCAGTGCTTGTTGAACTCAAAGCCCGTTTTGATGAGGAGCGCAACATCGAATGGGCCAGAACACTTGAAGATGCCGGGGTCCACGTAGCCTACGGTCTCGTCGGACTCAAGACCCACACCAAGACAACCCTCGTTGTGCGCGAGGAAGATGAGGGCATACAGGTATATGCCCACATTGGCACCGGCAACTACAATCCCAAGACGGCCGGCCTCTACACCGACCTGGGTCTGCTGACAGCCCGGCCTGAAGTTGGGGCGGACCTGATGGACCTCTTCAACTTCCTCACGGGGTACAGCCGCCAGCGTCATTTCCGCCGGCTGCTTGTTGCGCCCGTAAACATGCAGGACCGGTTCGTGGAGTTGATCGATACCGAGGCCGCCAACGCACTTGCAGGCCGACCTTCAGGCATTGTCGCAAAAATGAACGGGCTTGATGATGCCGTCGTCGTCCGCGCCCTGTACCGTGCAAGCCAGGCTGGCGTTCCTATCCGCCTTATCGTGCGCGGCAACTGCCGTATCCAGCCGGGCATTGAAGGAATCAGCGAGAACATCGAAGTGATCAGCGTCATCGGCCACTTCCTGGAGCACCACCGCATCTACTCCTTCGTCAACGATGGCAAACCCCTCTACTTCATCGGCAGCGCAGACTGGATGTCTCGTAACCTCATGGATCGGGTCGAAGCGATCGTTCCCGTAGAAGAGCCCGCCCTACAGGAACAGTTGCAGCGCATCCTCGACTGCTGTCTGGAAGACCGCCGTCAATCCTGGACTCTGCTGAAAGACGGCTTGTACCATCGCCGTGATGAACCCTTGCCCTCCAACGGTCAGACGGCAGTTCAACAGGATGGAAATCTTCCCGCCGCACAGGACTCACTGGAAACAGCGGCCACCCGCCTCCAGAACGGCGTCGACAATGCTGCCCGCATCTACGGCACTCAGCAAGCCCTGATGGACTGGACACAGCACAGTCTGGGCCAGATATAGACGCCCAACCGGCGACTCCCCGTTTCAACTGACCACGACAGGGCGACAGGCCGCGAACACCGGCCTCCCTTGGCCCAATCGACACAACCAGGCCATGTGAGTCGAAAGCTGCGCCGCTGGCGCGGCAAGGCCTCGCTGGAATACACCAAAATGGGCCACCTTCTTTCCGGTCGCCAACACAGGCCCCGCCCAATAGCCCAACAGGGTGCAGTCCAGATTTGGGGCGAAGAAGGTCAGATGGGGATTTCATGCCAGCGG
>VXRG01000089.1 GCA_009838625.1 Caldilineaceae bacterium SB0664_bin_27
CCTCCGACCCCTCATTCCCCGGTGCCTCAGCCTCCTCCGAGTATCGGTGTACAAAGGTTTTGGGAAGTTCTCCGCGCCACTCCGCGTCCTCCGCGGACAATAAAGGTGTTCTTCGCGGCCCTTTTTGGACCCGCTGGCTATCTTTGGCAATACTGGCAAACCAGAACAAATGCGACTGCCTTATGAAAAAACCCCAAAACCGTGCCAAATCGTGCCAAATCTTGCCAAAACCCTTCAGCACGCCCAGCCACTCCACTCACTCCTCACTCCTCTCCACTCTCTCCTCGCCGTTTAGCCTGAAAGTCCTTGTAAATCCCGCAAGTTCTGATTCAGACGACAACCACACAAAAAACTGGGATGCGCCGCGTCCTCGCTTGGCGTTGACGTCAGGGGCGCTAAGCGGTAGAATCTGCGTGACCCAATGTCTCGTGGAACCTGATCGCAAGCCGAGCGTGAGAGCAGGCAGCTATGATGTCCAGTGCCGATTCACCGCAGCTGAATTCGGCTGCATCCGAAAATGGTCATAGTCCGCACGGTGGAAGTCGAGCAGCGGTGCAACCCGTCAACGGAAGGCAGAGCCCTGCGCCAGCTCATCCAGTGATCGACTGTGACATCCACAACGAGGTGTCGTCGATCGAACAGTTGATGCCCTATCTGGCAGACTACTGGCAGGACTACGTCCGCGGCTCAGCCTTCGGCGGCCCGCACGCCAATGACTATCCTCGAGGAGCGCCTACTTCGGCTCGACCGGGAAGCATGCCTGCAGGGGGCGGCCAGGCCGGCTCCAACCTGCAACTGGTCCGTGACCAGGCCCTGTCTCCCTGGGCCACTGAAATCGGTATCCTGAACTGCTCCTACCGCGTGCAAAGCATCAAACAGGAAGACTTGGCCGCAGACCTGGCTACTGCGGTCAATCGCTGGCAGATCGACGAGTGGCTTGAGCCTGAACCCAGGCTGCGAGGATCTCTGGTTGTGCCCAGCCAGACACCTGCTCGCGCCGCCGAAGAGATCCGTCGCTTCGGAAACCACGCCAGGTTTGTCCAGGTAGTTCTCCCGGTGCGCTCCTATATTCCTTACGGCAACCGCTATTACGACCCTCTGTATGCCGCCGCGGTCGAGCACGAACTGGTGGTTGGCATCAATTTCGGCGGGGCACCCGGACACCCGCCCACGCCGGTGGGTTGGCCTTCGACATACCTCGAAGAGCATGCCGGCATGGCCCAGGTTTTCCAGTCCCAGGTCATCAGTATCATCGCCGAAGGCGTTTTTGACCGTTTCCCCGATCTTCGTATCGCCCTGATTGAAGGGGGGTTCGCCTGGATGCCTTCGCTGATGTGGCGGCTGGACAAGGAGTGGAAGGGGCTGCGCTCTAATACCCCGTGGGTAAGGCGGGCGCCGTCGGACTACATCCGCGATCATATGCGCCTGACTGTGCAGCCGGTAGGCGCGCCACCCGATCCCCGCTACATCTTGCAGACTATCGAACAGCTGGAGTCCGACACGCTGCTCATGTTCGCGACTGACTACCCGCACTGGCACTATGATGAAGACGGTGAAGCCTGGCCTGTAAATCTCCCGGAACCACTCAACTCCAACATCTGGTCGGAAAACGCGCGCTCCTTCTACCGACTCTAAGGGGAACTGCCATGACACTGGATCTTGAGGTAACCGAACAGCCGCAGAGCGCTGAGAAAACCAAACTGGCGGTTATTGATACCGATATTCACAACTTTGATGTCTATGAAGACCCCTTGTTCGACCAGATCATCACCAAATATCTGGCACCGGAGTGGCAAGAGCATCACAAGATGATCGGAATGCGCGGACACTACGGCGTTGGCTACCCGCGCCATCAACCCAACGCTGCCCGCACCGATGCTTGGCCGCCCAGCGGCAGACCGCCCGGAACAGACCTGGATTTCATGCGAGAGCAGCTGCTGGATGCCTTCGACATGGACTACGGCATCCTCAATCCTCTGGCCGGCGCGGGCGGTCAGGTGAACCTGGCATACGGGGCACAGCTTGCTCGGGCGATTAACGACTATCAAATTGCGGAGTGGCTCGAAAAGGAGCCCCGGCTTCGCGCGTCGATCCTCGTTAACTACGAGGACGCGGAACTCGCCGCCGAGGAGATCCACCGCCTGGGCGGCCACAAGGGCTTCGTGCAGGTGATCCTGGTAACCCGGACCCAGGAGCCGCTTGGCAGGCGTAAGTACTGGAAGATGTACGAGGCCGCGCTGGAGTATGACCTGCCGATCGGTATTCATTTCGGCGGCAATGCCGGTCATCCCCTGACTGGGGGCGGATGGCCCTCCTACTACATTGAAGACCACACCGGGATGGCACAGTCCTTCCAGGCCCAGGTTGCCAGTCTTGTCTGTGAAGGCGTCTTTGAGCATTTCCCCGAACTGCGCATCGTGATCATCGAAGGTGGATTCGCGTGGATGCCTTCGCTGGCATGGAGGCTGGACCAAAGTTGGCTGCGGCTGCGAAGGGAAACGCCCTATCTCAAAAAGGCGCCGTCCGAGTACATACAGGAACACTTCTGGCTGTCCACACAGCCAATGGAGGAGCCCAGGCAACACGAGCATTTCCTGCAACTCCTGGAACAGATGGACAACGGCCGGAAGCTGATGTTCGCAACCGACTATCCGCACTGGGACTTCGACTCTCCTGACCGGGCGCTGCCGGCAACCCTTCCGCTGGAAACACGGCGCAACATCATGGCCGAAAATGCTCGCCAGTTCTACAATCTCGCTTAGCTTCGATCCGGACAGACGGTATGGGCGGTATCATCCGCTTCCTGAATACCCCGTTAACAACAGTACAGGGATCGTCCCTGACGCCGGTCGACCTGCTGATTACGGTTGGAATCGTCCTGCTGTTCTACATTCTGGCCCGTCTGGGCGCGCGCCAGTTCCAGAACCGCTTGGAAGACCGGCTCAGGTTGACGGCGACAAACCGGCGCCTGATCCGTACCACTGTTTTCCTTTCAATTCTGTTTGCCGGTGTATACACATCTCTGTCCTCTTTAGGCATAAACCTTTCAATCTTCCTGGTGCCGCTCGGCGCTCTGAGCATCGGATTGGGGCTGGGACTTCAGAGTCTGGCCAGCAACTACATCGCCGGGCTGGTCCTGATGACGGAAGGAACCATTCGGGACGGAGACGTGATTGAGGTCGATGGCATCCGGGGCACGGTTCAGGAGATGAGTCTCCGCACCACAGTCGTCAAGACCTTCAGCAACACCGAAGTGATCGTGCCGAACTCCCTGATGGTCTCACAACGGCTTGACAACTGGACGAAGTCGGACCAGATTCTGCGCATCGAGTCCCAGATCGGCGTCGCCTACGGCGCCGACATTGGCGCGGTGCACGAAATCCTGCATTCCCACATCACGGCCCATGGGGCCGTGTTGGCCGACCCGGAGCCGCGCACGTTCTTGGTCGAGTTCGCAGATTCATCGCTACTGTTTCGGATTCAGTACTGGATCGATGACCCGACTCAGCGGCTATCTTCACTTAGCGAGATCCTGGAGTCGATCTATCATGGTCTGCAAGAGCGGGGCATATCGATTCCTTTCCCGCAGAGAGATGTGTGGCTGAAGGGGGATCCCTTCGGACAAGACATTCGGCTGGCCGCTGAAGCCGAATCCGATTCGTGAACGCCTGCCTTGCAGTAGATTTCAACAATCAGACAGCGCGCAAGGAGATTTTCCCATGACCAAGTTAGGCGCGGCCCCGATATCAGCGCCAGGGTGGACCGCACATCCCAGGGAATCCATCAAGATCGTGGACTGCGATGTTCACCACAATTTTGAACGTCCCGAGCAACTGTTGCCCTACCTGTCCAAATTCTGGCATAACCATCTCATAGATCAGGGGCTGCACCTGCCCAGCGCCGGATACTCGAATGTACCTTTCCGTACCAATCGCTCTGATCTGAAAGACCCGACATTGAAGGAGGGCGACTTCAACTTCTCGTTGGAGTTTCTCCAGCGCGAGCACCTGGACCCATGGAACGTCGACTACGCGCTCTTGACCGGCCCGCCCCCGTTCTACGGCTACACCGGCCTGCCGGACCCCGACTGGGCCGCGGCCTTGTGCCGCGCCTTCAACGACTGGACAATCGAGCATTGGCTGGAGAAAGACGACCGTGTGGTCAATTCCATTCTCATTTCTCCTTCCGATCCGGCACAGGCCGTCAGCGAAATCAATCGACTGGCCGACCGCAAAGATACAGTTGCTGTGATGGTTCCCATGGGCACGAGTATGCCGTTCGGCAACCGCTTCTATCACCCGATCTGGGAGGCGTGCGAGGAACACGGCCTGCCGGTCGTTGCCCATATCGGCGGCGGCGGCGGGGCGGCGCGGACCACACCTACACCGGTAGGATTCCCCACCTACTACATGGAGTCGCGAATGAGCCGCCCGTTCGTTGCGAGCACGCACGCCTCTTCTCTGATCTGCGAAGGTGTCTTCGAAAAGTTCCCCAATCTGAAGTTTGCACTGACCGAGGCGCAACAGCTGTGGGCTGTGGCCGTAATGTGGCACATGGATTCCGACTGGAAGGCCATTCGCGATCAGACGCCCTGGCTGAAAAGGCTGCCGAGCGAGTATTTCCGCGAGCACATTCGCGTTGGATCGCAGCCGCTGCATGAAGCGGAAACGACTGAGCAACTGTACCAGTTCCTTGAAATGCTTCATGCCGACGAAACGCTTGTCTACTGCTCGGACTTTCCCCACTTTGACTGGAACGACCCCGTCACCACCTTTCCCAAGCTCGAACCCGAGACGCAGCAGCGCATTTTCGCCGACAACGCATTGGAGATGCTGCGCATAGGAGACGACTGGCTATGACCAGAGTCGTCATCGCCAAGGTCTGGGAGATTCCACCGGGCGACCGCAAAATTGTCGTACCCTTTCGCGGCCGGGCCGGCATCGGCGTCTTCAATGTGAACGGCGAACTGTACGCGCTGCGCAACATCTGCCCGCACAAGCGCGGCCCCCTCTGTACCGGCGAACTGACAGGTCACATCGACGCGGCCGCACCACCCTCCGCCAGTCAAGCCGAGCTGACGGTCGAAGGGGACGGCGAAATCCTGCGATGCCCGTGGCACCAGTGGCCATTCGAGATCGCTACCGGCCGCTGCCTTGTCGATCCAGACGTGCGAGTCAAGACCTATCAGGTCCTGGTTGATGGCAACGATATCGTAGTGGATCTTGATGACTGAACGTTTTCTTGGTCTGTTTCGGACCAAACAGGAGAAGAGATGACCAACAGCGCTTTGATGAACCGCCGAAACCATCTGCTTGGCGCGGGGGCGCCGATCTTCTACGAAGAACCAGTAAATATCGTTCGCGGCGAAGGCGTATGGCTCTACGATGACGGCGGCCGGCGCTACCTCGATATGTACAATAACGTTCCCTGCGTTGGTCACTGCCACCCCCATGTCGTCGAGGCGATGCACAACCAGTCGCAGACCCTCAACGTTCACAGCCGCTATCTGAATGAAGGCGTTCTCGACTATGCCGAGAGGCTGGCAAACCTGCACGCCGACCATTTGACCAGCGTTGTCTTCACCTGCACGGGAACCGAAGCCAACGAGGTGGCGCTGAGCATCGCCCGCGCCGCCACTGGAGGACAGGGCTTCATCTGCAGCGACGCCGCCTATCACGGCAACAGCGCAGAAGTGGGGAAGTTCACCCGTGTGGGACAGCAGGCCAAGAAAGATCAGGCGAAGGAGATACGCGCTTTCCCGTACCCACAGAGCTACCGCCCGCTCCAGGATGGCGTGTCCGACGCAGAGCTGTCTGAGCTCTATTTAGCCGAAGTCGAGAGCGCGATCGATAGTCTTCGTGCCGACGGCATTCCTCTGGCAGGGATGCTTGTCTGCTCGATCTTCGCCAACGAAGGTCTGCCCGCTATACCTGACGGGTTCATGCCGCGGGCAGCCGAGATCGTCCGCGCGGCCGGTGGCCTGGTCATAGCAGACGAAGTGCAGGCAGGATTCTGCAGGACAGGCCGCTGGTGGGGCTACGAAGCGACTGAATTTGCGCCGGATATCGTAACCATGGGAAAACCAATGGGTAACGGTATGCCGGTGGCGGCCGCGGCGGCTTCGAGCGAGCTTGTAGATGAATTTCGAAGGAACAAGCGCTACTTCAATACCTTTGCGGCCAGTCCCTTGCAGGCCGCCGCAGGGATGGCCGTTATAGACGTGATCGAGAACGAGGAGCTGGCAAGCAATGTCGAACAGTCTGGCGCGTACTTGCGCAGCGAACTTCGCAAACTGCAGGCCAATTCTGAACATCTCGCCGACGTTCGCGGTCACGGTATGTTCATCGGCATGGAGTGGGTGCAAGATCGTGCTTCGAAGAAGCCGGATGTCGACGGTGCCACCGCAGTCGTGAACCGGCTGCGTGACAGGGGATTCTTGATCGGAAGCTCCGGTCCAATGAGCAACATTCTGAAGATCAGACCGCCGCTCGTATTCAAGCGCAAACATGCTGACATGTTCTTGACCGCGTTTGAGGAGAGCATCTGAGGCGAAGTGATTTACTGAAGGGAAGGAAGACTTAGCTATCGGGATATAATGCAGCATAGTCTTCCTTTGAGAAGTAGAATCGCACTCTCTTCCCAACCGGGAACAAGATTCTACCAGTTTCGATAAGGCTGGTAAGGCGTCTGCAATTCCAGCAAGTCGAGAGAATTTTGTGTCCTGACTCTGCAATGAAATCACCCTCGTCAGGGCGCCTGGAACTGGCCTTAGGAAGAGACTGTAAAGTGCAGAGTCCAGTGAAATTGGCACTATCGAACCGATAAGTGTATGAATGAACTGAATGAGAAAGCGTTACTCGCATCCGCCGCACAGGCAATAAAAGCTTGGGACCTCTGCGTTACCGATATTGCCCTCGTTTCCCATTCCGAAAACATCGTTTTCCGCGTCGATTCAGAGAGCGGTCAGGCATATGTCTTTCGCTTTCACCGGCCCGGATACCATACGCTATCCGAATTGCAAGGAGAGCTGCAGTGGACGGCAGCCCTGAACAGTTCAGGGATCGGCGCCCCAGTGCCCTGTCTCGCAAGAAACAAGAAAGCCTTTATCAAGTTCTACTTGCCGGAGCTGTCACAGTACCGCTTCGTGAGTCTCATGGAGTGGGTTGAAGGGACAGCAATGGCAACGATGATTGAGAGGGATGCCGACGAGTCTAACCTTGTGAGATGCTTCCATAAGACGGGGCAGCTTGCGGCGCGCATTCACAATCAGGCCAGAGCATGGCGCCCTCCTCCCGGGTTCGAGCGTCACGCTTTTGATGCCGATGGGCTGATGGGCGAGGAACCGTTTTGGGGGCCGTTCTGGCAACAGTCGGAGCTAACTGCTGCCGAGCGCGCTCAGATTGTCCACGCCCGCAAACAGATTTACGGAATCCTGACCGATTACGGCAAGGAGAGAGGTACCTACAGCCTTATTCACGCCGATCTACATCCCGGCAACTTGATAGTTACGGGCGACCACGTGCATATAATCGACTTTGATGACTCCGGATTCGGATGGCACCAATACGAACTGGCGGTGGCGATCTCCTACTATCAGGACACTCCGTATTTCGAATCGATACGGAAAGCAATCATAGAGGGCTACCTGACCGAGAGGCCGCTTCTGGAAGAAGATATCGAGCTCTTACCGATCTTCGTACTGATCCGAAGCATGGTATCCCTGGGCTGGATCGATCAGCGCCCGGAGCTGGACAGCAGTCACAAGCTGCCCACCTTAATTGAGAGATCTTGTGAACAGTCGAAAGAACTCTTTGGCAGCGTCTGACAAATCCCTTCGGATGACTTTGCCCTCTTAGAGAATGACTCTTGTTCCTGAACTTCACCGTACTCTCGGAACAGATACGTCTCTAAGTTGACCTCGATTTCAATGCCCTCTTCCTCTACGTCCACCGTGACATTTGGCTTCAACTCGTGACAAGGCCGCAAGAGTTTAGAGAAACTGCTTTCAAGAGTGGGGATTGCGCGGCTCTGTCTTATCGGAGTGTGACCTGTGAGAAAAGTTCGATATAACTGCGCGATGAGTTTAGACGGCTACATTGCGGACTCCGACGACGGCTTCGACTGGATTGCCATAGATCCTGACATCGACTTCGAGGAACTCTCCTCGCAGTTCGACACGTATCTGATGGGGCGCCGGACCTTCGAGGCGGCCGGCCGACAGGGGCCACCGTCGTCTGAAGTCCGAAACTACGTCTTCTCGAACACACTGAAACAAAGTGATCATGAAGACCTGCGAATAATCTCTGCAGACTGGGAACAGGCGGTGCGTGATCTACGGGCGGAGCCGGGCAAGGACATCTGGCTGTTTGGTGGAGGTGTTCTGTTCGGAAATCTTTGCAATGAGGGGCTCGTAGACACGTTGGAGGTCTCCGTACTCCCCATCTTGCTCGGCGGCGGCGTGCCTCTGGTGGCGGGCCTGTCGAGACAGGCCGATCTGATCTTGAAGGAGCATAAAGTGTTCGAGAAGACGGGAACTGCTCTGCTAGTGTATGACATCGACAAGACCCACCACAGGCGCAGAGTCTAGCGGGTTCCCGGTAATGCTTCGACCGATGTACTGCGCCGGTGTCTGCACGCCGTTCCTCCCGCGATGGGACCGGAAAAGAAGCCTCTGGATTCTATGTATCTGCCGCGCAACAGAGTAGAATGGAAACTGCTTTTGGTCTAAGTGCATCCTGAATCGCCAATACCACATACCATAGGTGCCAGGGATTCTATGTCCACGAATAATTCTGAGGGTCGAGACGGCGAAACTACGCACTCTCAAGACTCCGCTGAAATAGTCGACCACGACGAAAACGTCAACCCCCTAGACTTGGTCGAGCCTGAAAACGCACTACCTGATATTTCACTCTCAGAGCTCCCAGCGGCAGCGCAAAAAGCAGCCGCCAGGGCCGGCTGGACCAACCTGATGCCGGTACAGGCTAAAGCCATCCCTTATCTTCTCGCCGGTCGGGACTTGATGGTCCAGTCTCGCACCGGGAGCGGCAAGACCGGCGCATTCTTGCTACCCATTCTTCACGGGATAAAACGGGACAGGCGCGTCTGCCAAGCCCTGATCCTGGTGCCGACTCGTGAGCTGGCCCTGCAGGTCTCTAAAGAGGCCGCGCTCCTGGGAGAGGCAGTCGGCGTGCATAGCGTTGCGGTCTACGGCGGCGTCAAGTACGGCCCCCAGACCTCAGCGCTCCGCGAAGGCGCGCAGCTGGTAATCGGCACGCCGGGACGCATCCTCGATCACCTGCTGCAGCGCAATTTGCGCTTGGATGACCTGCATGAGCTCGTGTTCGATGAGGCCGATCGAATGCTCTCCATGGGCTTCTACCCGGACATGGTCCAGGTGAAGACTTTCCTTCCTTCGGGGCGAATCCACGGATCGATGTTTTCGGCAACTTTTCCCGCACATGTCTTGCGGCTGGCGCAGCAGTTTCTGACTGAGCCGGAGTTTCTTAGCCTGAGCCGCGATCGCGTCCACGTGGCCGAGGCCGAACATGTCCTCTACGCCGACCCGGGCATGAAGAAGGACCGGGCCCTTGTGCGGTTGATCGAAGTTGAAAATCCGGCAGCCGCGATCGTATTTTGCAACACGCGCCGGACGGTTGACTATGTGACGATCGTTCTCCAGAGATTCGGTTATGACGCCGACAAAATCAGCTCGGACCTCAGTCAGCAGGAGCGTGAGCGTGTGATGCGCAGGGTGCGGGACGGAAAATTGAGACTGTTGGTAGCGACCGATGTGGCGGCCCGGGGCATTGATATTCCCGAGCTCTCGCATGTGTTCCAGTATGAACCGCCGGAAGATCCGGAATCCTACATTCACCGCGCAGGGCGCACCGCGCGCGCCGGCTCCTCTGGGGCCGCAGTCTCACTGACGGCGTCGTTCGACGAACGCATGCAGATGGAGCGCATCGCAAAACGGTACAGCATCCCCTTGGAAGAGCGGAAGTTGCCCACGGATGAAGAGGTGGCCGCCACCGTCTCCGAGCGCGTCACTTCATTGTTGGAATCCAAGCTGCGTGCTCGCGATAATCTGCAAAGCGAACGCATGCAAAGGTTTCGGCCGCTGGTGGACGAGTGGATGGAATCCGACGAGGGCCAGACATTGCTGGCTATGCTTGTCGACGACTTTTATCAAAACTCCCTGCACGCGCCGCCGGCGCTTCCCGAAGAGAAGCCCGCAGAACGGCCCGTTTCACAAGAACGAAGGAGACGTCGCCGAAGTCGGCCCCGCCGCCCGCGAAATCGCCGCAGCTGAAGCCATGTTTCTGCCGTTCCGCATAGCCCGACTAGTCTACCCTAGCCTTGAAGGGCAGTTTGGGCAGCGGTCTGGCAATAGTCTGAGTTATCGACGAGGGTCTAGTCCGCTCAGCGGAGAAGTATCCGTTGTTGCACGCACCTCTTGAACATCCCGAATCTCGAACGACTGCCACTCTCAGTCCGGAACGTTCTTGTTCAACTCTGCCAGCCAGGCTGCTGCGGAGGAGTCGCTGGGGGCACGCCAGTCACCTCGCGGACTGAGAGATCCGCCGCTGCCCACCTTGGGGCCGTTGGGAACGGCCGTCCGCTTGAACTGGCTGATCTGGAAGAAGCGGAATAGAAACAGTTCCAGCCACTTCCTGATTTCCGAAAGATCGTACTGATTTCGCTTGTGGTCTGGCAGGAATTCAGGCCACATGCCGTGGCTGCGATCACCCCAAGCCTGCAACGCCAAAAAGGCAACTTTGCTGGGCCGGAAGCCATAACGCGAGATGTAATAGAGAAAAAAGTCCTGCAATTCATAGGGCCCGATTTTGGCTTCGGTGGACTGCGAAGGCCCGCTGGCGGACCCGTCTCCCGGCACCAGTTCAGGTGAAATCTCAGTGTCCAAAACCGACTGTAGTACCGCACTGGCAGCGTCGTCAAACTGCGAAGTGGCGATCACCCAGCGGATCAGATGTTGAATCAAGGTCTTGGGAACGGAGGCGTTGACATTGTAGTGGCTCATCTGGTCGCCCACACCGTAGGTCGCCCAACCCAGCGCCAGTTCGCTCAGGTCGCCGGTGCCAAGGACCAGCGCGTCATTGTAGTTGGCCAGCCGGAACAGGTGGCTGGTGCGTTCCCCGGCCTGAACGTTTTCAAAAGTGATGTCGTAATCGGGATCCTCTTCCGCGAAGGGATGGCCGATGTCCCGAAACATCTGCATCGACGAGGGCCGGATGTCGATCTCGTGCCCGCTGACGCCGAATGCGTCCATGAGGCGGTGGGCGTTGGATCGTGTGTTCGAACTGGTCGCAAACCCCGGCATCGTGTAGGCGAGGACGTTAGAGCGCGGCAGCTTCAGACGGTCCATCGTGCGGGCCGCGACGATTAGCGCCTGGGTCGAATCCAGTCCACCGGAGATGCCGACGACAACTTTCTTGATGCCAGTGGCTCTGAGACGCTGCACCAGGCCATGAACCTGTATGTTGTATGCCTCGTAGGCCTGCTCGTCGCGCCGCACAGCGTCGCTGGGCACGAAAGGAAAACGCTCGATCTTGCGCTGGAGACGGTTGATTCCCTGCAGGCCGACATTCGCCTCTCTGCCAGACTCATTGGTGACCAGGCGCGGCGTCTGAAAGTCGAATCTTACGGTTCGAACAGCCTCCAGCTGAGGCCGGTGTAGCGCCGCGGCGTCATTGAAGCTGGTCTGCCTCATGCGGCTTTGCGCCAGGCGTTCAGTGTCGATGTCGGCGATGATGATCTGCTCGCCGTCGGCGAATCTTTCCGATTCGGCCAACAATTCGCCGTCTTCGTAGATGAGCGCATGCCCATCCCACGCCAGATCAGTGGTGGATTCTCCCGGACCCGCCGCAGAGTAGAGGTAGGCGGCAATACACTTTCCCGACTGGCTGGCGCACAGGTCCTTACGGTAGAGGGACTTGCCGATGGTAATGTTTGAGGCCGAAAGATTGGCGAGTATTGAGGCCCCGGCCAGTGCGGCGTAGGAACTGGGAGGAATCGGCGTCCATACGTCTTCACAGATCTCCACGTGTAGGACAAATCTACTGTCGTCGCCGCCAACTTGCCCCTGAATGGAGTCAGGCTGGCCGTCCCTGCTTTCCGCCGCGTCTTCCATTCCTCTCGAAACGGCTCTGAACAGAAGATCGTTGCCAAAAGGTACTGCTCCACCGAGGAACTGTACCTCTCGCCCGATGGCATGGCGAGCTGCGCTGAACTGTCGCGTCTCATAGAATTCGCGATAACTGGGCAGGTAGGTCTTCGGGACGATACCCAGCACTTGGCCGCGGTATATGACGACTGCGCAGTTGAACAGCCGGTCCTCGAATCGGAGCGGCGCACCAACCAGTATTACTGGCGTCAGATGCCTGCTTGCTTCAACAATCTGTTGGATCCCAGACTGGACAGCTTCCAGCAGAGCTTCCTGCTGCAGCAGGTCGTCGATCGCATAGGAAGAGATTCCCAATTCGGGAAAGAGGGCAACGGCAGCGCCCGCATCCGATGCCCGAGTAGCCAGGCCCGTCGTGTGCGCCGTGTTGAACTCCGGATCCGCTACACGGACATTGGGCACACACACGGCCACGCGGACGAAGCCATGACTATAGAATGAGTTGAAATTGTCGGCCATCTTGATTCAGTACGAATTCAGCTATTGCGGTTGCCGATTGCAAACGCTTTCTCCAGCGCATTATCTTGGATTCCGCCAGCCGGTGCAAAGCCCGATTGACATGCTTTCCGCAACCTTGAGATAATTGCAGGAGTTAGGGAAAGCCGAATCAGGCGCAGTCTCGCAGGCTTGGCTGGCAATTCTCTGCGAACCCGGCGTGCCGTCCGTGCCTATCGCATAGCCGGTCGGATTGAGGATAGCCGCGAGTCAAAATGGATTCAACGCCGGCGCTAGTAAGTAGCCGACATCAAGCGCTGCTGGGAGTTAGACGAAAAAATGACATGGAAAGTTGCTGGCATTAACTTTGACCATTCGCACATGGGGGATCTACTGCGCCAGTGCCATGAGCACGCCGATGTGGACATCGTTGGAATCTGTCATGCCGACAGAGAAAAGATGGCTTCCACAATCGACAACTTCGCCATTCCAGAGCAACGGGTCTTTACCGACTACCGCGAATGCCTGGAGAGGACCCAGCCGGACCTTGTAATACTTTGTCCGTCCACGGCCACACACGCCGATTGGGTGCTCAAGATTGCCCAGTTCGACGTTCATGTTCTGCTTGAAAAGCCGTTCGCTGCCGACCTTGCCGCCGCCGACCAGATGATCGCGGCGATGGCTGAAACGGAGAGGCAGTTTATCATCAACTGGCCGCTGCGCTGGTATCCTTGTCACGTGACGGCTAAGCGATTGTTGACTGATGGGACAATCGGCGAGTTGATCGAGGTCCACTACTATGACGGTAACCGCGGCCCGCTCTTCCACGTCGCCGACAAAGAAGAGACCGACGAAGAGTACAGGCAGCGAAAGAATGAGAGCTGGTTCTATCAGAAGGCCGAAGGGGGCGGCTCGCTCTTGGACTATCTAGGCTATGGAGTCACCCTGGGTACTTGGTTTCTGGAAGGCCGGGCCCCCCTCGAAGTGACGACCGTGGTCGACGAGCCGGCCGGCCTGGAAGTGGACGAACACAGCATAACCATCTGCAAGTATCCGTTCGGGCTGTCCAAGTTTGAGACGCGCTGGGGAACGTTTACGGATCCTTGGACATTGCAGCCTCAACCCAAATGTGGTTTCGTGCTAAAGGGAAGCGAAGGGACGATCAGCAGCTACGATTATGAAGACACCGTGCGCGTCCAAACACACGAGTTTCCAGAAGGCTATGACCATCCTGTTGACCGGCTCTCGCCGCCAAATGAGAATGTGATTCAGTATTTCGTCAATTGCCTGGAGACAGGCCAGGAGCCGGAAGGCCCGCTGTCGCCGGCCATCTGTCGGATCGGTCAACAAATAGTTGATTCGGCCATGCTCAGCGCGCGGGAGAGACGGACGGTTAAGTTGCTTGATTGACGAAAGCTATCCCATTAGGAACTGATCACCACAACTGGTGCAGAAAGCCGCATCGGCCCGATTAGGCTTTCCGCAGTTGCTGCAGAGAATTGTCGACTTACCCTCAGCGCGGGGTGCACCGCACCTTGTGCAGAAACTGTTGAAAGTACTCATAGCCGCCCCACAGCTGTCGCAGATAATGCGAGGGTAATTCCGGCGAAAGCGAAAAGGGGAGTGCCTGTCTCCCTTGCGAATGGCACGGAAACTCCAGATTCCACCAAGGATAACAAGAGCAACTGCCCCCAACGGAAAGGAGAAGACAAGAACGTTGAAAAGGGCATGGGCCCCCGCTGCCAGGGCCAGAGATCCGAACAACAGCGATCGTTTTCTGCCGCCCGAAATATAGTACTGTCCCAGCGCATAGCCCCAGATGCTCCCGAATACCAGGTGACCAACGGTGCTCAAGGGCGCCCTCAAAAGCATGACCGCCGGGCCGTATTGCCAGACGTAGAAGAGGTTTTCCAGCGAAGCAAAACCCAAGCTGGCGGCAGACGCGTACACCAGGCCATCCACCGGTTCGTCGAAATACAGCGATCGGTATGGACCCAAGCGTACAGCCCCAAACTTGCACAACTCTTCCACCGGTCCGACCACCAAGGTCATCGCCGTTACCACACTGATAAAGTTAGGCGAACCTTCCAAGAGGCTGTTGGCGCCAAATAGGTAGTTGCCGAGTCCGGCGGGCAGAGTTGAGATGCAGCCCAGCAGGAAGGTGAGGGCTATGAGCCGGCGGGGTTCGGGGCGAATCTTGTCGTGTCTAAGGAAAAACCAGAGCCAAAATAGCCCAGGCGCAAATGATGCAATGACAAGGCCCATTATCCGAAAGGTCGTCTGTCGCTCTTTATCACCTTTGTATCACAGATAAGATCGTGAAGGGCGCGCTTGTCCTCTCGAAATGCTGCTTGAAGAAAGCCCAGTCCTAAAATAATGCCGGACAGAAAGGTAGCAAGTGTACGGAAAAACGCGCGGCCGAGGCCTACTCTCGAACCGTCCGTGCGCACCACATAAACTCCCAAAAAGCTCTTGCCAATCGTTGTCGCTCTTAATGCGATGAGGGGAGTGAAGTAGACCAGTGAAATCAGCGCCATCCAATGTTGTGGCTCGAGACCACCAGAGGGATCAAGGCTGAAAGCACCATAAGTTATCGCCGAGGCGACTGCGATCAGGACATTGTCAACCAAATATGCGACGAGCCGTTCCCAAAATCCTGCTAGTTTTTCCGATCCGAGAGCAGCCGGCGCGACGGCAGAAGAAGCAGTACCTGAAGGACCCTCCAAGGGCATTCCACAAGCAAAACAATAGTCTGCATCTGAAGTATTGTTCTGATGACAGCGGGGGCAAGACAGAGTACCTGGAGCGGGTTCGCTTGGCTGCTCTAGGGGGACCTGTGGTTCGGCCTGTATAGGATGTTCAACTTCAACTCTCTGTGCCGATTCTGAAGATTGGACTGCCTCAGGTAAGCTTCTCCCGCACAAGGAACAGAATCGGCTTCCTGGGTCGTAAGGTGTCTGGCATGCTGGACATCGAAGTACCAGCGGCGACCCGCAGTCAACGCAAAACTTGGCATCTGGCCCGGCCTCGCGTCCACACCTTTGACAGATCATCCGGGGACCCCATATTCTTTTTCAACGTCGATGAGGAAGTGGTGCAAAAAGAGAGACTGCTGTGGCATGCCGGAAGCCATCGCGCGAGAGAGCTGGTTAAGCCAAGCACGTATTCGACAACCGATACCAAGGCACCATGTTGACCTGGTTGAACTCCCTGGGAGTGGGCGGTGACGGACTCGAACCGCCGGCCTATTCCTTGTAAGGGAATCGCTCTAACCAGCTGAGCTAACCGCCCAATCAGGGCCATAGTATATATCACCACCAGGAGAACAAGAAATGTACAACCTTGAGGGTAAGGTTGCGTTAGTCACCGGTGCAGGGGGTGAACACGGCATCGGAAGAGGAATCGCGCTGCGGTTGGCGCAGGAGGGGGTCGACGTGGTAGTGGCGGACATCGCAGAGAAGCCCTATGCCGAGGCGGCTTGGAGTGGCCTGCCGGCACTGCAGGAAGAGATCGAGAAGCTCGGCCGCCGCTCGCTTGCCCTTACTTGTGACGTGACCGATTCCGACTCGGTGGAGGGTTCCATGCAGTTCGCGACGGAGACGCTGGGCCGAATAGATATACTGGTCAACAACGCCGGGGCCCGCGCCGGCGGAGATCGTGTGCCAGTGGTCGACCTGCCTGAAGTCGAATGGGACCGTGTGCTCGATGTCAATTTGAAAGGGACGTTTCTGTGCAGCAGGGCGGCAGCTCGTCACATGGTGGAACGCGGCGAG
This sequence comes from Caldilineaceae bacterium SB0664_bin_27, assembly GCA_009838625.1. GTDB lineage: Bacteria > Chloroflexota > Anaerolineae > Caldilineales > Caldilineaceae > Bin5. Next base: position 16,411 of record VXRG01000089.1, read on the forward strand.
GGCGGACGAATCATAAGCATCTCTTCAGTTTCAGGGCTGCGAGGGGTTGCTCGCTTCGCCGCCTATTGCTCCTCGAAGTTCGGAATAATCGGCTTTACACAGGCTCTTGCCCTGGAGCTGGCTGCACACGGCATAACCGTCAATGCCATTTGTCCCGGCCTCGTCGCGACGGAGCGTGTCGGCCACATGGCCAGCGTGCTCTCCGATCCCAAGTTGCCCCTCGACGAAGCTACAGATGAGCTTCTCTCCAGCGCTGCGGCGAGAACGCCTTCAGGACGTCTTGCCAGCCCGGAAGACCTTGCCCGCACGGTGGCATTTCTGGCATCTGATGAGGCCGACCTTCTGACCGGTCTTTCCGTTCCTGTCACTGGCGGGGCATTCATAGGGTAGTTGGTTCAGGCGATGACTGACGCCCCACCACTCACTTCAAAATGCGCTGATCGCTCAGATCCTTGCCGCCGATGGTCTGCGTAACGACTGCGCCGTGATACTCGAGGATCTCCAGGCCGGCCAGACAGTTGACGATGTTGTACTGGGTGGGCATGTCCTCCCATCTTGCGCAGTGCCACTCCACTTCTCCCTTGCCTCTCCACATCCCCTGCACGCGGCGATTGGGCGTATGCGCGGGGGTAAGGACAGCGTATTCGGCGTCGGCGGTACCCCATTCCCCCGTTCGCGGAATGTACTTGTAGTGAAGAGTTCCGTCGCCGCCTCCTTTTACAGACTGCGCTGCGACTTCATTCTCCGAGAGTTCGGTCATGTCGTGAATGCGTAGGTCCAGGAACCGGTAGCCGAGCCAGCTGCCGATGCATTGTGAACTGTTGTTGTAGACAACGGGCTCAGGCAGTTCACAGTAGATCTTGGAGAATCCCAGTTCTTCCCGGCCTGTCAAAATCGGATCGGTCAGATTTTCCCATAACACGAGCAGAAGACTGCCGGTCACTTTGTCCACCTGGCCGGAATAGCAAACAGGAAGAGAAGCTCCCAGCGTGTTATAGCCCCTTCCCGCCAGCCAGTCGATCTCCTTCATATAAATTGCGCTGATCGTCACCACAGGTTCCCCGTTCAGTGTGAATCCGGGCGGCAAGAGAGCCTCAGCGGCTGCGGAGTGTGTGACGTAGCTGACAGAGTAGGAAATGCTCTTGGGGCTGTCTACGCAGTCGAAACCTCGCCCGTCAGGCCCGCGGCGGGGACCTGTCCGGGGGCCAAAGTGGGTCGGCATGCGGTACATGGCATTGGGCTGGAAGGAGTAAGGCATTTCGTGCTCTCCTGATTCGCATATAAGTGATTTGGCGTGCTCTTGAAGTCTTCGGGCAGTTCAGGCCGCCGGCCGGACACTGGAATTGGACCTTGTCTGTATTCCAGATTCAAGCCTGTTCAAGCGTTTCACTTTGCTCTCCGGACTCGGCGTCGGCCTTTACCAATACAGTACGTCTTTGGCCTCTGGCTTGTTCTGCGCTGACAAGACCTTTCGATTCGAGAAGCTTGACGAGCTGCGCCGCACGTGGATAGCCAATTCCCAGTTCTCGCTGCACAAAACTGGCGCTAATCGTCTCTTCGCCGCGAATGGCGTCGATAGCCTCTGCCAGCAGTTCCTCCTCGTCATCTAGGCGGTCCAGGAGGCCTATCCAAGGGGCAACTTTCGCCGCAGGGCCTTGCGGACTCTCCAGGAGGTCACGCTCCTGCCACCAATCGACCACGCGCTTGATTTCCGCGTCGTTGACGTAGCTGCCCTGCACGCGTTCAATCTTGGCCTTGTCAGGGCGCAGAAATAGCATATCACCCTGACCAAGCAGTTTTTCGGCCCCAGGCGTATCCAGGATGACGCGACTGTCGACCTGACTCGTGACAGCGAAGGCGATGCGTGAAGGAAAGTTGGCTTTAATCAGGCCGGTCACCACGTCAGTGCTGGGCCGCTGTGTGGCGAGGACAAGATGAATGCCCGTGGCTCGCGCCATTTGTGCCAGCCGAACCAGCTGCTTTTCGATTTCCTCGGGCGCGGACATCATCAGATCTGCCAGTTCGTCTACTATGAGGACGATATGCGGCAGCGGTTCCAGCTTCTTCCTGCGCCGGGCCAGCTTGTTATAGGATTCAATGTCTCGCACCTTGTTCTCTCGAAACAGAGCGTAGCGATCATCCATCTGCAGGAGAAGCCAGGTCAGTGCACCGTGGACGTCCTCCAGGTCAGTTATGACTTTCCCGATCATGTGGGGGATGCGGTTGTAGCCAGGCAGCTCCACCAACTTGGGGTCGACCATAATGAAACGGAGGCTCTCAGGTCCGTGGTACATCAGCAGGCTGATTATCACCCCATTGATGCAGGCTGACTTGCCGGACCCAGTGGCGCCAGCTATCAAGAGATGCGGGGCTCGCGCCAGGTCCGAGACAACTGGCGAACCCGATGTGTCCCTCCCAAGAGCTAGCGGCAGTCTTCCGCCCTGTTTCGCCACTTGCTTGCCCTGCAAAATGCTCTTCAGCCCTACCATCGACTTCTCAGGGTTCGGCACTTCGATGCCGACATAAGGTTGCCCGGGAACTGGCGCTTCAATCCGGACGGCCGGCGCGGCGAGTGCCAGCGCCAGGTCGTCGGCCGCGGAAACTATTCGGCTGACCCTGACTTTGCGCTTTTGGCCTGCCCGCTCTATGTACAGAGGCTGGACTCCGAACTGCGTGACGGTCGGTCCGGTCTCTACATTGACGACCTCGACCGGTATATCGAAATCCCACAAGGTTTCCTGAATCGTCTCGCCCATGCCCTCGATGTCCCACGCGAGCTGCCCGCCATCGTCTTCCAGTAACTCGGCGGGAGGCAATTCTTCCTCATTTCGCAAGTGCTTAAGCGGACGCGCGGCTGAACTGACTGACTTGGGTCTGCGCCTGGCGGGCGAGGCCGTTGCCACTGGCAATTCCGCCTTTACGGGGCGCCCCAATTCAGGTAGCTCCGTCAACTCTGGAGATGGCCGTTCCGAGGGGGAATCCTCCGGGGCACCGGCAAGTTGCAGTTCACCGGCGTTCTCCGCTTGCGGTGAAGCCTGCGCCGATTCAGAATAGTCCGCGTCGGTAAACGCTTCCTGGCCCAGTTCGGACGGTTCAACCGGTTCGGACATTGGTTCAGCAAGCTCCTGGCGTAGCTGGCCGATATATCCGAACAGGTAAATTAATGGTGTATGGCGAAAAAGCAAGTAGATACTAGAAAGCGCGAGCACACCGGCGGTGAAAGCTGCGGGCAACTGTCCCAGCAGGCTGATCAACACGTTGCCGGCGCCCCAGCCGATGAGGCCGGCGCTTTGGCCTAATGCTGGCAGTGACCAGTTAGGATAGCGGTTGCTGCCAATGTAATCCAGAGACGCCAACGACAACACGAGAAGTTCGGCGCCGACAAGCCCTTCAGGATGCCAGTAGCCGGACCGGCGCCCCAACATCATCACGGCGCCCGTCACGAGTAAACTGAACACGAGCGGCCAAGCCATTCTGCCAGCCAGCCAAATGGTCCACGATTCCTGGCCGGAGACGACGAGAGTAAAGCCCAGGAAGGCTCCGAAGAGAAACACAGCGAAGCCCAAAACCTCTCTCGTATTTCTGGCAAACATATTACGGGCCTTCGACTGAATTTCGGCCGTAGGGCCGGTCTTCTGAAGCTTTCGCCGCCTATTCCTTTTGGCAGCCATGGAGGGTAACCCTTGTGCACCTGCTGTGGACACGGCGTCGCGTCGCCGTGAATGCGCCTGCTTCAATTGGCATCTTCTACCAATGCCGTGTCGTCTTCTTCCTGCAGTTTGAGAAGGGCGTCCCAGTCGCTCTGCTCCATTTCCGTCAACACCTTCGCAACCTGGCCGATTGCGACCCGCTGCTTGCGATACAGATCACTCTCGCTGATGGCCAAGCGATTGGCGATATCGCGAATTCTGCGCCCCTGAATGAAGCGCATCTCCAGGATATTGTAGAGCATCCATTCCGGTGTACTCAGGTCCTGCTTTCCGCCTGGACGCAGGTTTCGGATCGCCCGCCCCAATACCAGGCGCAAAGCCTTGCCAGGATTACCGTCCGCTTCTTCGACGACACGGTCCACAACTCGCAACTGCATCAAGGGGCTTCGAGTCAGCTTCGGGCCTCCCCAATAGTGGCTGAGCGCGTCCTTCACCCAACTCTCGAACTCCGGATTGTGAATGGGGCTTGGATCGAGCAACTCAGCTGGAGGCACTTCCGTATTCTCCGAAACATAGGGAACAATCCCTCGAATCTGTTGAATTCGGTCGATGCCCGGAATGATTCGTCTCAGGGCTACCATGACCTGCATCTGCATCTTGCGGTCCAGCAGAGCCTTTGCGACGCTGTCGATTTGTTGCGCCAACAGGGCGCTTTCCTCTGAGCTAAAAAGCGGTGAACTGTCACGGGCGCGCACCCCCAACATGCCCAGTACGATTTCTCCTCTTCCTTCTCCCGCCGGTTCCAGAACGGGCCAGAGCCAGTATCCTCCGAATTCGGCTGGTTGATACGCCATCTGCCGGGGCGACCTTCTGCCGTTTTCCGTCGAACCGGCTCCTCCATTGACTGCCTGCGCCGTTCTCGGCAAATGCGACCTTCCGTTCTTTCGGGCATGGCTCAACGCCTCGTTCATGGCGTCGCTCCAATCCTTGTCATCCAGGATCTCCTGCCGCGTTCCCTCCGGACCGACAGTGGCCTCCAGGATCAGGTCGGTCCCGATCGCCGCAGCTACAAATCCGGAAGGGACCCGCAGCAATTCGCACAGCACAGTCAGATGGTTCTCAAGAAATTGACGCAGATCGGTCGTTGTCAGCAGTCTTCTATCCAGTTCGCGCAGCCAGGCTATCTCTTGCCTGTCTTCCCCATAGACGAGACGGTCCATTAGCGCTTTGGAAATGCTGAGAATCACCTGTGCCGCCACGATTACTCCGGTAATGACACTGAACAGAACGATATTTCGCGGCAGGCCGAGGATGAGCTCTACGGTTGGGATCGTCTGAACTGCCAGGATGACAATGATGGCAACAACCGGCCCTCGTGCGAAGTAGCGAATCAGCCGGTAACGTACGACTCTGTCCGGTGTGTAAACTCCGAAGAATGCGACAGTATAGCTTAGTCCTATCAGCATGGCGCCAATGGCGCAGTTGCCCAGGATGGACAGGCTGAGTATCCACTCTGGCGAGAGCAAGCCAGCCGAGGACTTGCCCAAAGCAATCAGATAGGGAAACGTGCCGATCCCGGGAGCTGCCGATGCCAGTAGGAGATAGGTCATCCTCTTGCGGCTCTCTGCGGTCAGGCAGCGCTGGCGCGCCTTCCAGATGTTCAGATGAGAAAGAATTACGACGCCGGCGAAGAACACAGCAAACGGCCAGAACAAAATACCAGGTTGGAGGAAGCTGAGAAGCCGGTCAAACTCGACACTTTCTACTAGCAGGGTGGAAAAGAAAGCAAGCAACGCACTGGCGACGGAAAGAAAACCAATCACATAATTGATTAGTCTGCGGCGATCGGTATGGTAGTTCGTAGTTCGCAGTACCGCATAGGAGAAGGCGAAGTAGGCGCCGGGCAAGAGGGCAATGCCCAACCATTCGAAGCGCAGCCATTTGGACGCTGTATCGGCGCTGACAACTTGTGTCAGGGCGACCTCTGACGCGTAGGTCACCATAACCAATCCCAAAAGGAATGCGAATCGACGCGCCACCGGATGGCGGAAATTGTACGTTAACGTGTATGCCAGCAGCGAAAAGGCAAGAATTACAATCACCGACGAGACAAGGGTATTCGAGAACCCCAAGACATCGGCGAGCGTCAAAGTCAGTTCGTCCATAGGCTCCAGTCACCGGAAAGGCTTGGCTGACACCGTCGAATTGGAATCTGGAATTGGCAGCAGACCGGGGCCGCGCCATCTCTCTCCCTGCTGAGTGGTGCGATCTGCCGTCGGCGCAACTCAACCAATGGAATTGGCAGGAGCACGCTAAGGCGCCCAGTTGACCTGCTCGTCAACCACGACCCACATATCATTTCGCTTCTCCAGCAGTACGTTGAAGTTCCCGCCTACAGTTGGCGTCCTCTGAATCAGCAGATTGACGCTGGCTCGATCGACCGAATCAAACTGCACCGAGTCCATCTGGAAAATCGGTCCCTGGACTGGCATCGTATCTTCGAGGTTTTCCAACCACACCGTGGGTCCGTCGAAGCCCAAGTCACCAAGTTGCTCGGCGTGATGTCGAAAAAGCCGCAATTGGGCCACCATGCCGTCGGCGCCGGGTTCCAGAAACCGGCGCTGTCCCAGCTTGTGAATTAGCGCGGTCCGGCGAATACGCATACTGTCCGGCTCTTGGGTATCTGTGCTCTGGTAGTAATGAGCCAGTGCGTAGATTGGGCCAAATGCACGCTGGGACGAGAGCAGGCCCAGTAGTTCCTCCCGCACACGGTTCCACATCGATCGCCACTGTGGCGCCGTAATCTGGTCTCCGTGTTCCAGGAGCAGAAGAGTTGTATCCGAACCGAGCCGATTGACTATTGATGCCGGCGTCAGATAGGTCGGGTCTTGCTTGAGTCGGGCCAGAAGGATTTCAGGTGAGGCTTCGGCCTCCTGAAAAGCGTGAAATCGATAGCGTGTGTTCAGCGTAAAAAAGACGCCGAGTATCACTGCTCCGGTCAGCAGCAGTATCAGCGTCCATGACAACGGGTCCATCGATTCAAGAATCTGTTGGTAGGTCGGCAGGGCATCCAAGCCGAGCCGGCTCAGCAACTCCTCAAACAGGTTTGCGTTTTCCGACATGCAGATTCTACCCGACTGTACAAAAGGCAGAGTGGCTCCAACCTTTAGACTCGTGAGTACCGGTTGGGGCAGAAGGGCGGCGACTTCGCCTGCTTCAAATGCGAAACTGCTCTGCACTCCGGACGATATTCGAAATCAGTCCATAGATATTCAATTCCATCCCAATTGTATCATATCTTGACTTGTGAACGATGCCCCTATTCTTGCGGTTCCAGCCAGGTCAGGAGTCCAAAGAGGCCGCACTGCCCCTTTTCGGCCCTGTGACTAAAGAACTCATGCGTACTGCGCGCAGTGTCGATCCCCGATAGTTCAATCTGCTCTCCCGGCACACCCGCAGCTGTCAATTGGTCAATGTTAGCCTGCCAGAGGTCGAAGCAGGGGTTGGATTGATCGCCGTTGTGCCAGCAGAAGTATTTGTGGCCGTCAGAAAGAGTGGAAGTCGCCTTGCTGACTACCTCCTCACCTACTTCATAGCTCTCCGGCCCGATGCTGGGACCTATTCCAACTCGTACTTCGGCGGCATTGGTTCCGAAAGCCTCCGTCATCGCATCCAATGTTGCTGCCGCAACGCCGTCGATCGTACCGCGCCAGCCTGCATGGCAGGCTCCCAGCACATGGCCTACCGGATCGTAGAGTATGATGGGGACGCAGTCAGCGAAAACAAGAAAGAGGGGCAGCTCTACCGCATCTGTGATGAGGGCATCGCGGCTTTCTTGGCGGGCGCCGGCCTCTGTCCAGCCAACACGGGCAACTCTTGTACTGTGTACTTGGTGCGTTCGGACTGGGTGGGCGGGGTCTCGCCCGAGCGCAGCGCAGAAGCGGGCGAAGTTTTCAAGGACTCGTTCGTGCTCATCGCCGCGGCTGTGGCTGAAGTTCAGACTACTCCATGGTTCCGGTGACACGCCGCCGTGACGTGTACTTACATAGGCCCGTAAAGAAAACGAATCGAACCTGTCGAAGGCATAGGCTACTACGCCGTTCTTATAGCAAATGCGGTGCATCTTTGCCAGTGCTTCCCCCTACGACTCACATCCGATCGTTTGCGCTCCAAAGTTCTTCGTGAGCTGCAACTATACCTTCAAGAGAGCCGCGTTCACTCGAGGGGAATGGGCTCTATACTGACACGGCCCAAGCCGGTATCATGTTGCTGCGCCTTGAGCTTTGTCCAGGGAAGCCAGTCCTGGGCCCGCCAGGCTCCGCCCTTTGCAGTCGGGACTGGGCGGTTCTCATTGGCGCCGTACCGAAAAGCCCAGTCATCATCACAAGCTTGGCAGGTGAGGCAGCCTGCCGTGTCGGGAGGGCAGGAAAGACCGGTACGCTCCTGGTTAGCCAGGCGCAACTCGTAGCGAAAATAGCTCTCTGTAACGCCGCTCTGCACGACATCCCATGGAAGAGGGCTTCCCGCCTTCCACTCACCCAGATAGTGCTCCTTCTCCAGCCCGAGTTTCTCCATGGTACGGAAGAACAGGCGCGTGTTTAGCTGGCCCGGTGGAATTGCCAGCAGAACATCGGCCAAGGCACGGTCTCCCCGACTCAAAACAGCCTGCACTTCAGCCCATTCCGGGGAATCTGCCCGCACCTCGACGCCATGCCGCGCCAGCGCCCTATTGATCGTGCGCTGACGCCGTTTCAATTCTGCGGCCGGCATCATTGCTTCCCACTGGAATGGGGTATGTGCCTTGGGAACGAATGGTGTGGCGTTTATGGCCAGCCGCCGCCTGAAAATCTTTCGCGCCTTGAGCGTAAAATCGATCAGTTCCTGGATGTCTTCGTCGGTCTCAGTTGGATGGCCGGTCATGAAGTACAGTTTGAGTTGGGGGAAGTCCAATTCAGCCGCCAATCCCACGGCTCGCATCATCTGCTCTTCGGTCTGAGTCTTGTTGATCACGTTTCGAAGGCGTTCGCTCCCTGCTTCCGGCGCAACCGTCAGAGTTTGCGTTCCGCCTGCAGCCATGGCCCTGATCAAAGGAACGCTGATCGGATCCATCCGCATCGAGCTGGCGCTGATCGACGCGTCCCTCTTTGCAAGTTCTGTTGCGAGCTCGTCAATCTGCGTGTGGTCACTGACCGCAGCGCTGACAAGCCCAATACGGTCGCGCCCGTTCGCCATGGCTGTTTCCGCCCAACCCAACAGTGTCTCCAAGGGCTGTTCGCGCGGCGGCCGGTACACGTACCCTGCCAGGCAGAAGCGGCAACCCCGCCCACAGCCTCGCGCAATCTCCATGAGGTGCATTCCGCTGAATTCCGTGTCCTGCGTATAGAGAACTGACTGCGTCTCATACTCGGGCAGGTCTCGAACCCAAAGGCGTTCCACCGGACGAAAGTCGACGTGGTCACGGTTCGACGGGCGGAGATGCGGAATGTAGAAGCCAGGTTGTCGAACAAGTGTCTTAAGCAGTGCCTCTCGATCATCGTGGAGCGCGTCGCGGCAAAGGTCGATGAACTGGGGTACGGCCTCCTCTCCTTCGCCAATGAGAACGGCGTCGAAGAAGGGCGCCATCGGCTCAGGATTCATGGTGATCCCAGGACCGCCCGCGATGACAAGGGGCCAGGGAGACCCGTCCCAACGGCTGCTGCTGCGACGTTCCTGTGAGAGAGGCGGGATTCCCGCCTGCCGCAGCATCTCTACGACGTTGAAGTAGTCCATCTCCCAGGAAATTGTAAACGCCCAAATGTCAAAGTCGTTGGCAGGACGACCACTTTCGAGTGAGAGCAGAGGCTGGCCTGCTGCGGCCGCTCCCTTCATCCAAAAGATGCGCTCGCAGACAACGTCCTGTTCACTGTTCAGCCAGCGATATAGCAGCTGAAACGCTAGGCTGCTCATTCCGACGTAGTAACTATTGGGAAAAGTCAGCGCGATGGGGAGGCGGCCTCCCCAGTCTTTGACGATCGCGCCTTCCTCCGCCAACTGGCTGGGACCCGACCGGCCGGGGTCGGTCTTTCTCCGTTGAGTTGAGCTCCTTCGGTGCCTGGCCATTTCTGAAATGTCTTTCCTGTTCAGTCAAGGTAGCCGGAAGACCGACCTTGTCTGAATTGCGATATTGAAACGACAGCCGCGCACCCCAATCGCCCTCACTTACGGCGTTGGGGGGAATTCACGGTGGGCTGGGCCCATTCTAACACCTGGTGGTCATCCTTGTGAAAGCAAGGCACGTGCCTCTTCCCACTCGGTAGGCGTGTTTACGTTTGTAAACGTGCGCAGTTCAGGGTCGAAAGTGCGCAAGTGGTCTGCCGGAATCATACGTACCCGCACTTCCTTCCAGAAACTGTCCATGCGGCGCAGACCAGAGGACAAGGCCCTTTCGACTGCAGGCAGGCAGCGCCGGTTGTAGAGCGCATGAAGCGGCTGAGATCGCCCTTCCAGCACCGGCACAACCGCTTCGCATCCGAGGTCTGACCTGCGAAACAGATAGCGGCAGGTTGCCGCCGATAGAAATGGCATGTCACCGGCTACTGTAAGTGCCCAGCCGTCGATCCGGCGCAGTCCGGTCGCAAGGCCGCCGAGTGGACCTGCTCCAGGCGCATCGTCCGAAAGGCAGGTCACAGGTTTACTGGGATAAGCTCCATCATGATCGAGTTCACTGTCGTCCTGACCAATCTCGCGAACTGCAGCGCAGACTTCCGGTGCATTGGCAACTACCAAAACCTCTGTTGCCAGCGGCAAGAGTAGCTCCGCGACGTGCCGAACCAGAGGTGTCCCTTTCGGTGGCACAGGCAGCATCAGTTTGTCGTCACCCATTCGGCGACTATTGCCCCCTGCGACAATCAGTAGGGTTATTTCAGCATCACTGCAGGAAAGGGACGCCACTACTCTTGCTCCCAGTACACTCTAGTTCGCCTTTGGAGGGGGCCCAACAAAAAGAGCGAGTTGTCAAGACAACTCGCTCTGGACTTACAGGTTGTGAACAAAAGAAAACTCAGACCGCCTGTGCTTCGAGATGCTTTACGACATCGCCGACCGTCTCGATTTCCTGGGCTTGCTCGTCGCTGATCTCCCCGCCAAACTCCTCTTCGAAGGACATTATCAACTCAACCAGGTCCAAACTGTCAGCATCCAAATCCTCTTTGAACTTGGCATTTTCGGTTACTTCATCAGGATCAACATCCAACTGATCCACTATGATGTCCCGCACCTGCTCAAAAGTTGTTGACATACTCGTACCCCCTTTGTTCGACCTACTCTATCAGAATTTAATGCGAATGTCTTGCATTATAAATCATATAACACTAGAATCGAAAGAGAGTTACGATATTCGGCACGAATCCGGAATCAAGTTGCCTGAACTCCCTTTGAAGCAACAAGAGGGGATGCTCAAGACCACTGTTCGCGAGAGGCAGCGGCTCCAATATGGGCATCTCGGTTTCAATTGGTTCTTCTCCAGTAAACCTGGACCGCAGTTCGTGCCACCTTCACCGAGTTGCTCACTCCGCTTCATTGAGAGGTCAGAGGGAGGCCCTGATTGTCTACTGCAGGTCGAAAAGACGACCACATACGAATTAACTTGGAAGAGGATGTCGGTTTCAGGCAGTTGACAACAGGTTTGGAACATTACCAATTTATCCATCAGGCCCTCCCAGAGATCGACCTTAAAGCTGTAGACGCCAGTGTCGTCATCTTTGGCAAACGTCTCTGCGCGCCCATCCTCGTCAGTTCCATGACTGGAGGTACGGCGCAAGCCGGACTCTTTAACCGGCGTCTGGCGGAGGCGGTGCAGGCCAAACGTCTGGCCATGGGTGTTGGCAGCCAGCGGGCCGCCCTCGAAAACAGCGAAACAGAAGCCTCCTTCTTCGTCCGAAAGTATGCGCCGGATGCCCTAATTTTCGCCAATCTTGGCGCGGTGCAACTCAATTACGGCTATACGGTAGATCAATGCCGCCGCGCCGTGGAAATAGTGGAGGCCGATGCACTGATCCTCCACCTGAACCCCTTGCAAGAGGTATTGCAGCCTGAAGGTGATAGTCGTTGGTACGGGTTGCTCTCCCGAATTGGAGAGGTCTGCGCACAGGTTGGCGTCCCCGTTATCGCCAAGGAAGTTGGCTGGGGCATCAGCAAGCAGGCTGCGCGGGGTCTGATCGACGCCGGCATCAGTGCCATCGACGTGGCCGGCGCCGGAGGTACCTCCTGGAGCGAGGTAGAAAAGCACCGCGCACCGACTGACCGCCAGCGCAGGTTGGCCGCGGCCTTTCGCGAGTGGGGCCTTCCTACAGCCAAGAGCCTCGAACTGGTTCGGGCTACACGCCAAGAGGCAGGCCGTCCGGACCTGCCCCTCATTGCGAGCGGAGGCATTCGAAGCGGTCAGGATGTCGCAAAAGCAGCGGCACTCGGCGCAGATCTGGTGGGTCTGGCGGCGCCGTTTCTACGAAAAGCGGTTGAATCTGCGGAAGCCGTGGCAGAGGAAATAGACCTGCTGGTCGATGAGCTCCGAATCGCGATGTTCGCCAGCGGCTCCCGCAATGTTGACGAACTGCGCCGGCCCGGCGTGCTGGTTTCCAAAACCAGCCTTACCCCAAGTGGAATGCCCTTATCCTCTCAACCCGATCAATCTGATCAGACACGGAGCGAGAGGGGACACAGTCGCGACGGGCCGAACAACATTTCAGACGGCCAGGTTCCTGCAATCTCCGGAGTCGCGGCAGAATCGAACGCAAATGCCATAGACGAATTTGCCTCTCTATGGCTGCCAAGGATCGAAAATGAGATGCGGGCAGTATTGGCCACCCGCCATCCGTTGCTGGCATACCACTACGAAATGATGCACTATCACATGGGGTGGGCAGACGAGTCACTGCGCCCCATCGCTCAAGCCGCAGGAAAGCGTATACGCCCTCTTCTCTGCCTGATGTCCTGTGCCGCTGTCGGAGGAGATCCAACCTGCGCCCTGCCCGCCGCCGCGGCTGTAGAGATTCTTCACAACTTTTCTCTTGTACACGATGATATCCAGGATGGCGACGAAACGCGCCGCCACCGGCCAACCTTGTGGGCGCTGTGGGGCGTGCCCCAGGCGATCAATGTGGGAGACGGCATGTTCTCGCTGGCCTATGCCGCCTTGGTGAGGGCGAAGGAATACAGTTCTCCTGACGGAATGCCAGGTCCAGCAGGAGATAGCAATTGGGCGCACAATGCTTTCGAACGTTTTACCGAGATCTGCATCTGTCTGACTGAAGGGCAGCACCTTGACCTGAGCTTTGAGGAACGAGAGAATGTAACCGTCGCCGAGTACCTGCGCATGATTGAGGGAAAGACAGCCGCCTTAATTGCCGGGTCGCTGGCACTGGGAGCGCAGTTCGGCGGCGCTGGACTCCGCAAATCAGAGTGTCTGTACCAGTTCGGCCACGACATTGGTATGGCGTTTCAGATCCAGGACGACATTCTGGGAATCTGGGGCGATCCTGAAGTTACGGGCAAGCCGGCCGGCAACGACATCCTTAGGCGCAAGAAGAGTCTTCCCCTGCTCTATGGCCTGGAGCATCCGAAACTCGGAGACAGTATCAGATCTCTATGGACGCGCGGCATCGGGGAGGAAGAGTTGCCGGATGTAATTGCGTTACTGGACAGGACAGATGCAAAGATCTGGTCGGTGGACAAAGTACGCCACTACCACAGCCAGGCAAGGCAAGCTCTTAAAGAGGGGATGGACGAAGAATCCGACGGTTCCCTGCTTCTGGGACTGGCCAATCAACTGTTGCAGCGAAAAAGCTGAATTGGCCTCAAACGCGTAAGCCTCTACTTCCAGGCCCTAAGGAGCAGCTCCTCCAAATGCAGGACGAGCCGCGCGCCGTCTTCCTCAGAGGGCCGCTGGGCTAGGTTGCCTGCGGCCACTCTTCTATTTCACTTTTCACAGCCCCGCAGAAGGCGTCGGCGCTGGCCCCGTCGAGCACGCGATGGTCATAGCTGAGGGCCAGATCCATCATTGGTCGAAAGGCGAGGTGGTCGTCTATACTTGCTTCGTAAGGTTTGCTGCTGCTTGCGACCACCGGCCTCTTTTCAATTGCGCCCGTCCCAAGAATCGCAACCTGCGGCTGCAGAATTACGGGCGTCTGGAAGAGGCTCCCCGAAGTTCCATAGTTTGTCAGGGTAAAAGTACCTCCCTGAGTTTCCGAAGGAGTGAGCTTATTCTCTCGTGCGCGTGCCGCCAAGTCCGCTACCTGGCGGGCGATTCCGAGCAGATTCATGTCACCGGCGTCGCGAATAACGGGCACGATCAGCCCTCCAACGCCCGTTTCGTCGGCGGGAAGAGCGACCGCCATGCCGATGTTGTACACGTGCTTCAGTTTCAGCCCCTCATCCGTCCATTCGGCGTTGGCGGCAGGTACCGCTTTCAGCCCCTTCACGACGGCCGCGACGATGTAAGCAGTCAAAGTCAACCGTACGCCCTGCCGGGCAAATTCGGTCTTTTGAGCCTGGTAGTGACCGGTTACAGCACCCATGTCCACACTATGCACTGTAGTGACGTGAGGCGCCGTGAAGGCACTCCGTACCATGTTCCTGGCGATAACCTGACGCATCCGGCTGTGGGGTATAAGCGTTTCGTCACTGGCTGCCTGGCCGGGGGAGGTATCCCCTCCAGCTGCCTGATCTGGAGCGGGAGCCCTGTCCCGGTCGCGTGCGGCCGGTTGCTTGGGGGCATTTTCAACTGTCGCCGCGGTCAGGTGGGACAGCCCCTTATGTTCGCGGGCATATTCGATCAGTTCATGCCGTGTGAGAGCGCCCACGGGCCGCCCGGCTGAAGCCTCACGCAGGTCAATGTCATAGGTCGCGGCCAGTCGACGCAGCTCTAGGGAGGCAACTGAATCGTCGGCGGAAGAAAATTCCTCCTGTCTGTCGGTACCGTCTTCGGTCCCTGCATCAGGCTCAGGACGGCCTGCATCGGTCCGTTCTCTCAGGTATGCCTCAACGTCACTTTTTGAAATCTGCTCGCCTTCGCGCCCTGGAATGGCAGCCAGGGAAATGCCTGCTTCCGAAGCAATCCTTTTGGCGACAGGCGTGGCCGAGAGATCCTCTCTCCTGGAATCTTGTCCGCTGCCTGACCGTGTACCTGAAAGGCTGGCACCCGAATCTGCCGCGGCAGCTTGGTCCGCTCCAGTGACAGCCGGAGCAGAATCAGACGGCGCCGACACCGGAGGACTCTCCTCAGTCGCCTCGCCGATAACGGCGATGACCGCATCCAGTTCGACGATCTCGCCCTCGCCGAAGCGAATTGACAGAAGCGTACCGCTCGCGGGCGCTGGAACCTCTGTGTCCACCTTGTCGGTTGCAATCTCCAGGAGCGGATCTCCGGCATTGACCACCTGGCCTTCCTTCACGAGCCAGCGACTGATGGTAACGTCTTCTACTTCCTCTCCCAGATCAGGCAGAGTAACTTCCGTAGCCATTGATGTGCCTTTCTAGCGCCTCACCATATCCAGAACGGTGGCGATTATTTCCTCTTTCCAAGGCAGTGCCTCTTCCTCCAGGACGCGAGAAACCGGGATCGACACGGGCGCCATGCCAAGGCGCCGGGCAGGCGCGCGCAGCAGGTCCGGCGCCTCCTCGTATGCCCGGGCCACGAGCTCTGCGCCGACGCCGCAGTTCGCGTAGGATTCGTGTACGGCCAACAAGCGCCCGGTCCTGGCTACCGATTCCCAGACCGTTTCCGTGTCCAGCGGTTCCACCGTGCGCAGATCAATGATCTCGCAGTCGATGCCGTGTTCATCCTTCAGCGTCTCTGCGGCTTCAAGGGCCTGTAACAGGCAGAAGCTGAAGGTAGCAATTGTCAGATCTCTTCCAACCCGCTTAACATCGGCCTTTCCAATAGGAATCAAGTACTCTTCGTCAGGCGGCGGCGCCTCTCCACGTGTGAAGTAGAGCATCTTGTGCTCCAGGAAGGCGACCGGATTGTCGTCGCGGATTGCCGTCTTGAGCAGGCCTTTTGCATCGTAAGGCGTTGCAGGGGCGACAACTCTGATTCCGGGAAAGTGGGCGTAGAGGCTGTCAACCGACTGGCTGTGCTGAGAGCCGTATCGTTTGCCTCCGCCCTGCTGGCCCCGGATCACTAGAGGGACCTTCAGCAGGCCGCCGGTCATGTACCTGTACTTCGCAATCTGATTGAAGATCTGGTCGGCAGCAACCAGGGTGAAGTCCATGTACATAAGCTCTACGATGGGACGCATTCCTACCGTTGCCGCACCAAGGGCCATTCCCATGAAAGCCTGTTCACTGATGGGTGTGTCGAGCACCCTCTTCTCGCCAAACTCGTCAAGCAGGTTGCGAGTTACGCGGAACAGGCCGCCGTAGTGGCCGACGTCCTCTCCGATGAGAAAGACATCGTCGTCCCGCTGCATCTCTTCTCTGAGCGCTTCGTTGATGGCCTGAATGTAGGTCGTTCTTCGCATTGGATCTGTTTTCGTGTTCTTCTCGGTTCTGCCGGGTCATCCGCTGGCTTTAATGGTTCTTTAATCAATCGCCGTTGGAGGCGGAGCCGGCAAAGACGTCCAGATAAGTCTCAGTTGTATCGGGCCACGGGCTATTCTCTGCGAACGCCGCAGCCTCGTCAACTGTCTCGTCGACTTCCTCGTCGATTTCGGCGATCCGGTCTCCACCGATACCCCTGGCGCGCAGTTTTCGGCGCAAGACAGTCAGCGGTTCGTAGGCCTGTTGCCTCTCGACCTCCTCTTGCGGGCGGTAGGTCTCCAGATCGCCAGCCATGTGTCCGGCGAGGCGGTAAGTGATGCCCTCGATGAAAGTCGGTCCGGAGCCGGTTCTTGCACGCGCAGCCGCTTCGCTAACGGCGGCATGGACGACCTCCACGTCGTTGCCGTCGATCTGCACGGTCGCCATGCCGTAGGCGCGCGGGAACATATAGATATCTTCGATGGAGGAAGTGCGCCAAATAGGCGTCATCTCCGAGTAGCGGTTGTTCTCACAATAGAAAATAAGCGGCAGTTTCCATTTTGAAGCCATGTTGAATGTCTCGTGCATCACGCCCTGGAACAGCGCGCCGTCACCGAAAAAGGTGATGGCCACCCGGTCCTCGCCCCGCAGGTAGCTGGCCAAGGCCAGGCCGGCCGCGTGGGGCACCTGTGCGGCTACGATGCCGTTCGCTCCCATCATGCCGAGCTCTGGCGAAACGAAGTGCATCGAGCCCCCTTTGCCCTTGGCGAAGCCGTCGCTGCGGCCCATGACTTCCGCAATGGCCTTCCCGGGATCCATGCCCCATGCCAGACCATGGTGGTGGCCGCGATAGGTACAGGTAACGTAGTCGCCCGAACGAAGCGCGTAGGCGGCCCCGATTGCATTGGCCTCGTGACCGATGGCAGTGTGCATCGCGCCTCCGATTTGGCCCTCCTCCGCTGCTGCCAGCAAGGCCTCCTCCATGAGACGGATCGTCACCGCCTTTCGGTACATTTCCAGGAGCAAGTCGGTCGGAAGGTCAGGTACAACCAGCTCTGTAGCCGAGTCCGAAGGCAATACGTCCGTGGTGATCGATGCCGGATTCCTGGAGCCGTCCGGGATGGCCTCCGGCGTTGCCGGCGCCGGCGAGGCGGCTTCATCAGCGTTTGCTGGTTCAGGGGTATGGTCGGCCGGCTTCATTCTCTACAGTCCTCTTCCACTAAGGAACAGTACGGGCAGTCTCGCTGCTCACAAGGGAATCGTCGGAAATTCGCCTTGCTCAAAAATAAACGGAGTGCATCTCCGCACTCCGTTTCGTAACACTCTTCGTCTGGAAACGCGATTCTCGGCTGGGAGACTTTAGCTTGATCTCCAGTTCCCCTCGCGTGTTCTGAGATACCTCTTCAACGCCAGACCTGACATAATCTAGCGAATTCCTGCCATTTCCTGCAGTAGATGCCAGTTGGCAAGCCGGTCAGCCTGGGCTGCCATAAGGACTTCAGACGGGTTGCCTTCTTTGTCGAACTGCTTGGAGAACCGGCCTTCCGAACGGGCGAAAGTGATAAAGTCGATTGTCTCCCCGGTCTTCTTGATCGTGTACCAGTCTTCCTTTACTGCCGGGTTCCCCTGAAGGCTGAGGCGCTCGCGAATCGTATCGCCCTTGCGCGGATCGTAGACAAACATCGGGAAGGCGCGGCTGTCTACCGCCAGTTTTGCCTGGTGGCGGGCCATGTTGTCGGCGACGCCGTGTTCAGGCTGGCAGGTTGTAAACACGTTGACGATGGCGGGGCCTTCGAACTCTGCGGCTTCCAGAATCGACTTGTAAAAGTGATTGGGTACGGACTGAACGGTCTGAGAGACATACGTGTGTGGGTGCATCATGGCGATGCGGCCCAGCTCTTTGCGCATCTCCTGCTTGCCGGCCAGGACTTTGCCATGCGAGTACATCTTGGAGTCCTGCCCCGTGAAAGATGCCGTGCTGGTCTGGCCGCCCGTGTTCGAATAGACCTGTGTATCCAAAACTAGCACCTTGATGTTCATGCCGCTCGCCAACATCCGGCTGAGCGCCTGAAAGCCGATGTCGAGCATGGCGCCGTCGCCGCCCATCACCCAGAGCTGCTTGTCCTGCCAGCCAAGCTGGTCCCAGCGCATGCGGAGGCCCATTGCAAATGTGGGGCCGTCTTCAAAGAGCGAATTGCTCCAGGGTACGATGTACGGGTTGTAGGGATAAGTGCTGCCGTAAACCGTATTGCAGCCCGTGCTTGCAGCGATACCGATATTTTCTGAACCGTACTTGTAACCAAGGGCGGCCAGCCACATGCGGATTGCGGTGGCCTCTCCGCAACCGGCGCAGGAACCGGCTCCGCCGACGTACAGCATGCTCTGCTCCGCCAGCATCATGTCGACGGCGACGCGCTCGTTGATGAACTCCTGCGGCGTCGGGGGCAGTTTGCGGAAGAAATCAATGCTCTTCTGGTAGATGGGAACAGTCGTGTCTTCCTTTTCGATCATCTTGAGAGCATGGTAACCGAGGTCATCGCATGCCTCTACACATTCGGCGCATCCTTTGCACTTGGTCGGATCGATAAAGATACCGAACTTTCCAGGCGTCTTCTTTCTCTTGGCCGGTACCTTGTAGAACTTATTGGTCTCGGAGAACTGTCCGGTCATGAATCTGCGTTCGGCGTCGTCTTCGATTTCATCCAGGGCTTCACCGAGTACGTCATCAGTCACGACCTTGCCTAGAATAGCAGTATCCGGGCACTGTGTGACGCAGCTCATGCAGCCTGTGCAGTTTTCCTGGATGTACTCGGGGATCTCCGGAGCAATGTAACTGAAATCGCGATAGGCGCCGGTGCCGGCCGGGATGACTGAGCGGGCAACGCCAATGTCGGCCTCGAGCGACTCCGGGCCCGGACCTTCGTTGTACTCCTGAACGACCCTCTCGAAAAAGTCGTGGGCGTCAATGATCGACGATTCAAAGCCGTTATCATACCCATTACCGCCTTCAACCGGCGGGTCGGCGACGTCAACAGATTGATCGCTTGAGTCGTGACCGTTTGACGTTCGGGTCAGGTTTCTGATATCGAAGGTATTTACCGTAACACCCATAGGAGTTACCGCCTTTCAAGTAGGATGAGCACCAGTGCCTCTGATGCCGTCGATCGACTAGGAAAACAGCGTAATCTCTGCGCCGGGCACAAGTACCGGCGAGGTAATGTCCTGCGCGATAATATCCGACGGAATCTCGAAGGCCTCTTCGTAGCCGCGCCTTACACAGCGCATATTTGCCTGTACTACAGCTTCGCCGCGCTTACCAAAGTACTTGCGCAGCGCCTGTTCGGAGCGTTCCATAACATCTTCATCATCGAGATTTGCATCACCTGCGAATGGCGTCACTCTCAGGAAAATACCCAGCAGAACGATGCCCTGCATACGTACTTCGAGATCAGCCACCGGGGCCTCTTCTCGGGAGATCTTTGCGCCGTCTGCGGCCACAACCCTAAGATTCTTTTCCCTGATCAGGTCCTTGGCCTTTGGCGGAACATTGGACCACACTTCTTCCGGAGTTGACTTGTTTGTCTGAACGAAGAGTGTGCCTCCTTGCTGAATCCCAGCCAGAGGATTGCTGGTGAAGAAGGCGTTGATGTCGTTCATTGGCACGAAGTCTACATTGTTGAGCTCACAATGGGTCAGGATTGGCTCGTCCGCTACCGTCAAATAGTAGGTTGTCGGCAGGCCCTTCTTTTCCGAGCCGTACTTGGGGTAGGCCTGCACCTTCTTGCCGAAAATGTCACCAGCGATAGTCGCAATAACCTTGTTCGTAGTTACCGAGCCAAAGCCGCCGACTGAATGGCCGCGCATCGAAAATGCGCCGGTGGGGCGGACGTCCGGGTCGCCATTCATTGGCAATGCGAGGTCATGCTTAATACCCACTACAAAGAAGCGGGGGCCTTCCTCTACCATATTGCGAGCGATGGAGATAAAGTGCCCTGGTCGCACATCGCGGCTTCCCAGGCCGGCCGACCCGCTGAAAATCTTCGGAATGTCATCGATGGCAGGGAAGCCTTCGCTGCCGGTATAGGCGTCCGCAAACGCGGCCTTGATGTCGTTTGTAACCGGATTGTTGGGGGCAATCGGGTCGTCCATTCTCTCCAGAACTGTGAATCCACGCAGATGCTTCAGCGCCTCCACGATTTCCTTGCTGGGGAAGGGCCGGTAACAGGTGATGTGGATGACACCTAGCTTGATTCCCTCTTCGCGGCGAATATAATCAACAGTCGCTTTTGCCGTCTCAATCATGCAGCCCATGCCGACAATGGCGTACTCAGCATCTTCCATGCGATAGGTGTCGAGCATCCCGTAGCGGCGGCCCGTAAGCTGGTAGAATTCGTCCATCGCATTCTGCACGGCGTCGCCCACCTGTGAGTAGTAGTCGCGCTGCGCGATCTTCCCCTTCATGTAGCTGTCCTGGTTCTGGACAACACCTGTCATAACAGGATTATAAGGGTTGAAGAGGTTGACCAGCTTGTCTTCGGGCTTGCCGATGAAGTCCTTCATCATCTCCGGTTCGCAGAGCAGGACGTCTTCAACCGTGTGAGTTGTAAGGAATCCATCCTGGACATTGAAGAAAGGAGTGCGGCTGTCTTCTGCGGCGCGGCGGGCGATCAGCGCCAGGTCGCCCGACTCCTGGGCCGTCCTTCCGAAAAGGATTCCCCAACCGGAATCGGACACCGACATGACATCGTCGTGGCCGGCGTGAACGTTCAGACTGTGACTTGTCAAAGCGCGGGCGCCGATGTGAAAAACGACCGGCAGTCGCTTGCCCGAAATCGTGTAAAGTACTTCGTGCATCAGAATGAGACCCTGGCCGGACGTGTAATTGCTGACACGTCCGCCGGCGACGGCGAAACCTTCGCAAGCCGCTGCGGCACTATGTTCTGACTCCGGTTCCAGGAACATCAACCGGTCGCCCCAAAGATTGCGGGCGCCGTTTGCAACCGCCGCTCCGTAGCCCCCACCCATCGTTGTCGATGAAGTGATGGGATAAGCGCAAGCGGCCTGCGTTATGTGTGTCTCGGCCCAGACTACGGAGCCGGCTCCATCTGTCGTTGTAGGGATACCCGGGTACGGCACATGTCCGTTCTGGCTGTCTGAGAGTGTCCCAGAAGAACCGGAAAGGTTATTTGTGTCTGCCATGGTCATCCTCCTGGTGCCAAATTGGCGTGCGGAATAGGGGCGGATTCAAAAACTACAGTAGTCTAATCCGTCCATTTGGCACATTGTACCACAGATCGGCATTAGGGATCAACCTTTTGCCTGTGCCAATTGCCAGGAACGGCTCAAAATGGCTCCGCATATCCTCCTCAGTGGGTATCATTCACGCGATTGCTTAAGTTGAACCTCCTGAAAAACGGAAGGCCCAGACATACTGTTTCTGGTGGTCGCGGTGCAAGGCAATCCTATGCGGCCTGTTTTGTAAACGCACCTTTGGCGAGGTGCCGTCCCACAGGAAACAGAAGTAACGGAACAGAGATGTCGATGAAAATCCATAGCCAGTGGAGGCTCATCTCTTGTTCTGTCAGACGGGAACCGATCCAGTTCCATAGCAGCGCATGAAACAGCATAATGCCCCCGTAGAATGTTACATGTGCCTCAAAGTACTCCTTGGTGAGGCCCTGTTCACTTGCACTGTCGACTTCCTGCTTTCTGCGATATCCGACATAGATGGATATCAGCGCGCCTGCTGCAACAAACGGATCAAAGATTTGCCAGACCAACGAGCCAATTCCTTCAGACATCGGATCGTAGAGTTGAATGGCGACAAACTGGATCCAAAACACTACCGCGAAAACCTGCATGGCGATTCCCACGATTCTCATCACCACGATATCCCTCCTATAGCCCGGACTCTCGGCGAAGAGTCCGCCTTGCAGCAACCGCGCTGTAAGGCCCATCTTGCGAAATACTATGGCGGTTGCGTTGTGTTAGCGTTTTGTCAAGCAATTTACCTGATTTGCCAGTTAACTGAGTTTCTTTTTCACAATTGACAGAATGGAAACTCCGTCATTTGCACCTCTCGTGTCCCAGCCGGTCGTGAATTCGTTTAAGTAATGACAGGTTGGGGTCACTGCAACCTCACTGCCCTTCTTCGAGGCCTGGACCGCTACAATGCATCGCTCCTGATCAGGCGCCTGCCTGCGGAGAATAGCAAGAGCGGGAGAGTAAGGTCGATCAGAATCCACAACCATTGAAAGCTCACCAAAGGGTAAGACCAGCGGGAGCCTATCCAATTCCAAAGGAGCGCGGCAAGCAAGGCAACACCCCCGTAAAGCGCGATGTTCGTTTCAAGGTAGTCCCTTGTGAGGTTTTCCTCTCCCGAACTATCGATTTCAGTTTTCATGCGGAATGCAACCCATATCGTGACGAGAATTGCAATTACCATTAAAGGATCGAGGACAGACCAGATTTGGAATCCCACGCCTTCCTGCGCAGGGTCGTAGAACAGTATGGCCAGGAATTGGACCCAGACCACTACGGCCAAGATCTTCAGAAATGTCCCTAGAAACATTTTCACGACTACTTCCCTCCTTTCCAGTTCTTTTTTGGCACTCATAGTTTGGAGCTTATTCACTGCTGTGCCTTCACAAATAGTATAAATTATTTGACAGTAAGTGGTCAATGTCCTGTCCCAGGCTTTCCAGTTGCCACTAAACGAGCCGAAATGGGAATGGAATCGGGGTCAGAAGGTATTCCAAACTCTCGGTGAGACCGTTCAGCCTCCATATCCGGGCAGGCCCAGTCTAGCGGCGGCAGGAAACGGATACGGACTCTTGTAGAGTTGCCGCGCGGGCGGAGATGAGCGGAACAGGCCCAAAGGCACCGTCTGAAATGTCCGGTCTTCGCGAGTCTTGTACAGCTTCTGCGGGGGACGTCAGATCATCATTTCGATGGTTGAGGGGCGGTCTTTCTGCGGTGCGGCGGTGTGCGCGAAAAGGGCCGCGAAAGTGTTGCACTTACCCAAATAGTGATGCACTTCAAGTTTTTGGGCTCCTGACCAGAGAGAAATTGGGCCAAAGCAGGCGAAAAACGGCGCGAAAAAAGTGCATCGATAGGGCTGCATCACTTTCATGCAAAAATCGGCGGAAATGGAGGTGCCGCGGGAGCGACTCTTCGAGCTGATATTGGCCGGAAAATCGGTGCGGCAATGCGGTTGTTCGTGGCTGGCAGTGTAAAGCTTTTGTGAAGGTTTTGTTGACGTAATGTGAGTCGTACGGAACTGAACAGATACGGAACCCCTGAAGGCGAATTGAGAGCTACCGTCAGGCCCGGCACGGATGACAGAGGAAGTCCATGGGGAGGTGCGTAGCGATATATAATTGAATTGCAGAAGCGCCGTGCGCGGCACCCTTGCGGTCCACTACAACTCGCCCGATTCGGGCGCTTCGCAGTGCGGGAGTCTTAGTACCGACTTCAGGCGATTAAGTAGTGTTCCATCATCGAGGGCAACCAGGTGACTGAAATGCGCACTAGCCACCGTTTCGCTAATCGATTCCCAAGTAAAGCGTCCCCGCTCAGGTTACTCTAAAGTAACGATGCCGAGAGGTGTCTCCAGTCTGGCCCGCATGGCCGGAGCGGGAGCGGCTGTCACCAGGATGTCGATGTGGAGGGCCGACAGCATCGGCTGCACCTCGGCAGGCCTGGGATGGAACAGGGAGAGTTCGAGCAGACGAACGCCCTGCGCCGAGGTAACAGACGGGTGAGGCGTTTCCTGTCCCCACTCGATCAGGAAAGGCACTATGCCGTCGCCTGGAGGCGGCCAGCCCTCTTGCGTCTCCGGCCGCTTTGTCGTGCGCCACTGCAGCTGTGCGCCATCCGGCCGGACGCGTCCTCCCTCAACCACCACACCGGGATCGTAGCCCGCGGCCTGGGAGGCGCTTGCAACATCCTCGAGCGAGGGCGCCAGCACAGCCCACGTCACCAACCTGGGAATCTTCAACAGGTCCAGACCGAAGGCCAGCGGCCCCTCGCCCTGCTGCGAAGCCTGTTCCGGGTCCGGCGCTATTACCTCCAGGTAGCAGGAGTTGCTCAAAGCCAAGAGCGCATTGTGCGTCCCATTGGGATGTTTGCCCCCAGCGGAAGGGCGTACGCCGAAACGCACCGTCAGGTCGTCCACTGCTTCTTCAAGTACGGGCGCGGCATATACGAGATGATCGGGTGAAAGAGCCATAACTGTTGCGTCGAACCGCCTCCTGGTATCCTGTCAGCTTTCGGTATTGTATAATGGTCGAAACCTCCATAGACTCGGGCAACTTCCAGGTTCCGACTCATGGAGCAATTCGCGCTGCATTGTAGCTTAACGAAAGTTGCGGCCAAAATAGACCAGACTCTAATCAGGAGAAATGATGGGCACCAAGACGCAGAAACTGAGCGAAATCGATATCTTTCTGTTTGATCTTAGAGGATACCTGCTAATCAAGAATGCTATTACGGCCGAAGAGGTTGCCGCTTGTAACGGCGAGATGGACGCCATCCTGCCGTTGGAGGTGGGTCATTGGGCGGGTTACGTTCACGGCCACCAGTATGGAAGCGCAGACGGCCTCAACCTGCAGCAGATCTACGAGGCCGGCCCTGGTTTCGAGAATCTGATCGACCACCCTTCCTGGTATGAGAAGGTCAAATACTTTGTGGGCGGAGAAGGGTCGTTCGATTTTCATCACGGGCCACTCTTTATCGACGAAAACTTCGCGAACCTGCGCGGGCCTGGTGAGGCAATCGGGATTCACTCAGGCGGGCATCACACCAGCAAACGCAACCAGTTCCGGTTTCACAACGGGCACTTCATGAACGGCCAGATCAATGTTCTCGTCGCGCTCACCGACATCGGCCCCGGCGACGGCGGCACCATGGTGATCCCGGGCAGCCACAAATCCAACTTTCCGCCTCCTGCATACGACGAGCACAGCATTGGGCTGGGCGGGTCGGCCGACGCCATCATCGGCGCTGAGGAAATACACATGGACGCCGGCGACGCGCTCATTTTCGTTGATACGATTTGCCACGGTTCCGCCCGGCGGTCTGTCAAGGGGGACCGCCGCGTCGTCGTCTACCGCTACGGACCGTCCTGGGGCATTTTCAGATTCGGCTACCGGCCGTCGCCGGAGCTGCTGGAACGGCTGACGCCTGCCCGCCGGGAGATCGTCTGGCCTCACGAGGTGATGGAACGCAGCCCGCAAAAATAGGCGCCAATACGCTATCTCATGCGTGTAGGGGCATACCACATGTCGAGGTTCGCCCCCACGGCCTCCCTGACAGACCGTGTCACCGCGTCCAGTCGCTGCAGGATGTCGTCGCTTAAGGTCAATTCAAGCGACGGCAGGTTTCGCCTGACCTCTTCGGCATTGCGCGCACCGACCAGCAAAGACGTAACGCCAGCCTGCTGACGCAGCCAGGCCAGAGACACGGCGGCCATCGGTTCGCCCAGCTCCAGGGCAGTTTCCCGGACTTTGGACACGGCGGCAAAGAGTTCCTCTTCCATGCCGGGTTCGCCGTGCTCGGCGAGTCGTCGCTTGCCGGAGTAGTGACGTGTGCGGGCAAG
This sequence comes from Caldilineaceae bacterium SB0664_bin_27, assembly GCA_009838625.1. Classification (GTDB taxonomy): domain Bacteria; phylum Chloroflexota; class Anaerolineae; order Caldilineales; family Caldilineaceae; genus Bin5. The sequence goes on from VXRG01000089.1 coordinate 42,151, forward strand.
TCCTTCGGGCACGTCGTCTGCCGCGGCGTAGCGGCCGGTCAGGACGCCTTGCGCGAGCGGGCTATAGCAGATAACGCCGATGCCGTTCTCGCGGCACATGGGAAGCACCGTCCTCTCGATGCTCCGCCACACCAGGCTGTAGGGCAGCTGATCGGTTACGCACTGACCCAGGGCCAGCATTTCGGTCAGATCCCGGTCGGCAAAGTTGCACACGCCGTAGGCCCGGATCTTTCCATCCGACTGCAGACCATCCAATGCGCCGACCGTCTCGGCGAGAGGTACATCCCAGTTGGGCCAGTGAATCTGATACAGATCGATATAGTCTGACTGTAGCGCGAGCAGACTGCGTTCGCATGCGTCGACAAGGTCTCCCGGCGCCAGGTTGCGTGCGCTTACCTTGGTGGCAATGACAGCTTCATGCCTTCGGCCCTTTAGCCCCTGGCCCAGCACCTCCTCGGACCGAGGGTAGTTTTCTGCGGTATCAAAAAAGTTGATGCCGGAGTCCAGGGCGGCGTGGACGGCCGCGATCGAATCGGCATCCGCCTGGTCGCCCCAGACCTTACCGCCCGAAAAAGGCCAGCAGCCCAATGCAATGGGCGACACCTGGATATCAGCCCGTCTCCCTAACGCTCTGTACTCCATCGACGATTGCCTCCCTTCAATGGATTGCTGCGACTACGCTACCCTAACCCCGCGGCTTTTGCAAGGCGAATTTTCGTGGTACTCTCTAGGACGAATTAGCTTCAGAATCTAAACAGATACGGTCGGTAAATTAAATGCCAAGCATCCGCAGTCAACTCTTCAAATTTTACTTTCGCGTGCGCAACAGCCGTCTTCCCCTCGACCGGCCTATTCCGGACCAGCGTGAAACCATGGACCGCCGCGGACACAAGCTCCTCCCCATGGCAGAGGAGACGCTTGCCGCGCCGGTCGACGCATTCGGCGTCCCGGCAGAATGGATCGATCGGCAAAACACCAGGTCAGACCGGGCTTTTCTCTATCTGCACGGCGGCGGCTACTTTATCGGCTCCTGCATGTCCCATCGGGGCTTCGCCTCGCACCTTGCCAAGTCGTCTCGTTGCCGCCTGCTGTTGCCCGAATACCGCCTGGCGCCCGAGCACATTTTCCCCGCAGCCCTTCTCGACGCACGTGCCGCCTACAGATTCCTGCTGGCGCAGGGATATACGCACGACCGCATCGTCGTGGGAGGCGAATCATCCGGCGGGGGACTTACGCTGGCGCTTCTGCAAACACTCAGGGATGAAGGGATGCCAATGCCGGCCGGCGCGGTTCTGCTTTCGCCGTGGACCGATCTGAAGGGGACGGGACACAGCCTACAATCTCGCGCCAGGCAGGATCCTTGGCTGCGTCCCGCCGGCATTCCCCTGCTGGCGAATCGGTACCGCGGCAGCACCCCGGTCGATCATCCTCTGGTTTCTCCGCTCTACGGTGACATGACAGGATTTCCGCCACTCCTGATTCACGCCGGAAACGACGAGATCCTGCGCGACGACGCAACGCGTCTGGAAGCCAGGGCAAGATCGGCCGGCGTTGAGGTTACGAGCAAGATCTGGATGGGAATGTGGCACGCCTTTCATGCATTCTACCCCTGGGCGCCCGAAGCGTTGTTGGCGCACCGGGAGATTGGAGAATGGGTCGCTGCCAGGATGGAGACAGTACCTGAGACTGACAGAAAGATAGAGAGTGGGTATGATTCGATCAGCCGACGTTCGAACCGACGCCGAAGCGCGCAGCTGGGAAGCGCGGCTCAATCGCGAGCGACCGCAGAGGACGATGGCCGCGGACTGGATCGCCGCCCGGATCAGAGCTGGCAACCGGAACTCACCACGGGTCGTTGAGCTGGCATGCGGCGCCGGCTTTCTCGCCGATCGCCTTCAGCAGCAGCTGCCGGGAATCCGCTACTGCGGCTTCGATCTTTCGTCTCACCTGACAGACCATGCCAGGCGTCGGTTTCAAACAGAAAGCGAAGAGCGGCGCGACGGAAGTGTTCTGGTGTTTCATCGCGCCAATCTCGTGACCGATGACTGGACCTCCCAGCTGGTCGACTTGGGCTGGGACGGAGAGGTCGACGCCTTCGTTTCGATCCAGGCTCTGCATGATTTGGGCGAGATTGGGCGGCAGAAGCAAGTCTTGAAACAGGCGCACCGACTGCTGCGTGCAGGCGGGTTGCTGGCCTACGCCGATCTGCTGTTCGACGCCGAAAGCCCTCATTCCAGCCGGTACAGCAAAGACGAGCATGAAGAGATGCTTCAATCCTGCGGATACTCTAATTCCGGCGATCTGTCGACCGACCGTGGCGGCGAAGGGTCCGGGCGTCAAGGATTTGAAACGGACAGCTTTGGCGATCTTGGCTGTTTTGTTTGCTACAAATGAAGACTCTCGCTGCTGAAGCCAGCTGCGGCAAGACAATAGAGACCGGCGAACCTGCTGTTCAGGCCTTGAGTCCCTACTACGGCTGCGGCGACCAGCTCAAGGCAAAGCACGCCGGGACGGTCATGGTGTCCGGGCGCAGGCTGGAGAATTGGGCTCTCGAACTGTCGCCTGTTCGTTCCGGCGCGATTGTCTTGGACGCTGGATGCGGCTGGGGAAGATTTACCTGGACGTTAGTCGAAGCATTCGGTGTGAAGTCGACTGACATTGCTTGCGTCGACAGTTCGCATGGCATGCTGGTAACCGCCGCCGAGGAAGCGAAACTTCGCAGTCATCGCCCTGAGATCATCTGTGCCGGCATTCAGGCCCTGCCCTTTCCACGCGGATATTTCGACGGCGCGATGGCCAACCACGTGCTATACCATCTGTCGAACATCGTGGAGGGAGTACGTGAGTTGGCAAGGGTTTTGAAAGAGGATGGCTGGCTCCTGGCAACAACCAATAGCGACGAAGTCGACGTTCCCCTGCTGGCGTTCCACTACTCTGCTCTCGACAAACTCGGTATCGACTACGAACGCGAGGCCCGTTCTTCGTTTTCCATGGAGAACGGAGGAGAAGCGCTGAGCAAAAGCTTCAGAGAGATCGACCGTTTTTACTTTGAGGACGAAACCCGGTACTCCACCGCGGAAGAATTCCTTGCGAGCTACAGAACGATTGGCCGTTACCGCAACCTGCTTGCGCGCAAGGATATCGATGCCAACAAAAAGCGGCAGCTGCCGCTCCTGGTCCAACAACAGGCCGAAGCGGTCATTCGCAAGAAAGGCGTGCTGCGCTCTGAGGTACGAATGGGGGCATTTGTCTGCAGAGGGCCGAAGCAATGACGCCTTAAGCTGATATGTTTACAGGGAATAACAGGGAAGGCAACCTTCAATTGGAGGCTGCCTCCAGATGGGAGAACCAGAAATGTCAACACTCAATCCGGAAAGTGACGTCGCAAAACTGATGGCGAGGCCCACGAACTCCGGAACTGTAGAATGGATCGGTCTGCGTAGCGAGCGACGCGGTCCGCTGAAGTCCGTAACCGAGGCCGAGGCAGTGCCTGGAAAAGGGCTCGCAGGCGACCATTTTCACGGCCAGGGTGACGGCAAGCGCCAGGTGACTCTGATTCAGGGTGAGCACCTCGACGCGGTCGGTGTATTCCTGCGGGGTTCCTCTGCGGACCCGTCTATGACGAGGCGCAACATTGTCGTGCGCGGCATCAACCTGTTCAGCTTGCAGGATCGCCAATTTCGCATAGGAGATGTCGTTCTCGAACACACGGGACCTTGCCACCCCTGCAGCCGCATGGAGGAAAATCTCGGGCCGGGCGGCTACAACGCAATGCGCGGGCACGGAGGCATCACCGCCAGCGTCGTTGAAGGCGGCGCCATCCGGGTTGGCGATGCAGTCGAAAAGCTTCTGTTGGGCGAGGCGTCGGAGGAGGGCGGCTAACCGCCGGCCCGAACAAGCGGAGCAAATACAGCCCGCAGGCTTTCGGCTTCGTCATTCGGATCGTCGTATGCGCGGGCTGTTTCAAGGCCCTTATCCGCAATCCGAGCATAGGCGTCGGGATCGCCCGCGAGGCTGCGCAATACGGTCTCAAGTTTCCGTCCAAGCGCGGGGACGTTGCCGTTTTCGACGAGGATACAGTTCTGCGCCGGCCCTTCCGCTTCCATGTAAACGCTGCCGCCGACGCCGTTGTAACCTACGACCAGGCAGCCGCAGGCCATCGCCTCCAGCACGGACGTATTCATGCCCTCCTGCATATTGGTAGTGACGTAGACTGTCGCTTCGCGCAGGTTTCGCGCGTATTCGTCTTCGCTCAGCTCGCGCAGAGGCATCCACTCGAAGCGGGTGAAAGGGTCGCCCTTCGCTAGCAGGACCTGGTGGAGCCAGGCAGCCGAACGCTCCTTGCGGGTGAGGTAGCAGATCTTGGGCCTCTTTGCCTCCCGGTCAAAGTAGTATCGGTCGGGCGTTACAAACTCATGGATGAGAGTGGCGTCGATTCCCATGCTCCAGTGAAGGTAGTCCTGGATGAGAGGCGACTTGGTGATGACGCGGCGGATGCCGAAACCGGGCCACGTCTGTCCCGGCGGCAGATTCCAGTAGGTGGGGGACCAGCTCAGGGCGATCACGATTCGCTCGCCGGAAAACCTGGCGGTCTGCTGCATGACCTGCGGCATCACTTCCGGAATGACGAGGATGTCCTCGGGCGTAAAGCTGGGACGCTCGGATAGCCACAGAGTCGGCGCCTCGTAACCATGCCACGTCACGCAGAAGGGATGCTTCTGGTGAACGATTCTGGCGTCGAAGCCCAACTCCACCAGACCGTGCACATGGCGGTAGAGCGTCTTTATTCCTCCAGATGGCTGGGGGAAGTCGGGGCAAAAGTAGAGGATGCGTGACATCGATGCCATTGCCTCTTGGAGCATGAATCCGACAGTCTCGTTGCCGCCGTCCGTCAAATGGCAGAAGGCTGGCAAATCGCAAAGGAGGTTCCAGTGCCTTATCAGATATTAACCGACTCCGCGTTGCCGCCGGAAATGGCGGAGATGGTGGCTGACAGTTGCGACGTGCACCTTTGGGACCTGACCGAAGAGGACCCGAATCTGGGGATTATCGAAGGGTTCCTCGTATACGGCCATCCCATCGTGCCGGGCTCGCTTATGGACAAAATGCCCAAGCTTCGCTGCCTGAGCAACTTTGGCGTAGGGGTAGACCACATCGTCCTTGAAGATGCGCAGGCCCGCGGACTGCCGGTCGGTTACACGCCCGGTTTTGTTGACGGAGCGACCGCCGACATGGCCTTTACCTTGCTGATGGCACTCGCTCGCAATCTCGTACCTGGCTGGCTCCACGCGCGCGGTCCTGACTACCTGGTCTACGATGGCAACATACTCCACGGGCACGAGATCTATGGTTCGACACTCGGAATTATAGGCATGGGCCGCGTTGGCCGCGTCGTCGCCCGCCGCGCCAGCGGCTTCGACATGAAGATCCTCTACCATAACCGAAATCAGAGCCCTTACGCCGAAGAGCTGAACGCCTCCTATCGAACGCTGGATGCCTTGCTTGAGGAGGCGGACTTTGTCGTACTCAGCGTGCCGATGGGGCCGGAAACGCGTCATCTGATCGGCACGGCGGAGCTGGAGCGCATGAAGGAGAGCGCTTTCCTGATCAATGTGGCACGCGGCGGGGTCGTGGACCACGACGCCCTTTTGGACGCGCTTCAACGCAATCTGATCGCCGCCGCCGCCATGGACGTTACCGAGCCGGAGCCGCTGCCCCGCGACCATCCCCTCCTGAGGCTGGACAACTGTCTCATCCTCCCCCACCTGGGCAGCGCAACCTTCCAGACCCGCTACCAGATGTCCCGGCGGACCGTAGACAATCTGCTGGCCGGCCTGCGGGGGGAGGAGATGTTGAGCCGCGTCGCCTAGCCCTCGCGCTCCCGGCACAAGGCAAGCAGCAGAAGCCGTTACTACTGATTCACCGGCGGGCGCAGAAGTTCTGCCGGCGCGTCGGGCGGCGCGCTGAGCGTCAAGAGAAAGGCGATTACCGCCTCGCTTTGCTCCTCCGTAAACGCAAGCGGTACCAGGTCGGAATGCCCGGGGAATGCCGGCGGCGCGTGATTGTAGTGGCGCATGACGGCCTCCAGGTCTGGAAAGATGCCGTTGTGCATGTAGGGCGCCGTCTCAGCTACGTTGCGCAGCCCGGGCACCTTGAACGCGCCGATCAACTCCTCGCCTTCGAGTTTGATAAAGCGCAGCTCCACGCACTCCTCCTCTTTCGCGTCGCTGAATTCGCCCTGGCAGTTGAAAACGTCCTCGACCACTTGAAAAGTCCCCAGGGACCGGCCCTGGTCGAACCTGCTTCCCTGCGGCAAGGGAAGGCCGATGTTGTGGAATGTCCCGTTGGTGAACAGGGGACCGTTGTGGCAGTCGGTGCACTGGCCGTCGCCGAAGAAGAGGCGCAGTCCCTCGGCTTCCTCCGCGCTGAACAGCTCGGACATGCGCTCCCGGTCGTTGACAAGGGCAGCCTCGGCGTAGTCATCAAAGCGGCTGCGACCCGGCAGGATTTTGCGGGAGTAGGCGGCGATGCTCTTACCTATATTGGCGAAGACGCGATTGACGGCCCCGCGATCGGCTTCACTCATCCCTTCCCAGGCCGCGAGTTTCGCCCCGTCCTCCACGGGCGCTGCGTCAGAGGGAAAGCGGGACGCGTCGCTGAAATCGGGTCCCGGGCCGAAGACCGCCTCATACTGGCTCCGATAGTTTTCCAGCACATAACGGACGTGCGCAGTCCGGGTGCCCCCGTGTTCTATCGCGGCCTCCTGGGGCGCCAGCGCCTGCGCCCACTGGCTGTCTCTGCGTCCATCCCAGTAGAACCAGTCACTGTAGGCGATTCCTACGATAGTAGGCGTATGTCGTGGCGTATCGATATCGCGCACATTGGCCAGCGCCTTGCCGTCGGTGAAATAGCTTTGCGGTTGGTGGCACGTAGAGCAGGAGACCGTTCCGTCCGGGCTGAGGCCGCCGTCGAAAAAGAGTGCATGGCCCAGAGCGACAGCGTCGGAGCTGTCGCCAACGGCATTGGACGGGTCGGGCGGTAAGGGGGGCAGGCGGTCGAGGCTGAGAGAGGCGATGATCCCGCGTTCCGCGGCTGTCCAACTGTGAGCCGGGTCCGCTCCCGACTGGAAACCGATTCCTCTTCCGCCTGCAGAAGCGCCGAGTAGGTCGCGAATGGCGGCGCCGATATTTCCGGCGCCCACCAGGCCGCTGGAGAACAAAACCAGCGCCGCGAGGACTATAAAAGCCAGTGAGGCTCCGGCTACAAGAAGTCGACGCACGCTCTAGTTCAACTCGAACTCAAAGGTAACCGTATCGCTCTGTCCTCCGGAGCTGATCTCGAGCGTCAGCACCCACACCCCTCCCATGTTGAACCGCATTCCTTCCAGCAGATATCCTCCTTCGCCGAGGTATTGGGTCACGCGCGGCGCAGTCGGGAATCCATGGTCGTGTTCAGGCATGCCGCCGTCAATTGCGATCTCGGCATCGGTAACCGGCTTACCGTCTGCGTTCTCGATATGCAGAGTCCAGGAATGGGTCTCGTTTATGACGACAGGGTCCAGTTGGCTGACGGCGCTAACAGTGAAATGGCCGTTCTCGGTGGTCTGCGCTTCAAGCGAATCGGCCGGCATTGAGCCTCCGGACATGTCCATGGACATGCCGTCCTCCATCTCCATCTCGCCCCCGCCCTGAGGCGGTCCAACCGGATTGCAAGCGCTGAAGACCAACGCTGCTGCCAATAGGCATGCAAGCAGACGGATTCTCATTCCATTTGACTCCCTTACTAGCAGGTTCGACGACACCATGCATGGGCAGTATAACACTCTCCGCTGTGTCAGCCTGTTTGCCGGATTACATTGTCGAAACGCAGCTGCTGAGCCTGAGCGGTGTCGGGGTTGAGGTCTGGCGGCAAAACCGCGGGCGCGAATTTTCTGCTTACTGCTGGAACATTGTGACCTGGCCCCAAAAACTGGTCCAGGTAATATGTTATAATTGGGCCGTGGACTGGCGGAGATACGGCTGGTAGAAGACAAACGCCGGAGCAGGCATTCAAATAGCTTCAGAGAGGCTGAGGTGGCGATAGCCGAGAGCGGTACAGCGGCTTATGCACGCTCCAATTGGGAAGAAACTTCAAAATGAAAAACTCGGATCGTACTCACGGCAAGTCCACGTCCAATGCAACCACTACCTGGCCTGCTAAAAAATGGCAAACCTCTCCCCCGGAAAGTCAAGGAATGGACTCCGAGAGCTTGTTGGAATTACTGAGCTATTACCGGGAAAGCAAGCTTAACATTCATAGCATGTTGATTATTCGAAACGGTAATATCGGACTGGATGCTTGCTTTTATCCATTCACCCCGGACGGGACTGTCCATGACCTGGCTTCTGTTACCAAGAGTATTACATCGGTCCTAATCGGTATTGCTATTGATCAGGGTTTCATTGAAAGTGTCGAACAGCCCCTTTTGTCCTATTTCCCGGAACGTACCATTGCCAATCTTGATGCCAATAAAGAAAAGATAACCATAGAAAACCTGCTCACCATGACGTCCGGATTCATCTGTGGATATCAACCAGGAGAAAAAGAACATAGTGAGATGTTCACAAGTGAAGACTGGGTGCAGTTTGTATTGGATTTGCCCATGGCCAGGGGACCGGGACAGGAGTATGCCTATTGCAGTGGAAACTCACATTTGCTTTCCGCGATCCTGACTAAGGCATCAGGAATGAGCATGCTCGATTTTGCACAGAAACACCTCTTTGCTCCGCTTGGTATCAATGAGGTTATCTGGCCTGCAGATCCTCAGGGAATAACTAGAGGTTGGGGGGATATTCATCTGCATCCGCATGATCTGGCTAAGATTGGGTACCTTTACCTGAACAAGGGACTCTGGCAGGGAAAACAGCTATTGAGCGCGGCATGGGTGGAAAAATCAACACAAGCCCAAGCTGATCGTGCGATAAAGACGAATACATTCATCCGTCCAGGTCGCGATTATGGATATGCCTGGCACCTCGTTTCCGAAGGGCCTTTTTCTGGAATGTACTATGCTGCTGGTCGTGGTGGGCAATCGCTTCATGTTTTGCCAGGCGCAAATATCGTAACGGTTATCACTGGTGGAGAGAACGAGCTGTTGGAATTTGATAGAGCAGGAATTGGTGAATTTATATTGTCGATTTCAGATCAGGCATTACCGAAAAATACTGAAGGTAATGAGAATCTTCAGCAAAAGACAGAAGTGATCACAGCCGCGCCGTCTCCCGTACAGAAAGTTTTGCCAGAAATAGCGCAAATCATTTCAGGGAAAAAATTTTTGCTTGATGAAAACTTTCTCAACTTCAAGACGATTTCTTTGAGTTTCAAGGGTCAAGAAGAAGCAGAAGTCAGGTTTACTATGATTGATCCCACGTCCGAAAAGTTCAACCAACTAGTGGAACCAGTATTCACACAACTTGCGGCGCCAATGAGGTTAGATGGTATCTACACCCTCGTTCCCGGACGATTTGGGCTGTCTACGGGAATAATAGGAAACTGGGATACAAATGGTGATTTTCTTTTAACCATTGATGAGATGGCCGATATCAACGTATTCGAACTCAGAATGTCATTTGAAGCGGATAAAGTAACGATTGTGCTGAACGAGAAGACAGGACTCATCGTCAATGAAACATTCGAGGGGGTACGCCAGCATTAGACTGTGACTGCCCATATTGCAGGCTGTCCAACAACGCGGTTTTTGGGTCGATTTCTTTCGGCGACGGCACATAAGCATCAGATTTATCGTGTTTGACTTCATGTCTCTGACGTGCTAAAGTATATATTATAGTAGAAATGCACCGTAAGGATGACTAGCCGAGACGGTGGCACCTGATCAGGAATCAGCCAGCAGTGGGGTACGAATGCTGGACGGCCGGATGACGACGATCATGAGTGCGATCTGGATGTTCATCGAGCGGGTTGGCTGTTTCTGCCTTCAGTGGGATTCCTCGCAGTGTTCAACGTAAATGAGAGGCCGACTAGGCCTTAAGGTCTCTCCCCTACGTTAATCATATCGTGCCGCTTTCGTTCCTCATTGGCCCTCTCACGTTCAGTTACTTCGAGCAATCTCAAGACAATTGCAGAAAGGAAGGACACGAGATGAACAACAAGCATTGGCACCTCACGCTTATCGTCATGCTGGTAACCCTCGGCATGGTAATGTCCGCCTGCGCGGCGGACGCGCCTGCTCCGGACACCGCTTCCGGAGAAATGGCCGCGGGCGCCACAATGGAAGAGGAAGCTGAACGCGTGATCCGCGTGGGCTTCCGTTCCAATTGGGCCCAGGGGTTCAACATTTTCCCCTATCCTACCTATAAGGCCCAGGGCGACATCGAACCCTACTTCTATATGCCGTTGCTCCTCCACAACAGAGATTTCGAGGCGGTGCCGTGGCTGGCGAAGGACTGGGAACTCACGCAAAACTGCGACTCCGCCACCTTCTACCTGTATGAAGATGCCGTCTGGTCCGACGGCACACCGCTGACCTCAGCTGACGTCAAGTATACCTTCGAAATGTTGTCCCATCCCGAGGTCATGAACCGGAACTATGGGTGGGTCGGCGAGCAGGAATACGTGAAAGGCGAAGCCGACGAGATTGTGGGTATCGTGATGGTGGATGACCACACGGTCCGCTTTGACATGCAAGAGGGCAGAAACAACTGCACGCCCCACCACGAGGAGTACGGCCCCAGGGTGGGCATTGTTCCCAAGCACATTTTTGAGAAGTTTCCCCTCGAAACCCTCATCACCGGCGAGAATCCCGAGGCCATGAATCCCACCGTGGTGAGCGGCCCCTTCCGTCTGGGCGACCTGGAGAGGGATGTGTTCTTCGAAGCTGTTGCGGTCGATGACTGGTGGGGCGCGAAGTACTTCGGCGAACCCAAGGTGGACAAGATCATTGCCATCACCATGGAACACGAGGCGCAGCTACCGGCTCTGGTCGCAGGCGACCTGGATGTCACCCAGTACTTGCAGGTGAGCGACATCGAAGGCCTGGAGGGCAATCCCGACCTGAAGATCCTCGTGGACGAATCCCTGGGGATGCTTGGGATTCAGTTTAATCGCCGGCCCGGGTCCCTGCCGGACAAGATCCGCTACGCGATGGAATACGCCACCGACCGCGACGCCATCGTCGCCGCCCACACGCTGGGCCATGGCAGCAAGACCTACAGTTGGATGGCCAACGAAGGAGCCTATCGAGCCGAGGACATGGTGTGGCGCGAGTACGACCCCGAAATGGCCAAGCAGTTGATCCAGGAAGCCATCGACGCGGGCGAATGGGAAGCCGACCGCACCATCATCTTCCTCGATGACGCTGAAAAGCCCATCTGGAACCTGTGGATTGACATGATGAGCGCGGTGGGATTGAACGTCGAGATGCAGATCGTCGGCCTGGCCTTCCCTGACAAACTCCTCGCCGGCGAGTACGACGTTAGCGAAGGAGGGGGCGGAACCGTTCGGGGATATAGCCTCCGAGCCTGTTACTACTTCCATCGACCACTTGGTAGGAACTACGAGAATACCGGCTGGTACGACGACGAATTCGGCACCTTGTGCAAGGAAGCCCGGGCCACGCTCGATGATGAAGTACGCACGAGAAACCTCGCCAGGGCCACCAAAATCTGGTACGACTATGGTCCCTGGATCACCTTCTCCACCAATATGCGCGTCTGGGGCACCCGATCCAATATCTGCGGTGTCGTTCCCAACACCACAACTGGCCTGGTGCACCGCGGCGGCGCAGACTATGGTCTCTTGGACTGGTACATCTGCGATGAGGGCTAGTCACGCCCGAATTGGGTCTGTGTAGAATCTGATTGGTAGGGGTAGGGGCATGGGGATGTTCGTCCCCGTGCCCCTCCGCCCGCCTTAGGGGGTCTGATGACGACTTACATCATCCGGCGCATATGGCTCATCTTCCCGATCCTTTTCATCATTACCATCGTCAACTTCGGACTGATGCACCTGGCGCCTGGCGATCCCACCCAATTCATGTTGCCGCCCGATATTGCGTTCGAACACATAGAAATCACGATTGACGGACATGGCTACAAATACGAGGCAAAAGAAGGGTACGAGGACTACCTTAAGGAGAAGTTAGGGCTGGACAAACCTATCCACGTGCAGTACCTTCGCTGGCTGTGGAACCTGTCCCAGGGCAACTTTGGCCGCTCGATGATTGATCAAGCGGACGTGTTCGAGGAGATGGTCCGTAGACTACCGATAACGCTGAGGCTGACGGTGACCTCCCTGGCGGTCAGCCTTGTGGTAGGACTTGGGCTGGGCATCCTCTCTGCCCTCTTCCAGTACTCGCTATTCGACGTCGTGACCACCGTCATCTCCTTCCTCTTCCTCAGCTTACCCGGTTTCTTCTTCCTGCTTCTGGCCATATGGGTGTTTGCCTTGAAGCTCAACTGGCTCCCCGCAAGCGGAATGTATTCCGTAGGCGGCGATAGAGGGATGTGGGATAGCCTCAGTCACATGATCCTGCCGGTCACGGTGCTCGGGCTGGGTGGTTCCGCCGGTTTTATCCGCTTTGCGCGCACCAGCATGTTGGAGGTGATGGGCGAGGACTACGTGCGCACGGCGCAGGCCAAAGGACTCCCAGAGCGTGTCGTGATCATGCGCCATGCCTTCCGCAACGCGCTCATGCCGATCGTGACGATCGTCAGCTACCGGTTGCCGGCCCTGTTTGCCGGCTCAGTGCTGGTAGAACGTCTGGCAAACTGGCCGGGCATCGGTCGCTGGGTGCTCGACGCTGCCCTGTCGAAAGACTATCCCGTCATGATGGCCAACGTGATCGTCATCGCCATCCTGACGCTGATAGCAAATCTGATCGCCGACATCGCCTACGCGTTTGTCGATCCTCGTATTGCCTATAAATGAGCCTCCTCGTAACGCCAATCAATGAGCTGCAGATCTCGCGAGGACACCGATGAGCTCCTGTGCGGCGTTCAGGATGACGGGCGCAGGCCTCATTTCTGGCTTGGACAACGCTGTACAGCGGCGTGAGATACTCGGCATGCACTGGGGCTCACCATTATGACCGAACGTACAGAGACAGTGGAACGACCTTCCTCACAGCGCGAGCGACCCTCCGCTGGCGGCGACGCCGCGTTGACGCGCCGCCAGGGCCTGTTTCAGTCTCGCGCCTGGAAGAACTATCTGCGCAATCGTTTCGGCGTCCTCGGCGCGTTCATGATCGGCGTGCTGTTGATCATCACGCTGGCTGCGCCTCTGGTGACGGGCTATGAACCTTCCGCAACCGACGCCTACAACCTGGTTAAACCGCCGAGCAGCGAACACTGGCTGGGAACGGACGCGATCGGCAGAGACATGTGGTCCCGCGTCGTCTATGGCGGGCGCATTTCCCTGCTGGTCGGTGCGCTGGGAGTGATGCTGCAGACGGTCATCGGCACGATCATGGGTGCCATATCGGGCTTCTTCGGCGGCTGGGTGGACAACGTGATCCAGCGGCTCGTGGAGGTGATGCAGGTATTTCCCGATTTCATGATGCTCCTGATCATGGTATCCTTGCTGGGTCCCAGCCTGGTCAATCTGTTCATTGCCATTGCACTCCTGAATTGGCATGGTGTGTGCCGCTTGATTCGAGGCCAGATCTTGACAGTGCGGGAAGAGGACTACATCCTGGCTGCCCGATCCATCGGTGTGGACAACCGTCGCATTATCGTCCGGCACATCCTGCCGAACCTGTCCGGCATCATCCTGGTCAGTATGGTGACCAGCATCGGCGGCTTCATCCTGCTCGAAGCCAGTCTCAGCTTTGTTGGCCTGGGTGTGCAGCCTCCGACGCCAAGCTGGGGAAACCTGATCTTTCAGGCCAATAACCTGGTCGTTCTGCAGATCCGTCCCTGGCTCTGGATACCGCCGGGCCTTGCCGTGATCCTCTGTGTGCTTGGCTTCAACTTCATTGGCGACGCGCTGCGTGATGTCTTCGATCCCCTTCGACAGCAATAGTCTCGCTCGTTTGCTCGTTGTTCATTTGTAAGAAAACCTGGACCCGCACATCCGCTGCGACTGGGCACCGAAACGAAAAGAATTCCCACAAAGACCTTGCCCCCGAGTCTTGTCCGAGCCCAGGAGGGCGCAGGCAACCTCTCATCGAACTCTTTGTCATCGACCGGCCCAACACAAATCCAGTAGAATCACAGCAGGTAAGGAGATAAACCTCGTGAGAAGAGCAGATCTGCACGTCCATACTCATGCGTCCTCCGACGCATCGTTCGACCCGGAGGAGGTCTTCAGCATTGCCATGGCGCGCGGACTGACGGCCGTGACATTCAGCGACCACGATACCATCGACAGCATTGCGGAAGGCCAACGTCTTTCTACCATATACGACGTGACCTTCTTGCCCGGCATCGAGATTACAAGCTCGTGGCGCGGGGAACCGGCCCACGTTTTAGGCTTTTTCCGCGATGGTCCGCTTTCTTCTCTGGAAGGTTTTCTGGCCGACAAAATCTGGTCGGTGAGAAGAAGGTCCCATCTCGCCATTCTGGAATATCTGCAGGGGAAAGGTACAGAGGTGACCGTCGCCGAATACGACGACGAGGTGAAGTCTCAGGAAAGCTCCGATTCGACAGCACTATATGATCTGCTGCTGAAAAAAGGCATTGTGTCGAATCAAAAGGAGTTCATGGCCATGCGGGAGGCTTCCGGCGTCCGGGTTCTCCACCCACCGATGCCGGAGGTAATTCCGGCTATTCACGAGGCCGGCGGCATAGCTGTGGTAGCTCATCCCGGCCACGACACGGGCGTCGTATTCACGTTCGACGAAGAGAATATCGCTGCCCTGGCTGCCGAAGGACTCGACGGTGTCGAGGTGTTCCATCCCGCGCACACCAAGGCCCAAGAGGAAGACTATGTACGGATATCAGATCGCCTGGGACTGGTCAAGACCGGTGGTTCGGACATGCACATACCGCGCCCGGAGCCCCAAAAGATGGTCGGCGGCACCTATTGTGATTGGGATGGGGTACTCCAGTACCTGGAAGGCTAGACCCTCGTGACGCTTCCAGGCTCTTAGCTATTGTAAGCTTCCACGAAGCCCCATTCCTCCAACCAACTGATCCAGCGCGCACGCCTGGGGCTGTTTTCAGGATTTTCCAGCCACCAGGGATGATATTGCAACCCCACCGTTCCCAGGTTCTTCCTGATGTCAGGTATGCGTTCCACCACTTTGCGCATCGACTCTACCGCTTCGGGTGTCCTTGGTGTGCCATAAAAATTAAAGGTACAGGTGCGGCGGTCCCTATAGCCGCCAAAGGCAGCATGCCAGGTCAACTGGTTGAAGATAATGACGTCACCCGGATTCGAACTGAAAACATAACAGGGAATATCTTCACCGCTCAGACCAGACTCTTCTAAGAACGGGGCCCTTGTAGGGCCAAACCTACTGCGCAATCCCATGCCAAAAAGTTCTTCATGTAATGGATTTTTGTGCGACCCGGGAATGACGCGCAATGCGCCGCGGTCAGCGGTTGTCGGCTGCAGATACATGACGTTCTTGATTGCCAATAGATGAGGATCGCTCCAATCCGGATGCCATTCGGTATTACTCTCATAGCTGTTGGCGTTAGAATGGACGGGAACGGAATCTTCATCTATCAGCTGTTCCGCGGGCAGATAAATGCGCGGGTCCTCAAGTAAGCTGGAAATAAAGGGGGTCGCCGGGGTCCGGTTACCCCAGTTGTTGAAAATACGTTTCTCTTCGGGATCGGTTTCCTCCGGAATGGATGCAAGGCGACGATCGAACTCTTCGTTTATCCTGTTCATCTCTTCGGGACTGAACAGACTTCTCCGGACCAGGAACCCGAAAACTTCAAAAAGCTGGATCTGCTCTTCGGTAAGCCTGTAGTCTTCCTGCGTCATGACATTTCCTCAGCTGTGCCGAATCCGCCCGTCCGCTTCCAGAGCAACCCGAGCCCGGGAAGCCCTCACGGTAGACGCCTTCGTTCTTACTACTCTTCGAACTGGCGCCAGCGCGCCGCCAGCCCGTCCAGTTTCTCGCGAAAGCCCGGCTGCTCAATGACCTCCCGGTTCACCGGGAAGGCCGGCAGCTCCCCCCGGAACACGGCAAGCAGGCTCTCGCAGGCAATTGTGCCGTTCTTTTCGTACAGGTCGTCGGTCCACGCCAGCGCATGCGGCGACAGGATCACGTTGTCCATCTGGATGAGAGGGTGATCGAGCGGCAGCGGCTCCGGTTCGACCACATCCAGCCCGGCGCCTGCAATGGCCCCTGCCTCTAACGCGGCCACCAGGTCCTCCTGGTTGACTATCGGACCGCGGGCAGTGTTGATGAAGTAGGCGCTAGGCTTCATCAGCGAGAACAGGCGGGCGTTGATGAAGCCCCGCGTCTCCTCCGTCAAGGGGCAGTTGGTCACCACAAAGTCGGATTCGCTGAAAATCGTCTCCAGGCTGACCAGCTCGACGTCGAGAGCTTCGGCCCTTGTCGGGTCAAGGTAGGGGTCGTGGGCGAGTCGGCGGCCCAGGTCGAACGGTCCCAGCAGCCGGAACATCTCTCCGCCGATGTTTCCCATCCCCACTGAACCGACGGTCTTTCCGCTCAGCCCGAGGCCGGAGGTCTGCGCCTTCAGGTCCCAGCGTCCGATGCGGACGAGCCGGTCCTTAGCCCACAGCTTCTTTGCCAATGCCAGGATCAGTGTCAGAATCGCCTCGGAGACAGGTTTGCGCACCGCGTCGACCGCGATGGCAAGCACTATGTCGTTGGCGGTCAAGGCCTCAGTGTCGACCAGGTCGTAACCGACCCCCCAACGGGCAAGACAGGCCAGGTCCCCGTTGCCCTCGACGGTTGAGGCTTCATAGGGACTGCCCAGCGCGATGATACCTTCAAAGCCGGCGATTGCATCCGCCTTTACCGGCTCACCTCCGCCGGAGTCATAGAACGCCCACTCAACGTGAGGCAGAGGATCTATCAGCCGGGTCAGGATCGGTTCTATCGTGCCGGGAGCGGCGGTCTTGAATCCGGATGAAACACCGATGCGGAAGGGTTGAGGCATCAGAATCCTCCTGTCGCAGCCAATGAAGACCTGGAGGTCTTGTCTGTAGGAAAGTTCCTGGCAAAGGGGCGAATAACCAGTCTATTTCTTGCAGAATCCGGTCTTCTCGAAACGGCTACTCGTCCTCGAAAAGAGAAGGGCGCGAATTGAAATAGGGTCTTTCAAAAAGCAGTTTCTGGCGAGCCGTCAATTCAACCGTCGACGGCGCCTGAACGTACTTGGCGCTCCAGGACT
Organism: Caldilineaceae bacterium SB0664_bin_27; assembly: GCA_009838625.1. Lineage (GTDB taxonomy): Bacteria > Chloroflexota > Anaerolineae > Caldilineales > Caldilineaceae > Bin5. The sequence continues at coordinate 59,463 of VXRG01000089.1, forward strand.
GCTGCCCCGGACTGTATTTGTAGAGCAGTGAGCGCCGGTGAAACTCGGCAGACCAGGCCACGGTACCGTGCGTCAGCGCCTCGGTAAAGATGACAACTGAGCCGGCCGGCGCCTCCGGAGTGACTACGGCCTCGTGCCCATCGTGCGCAACGCGCACGCCGTCGGGGCAGGGGAAGTTCGCTTTGTGGCTGCCCGGCACCCCGCAGAAGCCGCCCAGTCCCGGCCCGGTCGCAGTGAGATTCCAGGATACGACGGTCAAGCCGTTGAACATCTGCCCGCTGTTGTAATGGTAGAACTCGGGCGGATCGTAGGGCGTTGCGCCGCCGTGCAGACGCAGCTGTTCCGTGCCGGCGCGCATGTAGATGCCGTAGTAATGATCCAGGCGGAATCCGTCGCCCAGTATCGTTTTGAGATAGGGCATAATGCGCTCATGGTCGAGCAGGCTGCAAAAGGCCTCATCCCAACTCAGAAAGCCGCCAAATCGGGCGCCCATCGTGTCCAGCTGCGGCTCCGGAAGTCCCTGGCTGTCTATCAACCGGTTCAGGTTTTCGACTTCGTCCGTTGATAGCACGTCCTCAATGACCAGATAGCCGCGCAGGTCGAACAAATAGCGTTCCTCTTCGTTCATCGGTAACCTCCGGTGTGGTAAAGCTGGTAACCTTGTCTCTCTGAACGCCCCGTTCTGCTTCCGCAAACTACTCTACCAGATTGGCGTTGATGTAGTCCCAGTTTATATCCTGGCCCAGTCCGGGAAGTTGAGAGATATGGACGAACCCCTCGTCATCCATGGGGTCGTCTAGGCGGTTGAGCCAGGCGGGCGGCTGCTCGTAGTCGATAAAGGGGTGCAGCAGGCCGCGCTCGTAGTACTCACCGGGAAAGCCCATGGCGCAGAGAGCGTGGAAATTGCCGGGGCCGCCGCCGTGCACCTCCATCCTCATTCCGAACGACTCGGCCAGATGGGCGACCTTCATCAGCGGCGTAAGTCCGCCGAGGTCGCCAACGCCGCCGCGCACCAGGTCGCAGGCGCCGGCCTTGATCCACTCAGCCCGCGTAAACATCTTGCCCTCGGCCGTTTCCGGTCCGCAGATCGGCAGTGCAGTCTGTTCGCATAGCCAAACATAGGATGACATGCTGTGCTCGTCCATCGGCTCTTCCATCCAATAGTAGTCAAGTTCTTCAAGGCCCTTCGCCAGGTAGAGCGATTCGAGGCGGGAATAGTAGTGATAAGGATCGAGCATGAGATGGGCGTCGGGGCCGTAGACCTCGCGCACGGCCGCGCAAGCGGCAATGTCGCGCTTCACGTCCGGCGCGCCTTCGTACGGCGGCTGCCAGGTGTGGAGTTTGAAGGCGGGGTAGCCGCGCTCGATGCACCACTCCGCAAAGGCGGCATAGTCTTCCGGTGTGCCCAGGCCGCCTTCGACGTCGTCGCCGCACATGGTGCTGGCGTAAGCGGGCACCTTGTCACGCGTCGCCCCCAGGAGTTTGTGCACGGGAATGTTCAGGGCGCGTCCGGCCAGGTCCCAAAGAGCCAGGTCCACTGCGTTGAGCAGCCTGTCCGACATGGTCGCCATATTGAGGCGCTGGCGTTCCTTGAGATTGTGCCAGATCCGCTCCCGGTAGAAAGGGTCCTCGCCTGTGATGTAGGGCTTTACCAGGCTATCGATAAGTGCCTGCGGCGGGCTGCCGAAAAAGTAGCCCTCTACGCCTTCGTCGGTGTGGATCGTAAGGACCGACTGCACTGCTTCATGTTCGGGTCCGGGATGGCCGTGGCCTTCGGAATCGCGAACAGTGTTCGAGATATAGCGAAAACGGCGGACGGACAGATCCGTTATCTTCATTGGGTTCTCCTGCCTGAAAGAAGGACTGAAGTGGAGTCGGTGACGGGTAAAGGGCTGCTGATGAAACTACACGGTTCACCTGGGTCCGTGCAGTGTAGCATAGGCGGCAAGAGGGGAAAAGGAAGCCAAGGGGACGGGGCCAGATTCCTCCCTTCACCTTGACCACGGCCGCTCATGCCTCCCGGACTATCCGCGCTGATCACACAAGAAATGGTGGTTTCAGCCCCGGCAACAGTGCCGCCCCATCCTCTAAAAGAATATATAATATCGTACAGCCCCCCTAAAACGAGGACAAAACAGGACAAAACAGGACATTACCCTCAATTCCTTTACACTTGAGCACTTGAACTGAACGGCTCCTTGAC
>VXRG01000053.1 GCA_009838625.1 Caldilineaceae bacterium SB0664_bin_27
AGAGGTGTAAAAGATACAGCCCCCGCAAGCCAACACGCATATATGAACGCCTCCCAAAATGGTGGCGAACTTTCATATACTTCAACCAGCGACAACACCGCGGCCGGCCCGCAATCCGCTCTCCTGCAGAAGCGCCGGCAGTTCTCGCTCCTCTCTCCTCCCTCCTCTCTCCTCGCCGTTATTCCCACCCCAAATCTGGACTGCGCCTGATGAGCAAAATTTTTTGACGGTGATCCTCTCTTCCCCTATAATGTACCACGATCCCTGAACCGGAGTGAACTCCGCTGGAAATCTGGACTCTTAAGTTGCCGAGCTCGCCGGGCTCACTTACCGTTGCTGCAGCCCAAACGGTGGTGCAATGAGAGTGCAGAACTCTTGACAGGAGACACCCTTGGTTCGGAATATCTGTCAAATCACCACGAAAACAGGAGCCAATGCAATGACAGGTAAGTTGAACACGCCCCCGCAGGCGGACAACGAAGCTCGCAATGTTGGCCGCCGAACTTTTCTGAAGATGATGGCTGCTGGCGCTGCCGCATCTGCACTGGCCGCGTGCGCGGCCGGCGCGCCCACTGAGATGGCCGCTCCCGCTGCTGCGCCCACGGCAGTTCCGACACCCGAGGCTGTTGCCGGGGCCGGCATGATGCGGCCGGAAGGCAACCCGGTGCGCGGCGGCACACTGAGGACGGCCTTTGGTGTGACGATGTCGCACTTTGACGCCCACCAGGGCGGCGGCACCCATGTCCTGAGCCACATGTACAACAACCTGGTACGCAACAACCTGGTTGACGGACTGCGCACGATCATCCCCGACCTGGCCGAAAGCTGGGAGGTAGGTGAGGGCGGCCTTTCCTATACCTTTGCGTTGCGCGAGGGTGTTACCTACCATGACGGCGAAGCGTTCTCCGCCCAGGACGTAGTGGCGACCTTCAACCGCATTCTCGACCCGCCGGAAGGCATTGTAAGCCCACTGAAGGCCAACTTCACCTTTGTGGACTCGGTCGAAGCGGTGGATGACATGACGGTACGGTTCAATCTGAACTCGCCGCGACCGTTCTTCCTCAACCTGCTGACGCCCACCAACGCGCTGATCTACTCGAAGAAGTCGTTGGAAGAGCACAACTACGATCTGCGCGAAGTCATCGCCCCGGGCACGGGCGCGTTCCGCTTTGTCGACCATCTGCCGGCAGAGAAATGGATACTTGAGGCCAATCCGGACTACTGGGATCCTGAGCTTCCCTATATAGACGGAATCGAGTTGCTGCACGTGCCGGCGTGGTCCGACCGCGGTACTGCCGTACTTACCGACCAGGCTGACATGTCGTGGAATGTCGCCAAAGAGACTTGGGACGAGGGCAAGAATCGCCCCGACTCTGTGCAGGCCAACCAGCTCGCCAACTTCGGCGCGTATTGGGTCTTTATCAATAACCGCGAATCACCTTTTGACGACCCCCGCGTGCGCAAGGCGATCCATCTGGCTGTCAGCAAGCAGAACCTGGCGGCTGCGTTCGGCACGCAGGAGCTGATCAACATCACGCGCTGGGTGCCGCAGGGTGATCCCTACGCCACAACGCCAGAAGAGTTGTCGACGATGCCTGGCTACAGGGCGGATAAGGATGAGGATATCGCGACGGCGCAGCAGCTGTTGGCCGACGCAGGATACGGTGACGGCCTGTCAGGCATCGAACTGCTTGCGGCAGCGGGTCCCCAGGGTGAACTGCTGGCCCCGGCCTTCCAGGATATGCTCAAGCGTCACTTGAACATCGAAACGGAGATCCGCATTGTCGAACGTGCGCTGCTTGGCTCCGAACAGCAGTCGGGCAACTACCAGCTGATGGTGCACACGCGCGGGCACAGTGTCTCCGACATCTCGCCGCGCGGCAACCTGTGGTGGGCCACCGGAGGTTCGCAGAACTTCGGCGGTTACAGCAACCCGGACTTCGACGCGCTGCTGGGTACGATCGACGTGGAACTGGACGTCGAGACTCGCACGGGTCAGATCGCCGATGCGCAGAATCTGCTGGACGAGAACCCGCCGGAGTACCTGGTCGGCTACACTTACCACCTGCCGATGTGGAACAATCGCGTTCATGGCTTGGCGCTGGACAGGCGTATCTTCGCCGAGTGGGGCCGCATGGAGACAGTTTGGATCGACCCTGATGCATAGAAAAGCGACTGTTGCCGGTGTTCCGTAGTCTTTAGAGATGCGGGGTACGGCAACTGTACGCTGACTTCGTCAACCGTGAAGGTTGCGAACAGTTGAAAATCCAATGGGCGGCGCGACGATGCCCGGTCGCCGGGCTGTTGCGCCGCCCATTCGATAAAGAAAAGCGGAACCCCTCTAAACGCTCATGTCAAAGTACCTTCTGAACCGCCTGCTGATCGCCATCCCGACCATATTTGGCGTCACTGTCTTGATTTTCCTGGCGATGCGAGTGATTCCAGGCGATCCGCTGCAGTTAATCGTGTCTGAGTCGGACGGAATATATGTTCTGAGTGAAGAAGAGCTGCAGGCCGTGCGCGCCAGTCTGGGATTGGATCAGCCCTACTACATTCAATATTACGATTGGATGCGGCAGGTGATCAGCGGAGATATGGGATCGTCTTTCTGGAACAAGGAGCCGATCAGCGGCATGATCCTGCGGCGGGGCCCGATATCGGCGCAGATTGCTATTATGGCCGTCCTGCTCTCATGGCTGATTGGGGTGCCGATCGGGATGCTCAGTGCGATGTGGCGCAATTCACTGATGGACCATCTGTCGCGCGTCGGAATTACGGTCTTTATCGCGGTGCCAAGCTACTGGCTGGGCTTGCTGATCATTCTCTTTTCGGTTCTCGTCTTTACCTGGCGACCTCCGATTACGATAATCCAACTGTGGGAGGATCCGTTAGGCAATCTATCGATGACAGTGCTTCCAGCCATGGCGCTGGGGCTGGGTCTTTCGGCAGCGACCGCGCGCATGGCGCGTTCGGCCGCGCTGGAGGTGCTGTTCGAGGACTATATCCGCACGGCGCGGGCCAAGGGCCTGAAGGAGACGCTGGTGGTGTGGCGTCACGTCTTCAAAAACGCGATGCTACCGGTCGTTACCACCACGGGGCTGGCGTTGGGCGGCTTGCTGGGCGGCGCGGTTTCGGTTGAGACGGCGTTTGCAGTGCCCGGACTTGGCAAGCTGCTGGTGCAAGGCATGACCGAACGGGACTGGATGATGATCCAGAATCTCGTTCTTCTGTATGGTTTGATTTACGTCATTATCAATCTTCTTGTCGATCTTAGTTACGCGTTTCTCGATCCCCGCATTCGCTACGAATAGTGGATAGAGAGCTGCGGCCGGCCGTCCAGTTTACAGAGTCCGCTGCCCTCTGAGAACCGGCCACTATCCACCCATTGAGGAAGCCGACATGGCTACAACAGGCGCTGCGCCTGCCGATTCCGAAGGTATCGTTCTCGACATAGAGGGCCAGCAACCGCATGTTTTGCTTCGATTCGGCAGTGCGGCGGGACGCTTTGTGCAGTCCTCGCCGATCGGAGCGGCGGCAGTGGGAATCTGGCTGATAATGTTTATCATGGCTGTCTTTGCGCCGCTGCTCTCCCCCTACGACCCGCTGGAGGCCGACTACGCCGCGATTCGCGCCGCGCCGACCGCGGAGCACATTCTGGGCACCGATCAGTTGGGGCGGGACCTGCTCAGCCGCATCATTTACGGTGCGCGGATCACACTGATTGTGAGCATCACGGCGGTGTTTGTCGGGGATCTGATCGGTTTTGTGTGGGGCATCGCGAGCGGGTATCTGGGGCAGAGATTCGACCTGATCAGCCAGCGGGTTGTGGACGTACTGATGTCCTTTCCCGGTCTAATCCTGGCGCTGCTTCTTCTGGTTGTCCTGGGTGCGGGGCTGGTGACGGTTATCGTGGCCATCTCGGTAACCCGGATTCCCTCGGCCACACGGATTACGCGTGCGGTGGTGCTGTCGATCAAGGAGACCTCCTACGTTGAAGCGGCCAAGATGATCGGGGCGTCGAATGTCCGGATCATGGTACGCCATGTTGCGCCGCAGGCGGTGGCGCCAATTCTGGTGGTGGCGACGCTGCATTTGGGCGGCGCCATATTCGCGGAGTCGGCACTGAGTTTTCTGGGGATGGGGATTCCACCTCCGGCGCCAAGCTGGGGCAATATGCTGGGCGGCGTACTGGCAGCGGCGTTTCGTCCGCCCTGGTGGCTGGTCATCTTTCCCGGCGTGGCGATCACGATTGCGATTATGGCTGCCAACCTCTTTGGTGACGCCTTCAGAGATTTCCTCGATCCGAAGCTGCGGCGGCGGATTGACTGAAGTTCCGGCTCCGTCATTCGTTTTGTCCTTTCCGTAGAGCAAGCCCGCCGCGATGAGATAATCTTCGACAGAGTAAATCAGATAAGGAGAATGCCGTGCCCTTCCAGGTTCTGGACTTCCATACGGACATCCGAAATGTGCTGACTACGCCGGAGATCCGCGCCAGGTTTTTGCAGGTCGACGTAGGCCACACCGCGCAGAGCCATACGCATGATCTGGGCCATGAGATTTTCCTGATCTTGCAGGGGCAGGCGGAGTTCACGATTGAGGGTCACGCTGAGGTGCTGGGGCCGGGTCAGCTTTGTATTGCCCTGACCGATGAGGCGCACCAGGTGCGCAATGTGGGGGACGAGCCGGTCATCATGTTTCTGTCGGTCACCCCGCACATCCAGCCGACCCATACCTACTGGAATGAGGACGGCACGAAGAAACCGCCCCGATTCGCACTGAATACCGCCTACGACGTAGAGCCGGACCGCGAAACCGCTACGGACCAGTTGTTGGATCAGCAGCTGGCCGCGGCCGAAGCGTGGTTGGACGCTGTCGAGACGAATACGGAGACGCAGCGGGAGCAGATCGTTGCCTATAAGGCGGCACGCGCGGCTGGAGATGAAGAGGCAGCATTGGCGGCGCGCGATGCGATGTGGGATTCCCTTTACCCGGCTTTCAAGGGAGCTTTCGCGCTTGCCGATGTCTGGAACAGCTTTACCTCTCGCAGCGTAGACACCGACTATACCGGTCCTTAGTTTTCCTTTGATGACCAACCCACCGACTGCCACTTTGCGCTGAGAGGTCGCCATTCTAGGCTATTTAGCGAAGCGCAAACCACGGGAGAAATGCAAGTGAGACGAGTGAAGATCGGCGTCATCGGATGCGGGGCGATCGCCCAGGTGCATCATATGCCCAACCTGAAGGAGTTACAGGACGAGTTTGAGGTGACTGCTGTCTGTGACGTATCGGAAGGCGCGGCCCAATATGTGGCCAACCGCTTTCACGTGCCCCAGTACTTTACGGACTACCGCGATCTGCTGGCATCTGACGTGGAGGCTGTTCTGCTGTGTCAGACGGACCCGAAAAAGAGTGTGGCCGTTGACGCCTTCGATGCGGGCAAGCACGCATTTGTGGAGAAGCCGGTCTGCTTTTCGTTGCAGGAGTGCGACGAGATGATCGAAGCCTGCAAGCGTGCCGGGACGGTGGGCCAGGCGGGCTATATGAAGGTCTATGACCCCGCGTTTGAACGGGCCAAGCAGGAAGCGGCCGGTATGGATGTGCGTTTTGTGCAGATCAACCACATGCATCCGAACAACGCGCTGCATCTGCAGCAGTTCGACGTGCGCAGCTTCGGTGATCTTCCCGAAGGAGCAATCGAGAGCGCGATGGAAGGGAGGGAAGCTGCGCGAAAGCAGGCCATCGGCGACGCGGCGCCCCACGTAGAGCGCGCGTTCCATCTACTGTCGGGAAGCATGATTCACGACCTGTACGGTTTGCGCGAGATCATGGGGCTGCCTGTCGAAGTGTCGCATACGGAGATCTGGCAGGAGGGCCGGGCCGTTACTTTCACTTTGATCTACGAAAACGGCGCCCGTTGCGTGGGCACCTGGATCGACCTGCCCGATCTGTGGGATTTCAAAGAGACGCTGGAGATCTACGGCGACGACAAACGGGTCGTTGTCGCCTATCCGACCGGTTTTTCGAAGGGAATCCTGTCGACGGTGACAATCCAGGGGATTGATAGCGAGGGAACAACCTACCGGACCGAGCCATACATCGACTGGGACAGCGCCTTCGTGCAGGAGCTGCGCCACTACCATGACTGCATCGCCAACGGCAAGGCTTCGCGTACGTCGCTGGAGCATGCGCGCAAGGATGTCAAGTTGATCATCGACATTATTGGCGCGTATAAGGGGTAGAGAGAGCGCCCCCCTTTGCGATTTGGGTAGCAGGGGGAACCGTAGCATCGCAGCTGTATCTCAGCGGTACTGCAGCGAAAACCTACCTGTTGACTGGGACTCGTTTGTGCAAAGAGAACAAGCGTCAGACTAGGACCTGAACGGGTTATCGCGTCGCCTTGCGTCTTCACTGTCTTCCCTCGAATCTCCACCGCAGTTTCCCCCACCTGATTCAAGGCTCAATTGCCTTCAGTGGTATTATGGAACCTGATGCAAATAGGATAACTCTGTCTGAATTGCGGCGATTTACTGCAATACGGACAGGCGCAGAGACCAGGAAACGGCCTGACCGCCTCAAATGAAGACGCTGACCGTCGCGTGTATCCAACAGAAAATGCGGCTGCCCCAGACGCTGGAGGAGTACAGGGAGGACCTGCGCAGGTTTTTACGGGCTGCAGAAAACAAGCGGGCGCGGCTGGTGGTCTTTCCGGAACTGGCCGGAGTGATGGTGATTCCCCCGCTTCTGGGCGGCTTCCAGGCGAACCTGCTTAAGCGGGCGGATTTGGCGCGGCGGCGGCAGACAAGCTTGTGGCAGAAGTTCAGCGGCGGCGTTTCCGGCGCGCTGGCCGGATGGCTCAACTCGGATTTCCGCCAGATGACCGGCGCCCTGCTGACGACGCAGTCGGATATGGTTTGGGAGGCGTACGACGAGGTTTTCGGGGGGCTGGCTCAAGAGTTTGACGTTACGCTGGTTGCGCCGAGCGCATATCTGCCGGACCCGCTGGACGGCGTGCTGCGCAACCTTGCGGTAGTGTACGGACCGGGCGGCGAGCGGCTGGGTTACCAGGCCAAACGTGTACTGCATCCTGAGGACGAAGACCTGGCCCAGCCGGGCCACGAGTGGAATGTCATCCCGACGCCGGTCGGCCGGATCGGGTTGATGTTGGGCGGCGACCTGCTCTATCCGGAAGTCGGGCGCCTGCTTGCCTATCAGGGCGCAGAGCTGTTGATCGCCCAGGGCGCGGCCACGGAGCGGGTTCTGTTTGAAAAGTTGCGGGCCGGGATACTGGCGCGAATGCAGGATAACCAGTTGTTCGCGGCAATCAGCTTTCTGGTCGGCCACAATGAATTCAGCCGCCGACAGCGAGACCCATTCGTGGGGCGTTCATCGGTGCTTGCGCCGCAGGAGCTTACGCCCCGGGCAAGCGGCATTCTGGTGGAGTCTTCTAACTTTCGCAGCGAAAGCGTGCTGTCGGCAGTGTGGGACTTTGAAAAGCTGGCCGAACTGTGGGAGACATCGGACACGCCGGTGCGGAGTCAGCTTCCCCTGGATGCGGTCGGCCCGGCCCTGGCGCAACTTTACAACAAGATGAACCAGTTGCCGGAAGGATCCGAAGCGCTGCTGGCAGTTCCTGAAGTACAGGAACCTGAGACAAAAGAACACCCCGTGGAAATGGAAGAGAAGGTGACGACGCCTAACAGAACGAATTCAACCCTCAGTCTGGATGACTTGCCGGTCCTTTCGTCGGTCACCTCCTACTGGGGAGACGCGTCCGACTCAGAAATCAAAGCCTCCTTGCCTGCCCATGTTCCGGTCAGTTTGACGCCCGAGTCGGATGATTGGGAATACGACGAGACATGGGAATCGGATGAACTGCAGGAGCTTTCCGGGCCTGAGGCGGAAGCTGAAGAAGGGATGCCTGCGCAATCCGAAGATCCGGAGACAGTTGCCGCCAAGCAGGCAGGTGAGAGCCAGGCCGAAAATGAGGAAAGTGAGGAGGAGACCCAGGAGATGGATGCTCTTCTCGCACCTGGGGCTGAAGACGACCGCGACCAGACAGGCTGAAGTTTTGCGCTGAGCTGACGCCATCTTTCGGCCACTTAGCGAAGCGCAAATGACCTTGACGAAATAGCTTCTCAAACAAGGGTCGGCTAGCGTCGGGCCTGAAACGCTATGGGAGGACAGGCTCTGCCTTGGCGGACTGAATCAGGCGCAGCATCTCGTCGACGTCAGTGATTTTGACTCGCGGTTGTCCCCGCAGAGCGCCCCGTTCGTTCTCGATCTGCTCCAGGATCTGCCAGTCGGCGAAGGAAACGTAGGGTACGCCCTTCTTCTGCAGAAGGGGAACAATGTCTCCCGGCCGCCCGTGTCCGTCAGTGTGGGAACCAGAGCTATTGACCGAGGCTGAGTCCCCTGGAAGTGACACGGCAGCGTTCTTCACATCTTCCATCATCAGTTTTACAGTTTCAACGGCGTCGGGCTTGTTCGTGCCGATCACGCCGGTCGGGCCGCGTTTGGCCCAGCCGACGGTGTACTCGCCTGGCACGACCGCTCCGCCGTGTTCAGCGGTCACACGGCCCTTTTCGTTTGGAATGATGCCCCAACGGTCATAAAAGGGCACTCCGGGAATCGGAATTCCTCGGTAGCCAATCGAGCGGAACACCAGGCCGACGTCGTACTCTGCGTAGGTGCCGATGCCGCGGCAGGCGATATAGCCCGATTCGGTCTCCTGCAACGCGTTCTTCTCGGTAGTCATGGCGTTGACCGCGCCGGCAACGCCGGTGATTTCAGTCGGCGAGCGCAGGAAGTGAAAGATGATCTGCTTGGGTTTGCCGGTGGAGCCGCGTTCCGCGAGTTCCTGCAACGTTTCCAGGTTGCGGCGGGCGGTACGATCTCCTTCCATCTCGGCCTGGCTGGCGTCGTCGAGAACGAGGTCGGCCGGATTGACGATGACGTCGGCAATCTCCAGTTCGCCCAGTTCCTTGATCTCCGGATTGGTGAACTTGGCCTGCACCGGCCCGCGGCGGGCGAAAATGTGAATGCGCTTAACGTTGCTGTTTCGCAGCGCATCGAGGGCGTAGTCGGTAATGTCGGTTGTTTCCAGCTCGGAAACCGATTTCGCGAGGATGCGGGTCACGTCCATCGCAACATTGCCGACGCCGATGACGGCGACACTCTCGACGCTCAGATCGAAATCAAAGTGACGAAAGTCGGGATGGCCGTTGTACCAGGCAACGAATTCGGTGGCGGAGAAGCTGCCCTCCAGGTCTTCGCCGGGGATGCCGAGCCTTTTGTCAGACTGGGCTCCGACCGCGTAGACAATCTGATCATATTGCGACTTCAACTCCGCATGGGTGACGTCGGAGCCGAGGTCGACGTTACCAAAGTAGCGGACGCGCCTGTCCTTCATCGTGCGCTCGTAGATGCGGGTGACCGACTTGATCTTCTGGTGGTCGGGGGCGACGCCGTAGCGCACCAGTCCGTACGGGGTGGGAAGCCGGTCCAAGAGATCGATCGAAACGTGGGCATCTTTTTGTTGCAGCAATGCGCCGGCGGCATAGAATCCAGATGGTCCGGCGCCGATGATCGCGACGCGTACTGGTCTGCTGCTGCTGCCAAGTCTTCCTGTCAAGGTCAACGCAATTTCCCTTTGTATTCTGAATCTGCGTTTAAACTACAATACGCCAGAGAATTTCACAGTTTCCGCTGGAGAAGAGACTGGAACTGTCGCGCGAGTGTGAGAACGCCGATGCCGAGCTGAAAGTACTCGGAGGGGCCGATGGTTTCGAGAGCCGTTTCGCCGTCCTCGTCGGTACGCGCACTGGATAGCCAGGCAAAGACGCCGCCCAGCAGCGCGCCCCCAACTATGCCTGCCAGAATGATACCTGTCCGGCCACCTTCCTTCATCGTCAGTCTCCACTATATCCGGCGCCTGCAATTCTACGCGTAAGCGCTTGTACAATTCGCAGTTCCGACCCCACTCATACCGAACAGCGTGCGGGATGTCGCCAAAACTGACCGCGGCGCTGGCGCCAGCGCCGCGGTCTAATGGTGCGGACATTGTAGCGGTAGAAGCCGCTCTTGTCACATACAGCAGATGACCTTAGATCCGAATCGACTTACTTCAGGGTCATCTCCTTGACGAGGATGCGGTGATCAAGCTGGGGCGCCCATTCGATCCGGCCGCCGATGCCGTAGGCGAGATCGAGGTGGCCAATGTAACCTATAGCGACGTCCTCGTGCACGATCCGGCTGAGTTCCTGCAGAGTCATTTCACGCTCGTCACCTGTAAGGGGAAGTGCCTTCGTCCATACGGCGTCAGCTTCCTCGTTACAGTAGACGGAGAGAATGCCTTCGCAGGAGTAGTAGAAGCGGTAGGAGGAGGCGTAGTCCATGATCTCATTGCCATGCAGATGGATGGCGACGAAGTTCCGATCTTCGGGTACGTCCTTGATGTTGACCAGCATCACCTGGCCGAAGCCTTCAGGATCGTAGAAGGTGGTGGTTACGCTGAAACCGACATCGGTGAGCATGGAAGCAACGGCCTGCAAGACCTCGTCGATTCTGGGGAAGACGGCATGGCGGGCGCCGAGCGTGATCTCCATGTCGACGGGTACGCCGTCTGCAGCTGCGGCGGCCAGGAGTTCACGTGCCTGGTCGGGGTCGTAGGGATACGGCTCCAGGCTGGGGTCGTGGCCGGTGGCGGAGGAGTTGACTATCTGGCTGGCGACTGTGGCCGCGCCGCCGAGGATGCTATCGACGATGGCCTCTTTGTCGATAGCCAACTGGAAGGCCAGGCGAACGCGTTGGTCGGACAGTAACGGGCTATTGGTGTCCATGCGGATGAATATCGTCTCGACGCTGGGGGCGGACACACAGCTGGCGTCAGCCTCGTCGTCGAGCAGCTGGCACTGTTCGGGTGTGATGAACGCGGCCAGATCGACCTCTCCGGCCTGCACGGCGGCGACTCGTACCTGGTCTTCTTGCAGGAATCTGACGGTGATATTCTTGAATGTCTGGGCGCCGCGGGCGTCATCGGGATGGGAGAGACCCCACCAGTCGGAGTTGGCCTCATAGGTGATGGACTCGCCTTTGCGCCACTCGACATACTTGTAGGGGCCGGTGCCGATTAGTTCGGTATGGTAGGAGTCGGGATCTTCGGCGAGCTGTTTAGCTGAGGAGATGCCTACCCACTCGACTTTGCCGAGCAGGATGGGATCGGGTTCCGGCGTTGATATATCGAGAGTATACTCGTCGACGGCTTCGGCGCTCATCGTGCCCAGGAAGTCGAGCAGGTCAAAAGCGTTGTCGGCGTCGAAGGTGTGGTTGATGCTGGCGGCGGCGGCTTCAGCATTAAAGGGTGAGCCGTCGTGAAAGGTCACGCCCTCGCGGAGCGTGAAGCGAATGGTGGTGTCGTTCAGCCGCTCCCAGGAGGTTGCCAGGATAGGGACGAACTCACCGGTTGTGAAATCGCGGTTGATCAACTGCTCGATGGCGTTGCGAAAGCCGGGTCCGCCGGTGCCGGCGAATGAGCGCCAGGCGTCGAGGCTGACCGGTTCGATGCCGACGGCGATTACCACTTCTTCGCCTGCCATTGCGGCGTCGTCGCCAGAGGCGGCCGGTTGTACCGGTTGGCACCCCGAAAGCACCAGAGCCAGCACGAGAACCAACGCCATCCATCTCCAAGTCGTTTTCCGAACCATGGATTCCCTCCTGGGTTCTTTTTCGTGTCAGCAATAGGTCGCCTCCCACGCCCTAAGATGTCACCGTTACCCTTGACAATTATGGGGCAGTTGGTGGATCAGAAGGGCGAGGGCAACGTCCCCGGCGGCAACCGACCAGATTTCTTGCTGTTGTGATATTGCTGACGACGGTGATAAGATAGCGGCGCCGCCATTCTGGGGTCGATGTAACGCAATTTCTTGTGGTTGGCGACAATCAGGAACGATTGTATAGTACCTCGGCCAGACACGTCAATTCACGATTTTTCCTTCCATGCTCGGTAGTACATGATCTGAAAGCGAACCGGGACAGCCGTTACCGGAGCCGGCTGTACTATCTATTATGGGCCTCAACCACTGGTCACTGTTCTGAAACGAAAATTGCCTGCGGGTCATCGAATGCCCCTCAGGCCAAACTGCAGGGCCTAGGAACGCAGCACCTTCCGCGGCCTGTGCGGTTGCAGCCATACCGACAAACAGGCTGCACTGTACATGGCCGCATTTGCGATAGGTATCTCCTCAAGCGAACACATCAACTGTGTTCAAATTCACCATCTTTCAGGAGGGACAAGATGTCCAGAAAGTTGTACAGTCGCAGAGAAGTTTTGAGGACGACAGCGGGTGCAGCGGGCGTTGGCCTGCTTGCGGCGTGCGCGGCGCCGATGGCGCCTGCGGACGGAGGGGCTGCGATACCCAATGAGCAGCGGCAGGGCGTGCTGTGGGGATTGCAGTATGACCCCCACGTGGAAGCGTACCAGCGACTTGCCGATCTGTTCGAGTCGCAGGGCGGGGGAACTTTCGAAGTGCAGCCGCAGGCGTGGCCGATTCCGCCCAAGGTGATTGCCGCGCTGGCGGCAGGGACTCAGCCGGACGCAGCCTGCATCATGGGTGAGCAGCTAACCAGCCTGCATCTGCACCAGGCACTGGTCCCCTGCCTGGAGCAGGTCTACAACCATATGGGCGTGGACCCGGACGAGTCCTTTGTGGGTGACGCGATCGGCGCCTACACGTGGCAGGGCGAGATCTGGGGCGTACCGACCGAGGCCAACGGTGTCGGCAACATGGTCAACGTTCCCAGCGAGGATGTGATTGCACTCGGGTTGGAAGACCAGTACCCGCCGCTGAACGGTGAGGTCTTCTTCGAGAGCTATCCCAGCATGTGGGAGCTGGCGAAGGCGTTGCAGGTCGAAGAGGACGGCAAGGTAACCAAGTGGGGCCTGAGCAGCCAGGGCTGGGACGATATGAGCTATCTCGGCATCCTGCGGACCCTGCTTGACAAGAAGGGCATGGACTGGTGGGACCTGGAGAACAAGCAGTTCAATATCAATACGGAAGAGGGCATGGAAGCCATGCGGCTCTACGTCGAGGCACCGGTGGAGATGGGTATCGAGACGCAGCTGGACCAGTCGCATGTCGATGCTGCGCTGGCCGGCAAGGTGGCGCTGGCGCGGGGCAACGGCACTCCTTCGCTGCCGATGTCCTGGGAACTGGGCTACACCTACGTAATGTGCGGGGCGCCGATGGTCTTTGAAGGTGAATTGCCGCTGTTCGCCGGAGAGGGCGGATGGGGCTTCATTTCGCTGAAACAGTCGCATAACCCCGATATGGCCATTGAGTTCTTGCGCATGTTGGTCACGCACGAAGGGCAGCTTGAGTACGCGAAGATCTACGGTGGCGCTGTCCACACCTCTTGGAAGGATTTGGTCGGCGTTTACGATCACTTCACGCACCCCGATCCTGATGGTCCCCAGGTGGGAATGGCCAAGATCCTCCAGGAGCATCTGCAGCCGCTGACTACGTTCGAGGGCGTGGGCTTCGGCTCGATCGCCGAAATCGGCTCTGCCATCACGGAGGGGGCCTCCGAGGTGCGTCAGGGGAACATCGGCAGCGAGGAAGCAGTGGAACTGATCCAGACGCGCTGCGAGGCTCAGTACCAGGAGTATGTGAGCGACGTGCGTGAATTGGGCCTGGAACCGTAAGAGCGAGAAGAGAGCGGAGAGGAGAGAGAGGACACCTCTTGCTCTCCTCTCCGTATCTTCTGACTCTGAGTGTGTCCTCCTTTGATGTGCATTCGATTTGAAAGTCCGCTTTCTGTGTGTCGCGTATTTCGTATTGCGTTAAGGCAGACAAGACAGGCGCGTTGCCATTGCGTGATCCGCGCCAATAGCGTCGGTATCAGACGGGATTCACATTCGTTTGATTGTTGAGCCTAAGCATAGGAGGGAGAGATGCACAGTCGTAGAGATTTCTTGAAAGTCTCGGCGGGGGTGGCGGGAGTAGGTCTCCTGGCCGCCTGTGTTGCGCCAACCGCACCTGGTAGCGACATGGCAGCCATGCCCAGGGAGCAAAGACAAGGAGTAATGTGGGGCTTACAGTATGACCCCCACGTGGAAGCGTACCAGCGACTTTCCGACCTGTTCGCGGAGCAGGGCGGCGGAACGTTCGAGGTGCAGCCGCAGGCCTGGCCCATTCCGCCCAAGGTGATTGCCGCTCTGGCCGCGGGAACGCAGCCTGACGTTGCCTGCATTATGGGTGAACAGTTGACGAGCCTCCACCTTCACGAGGCACTGGTCCCCTGCACCGAGCAGGTATACAACCAAATGGATGTCGATCCTGACGAGGACTTTGTAGGTGACGCCATTGGCGCTTACATGTGGCAGGGCGAGATCTGGGGCGTGCCGACCGAGTGTAACGGCGTGGGCAACATGGTCAACGTGCCCAGCGAGGATGTGATTGCGCTGGGGCTTGAAGACCAGTATCCGCCATTGAACGGTGAAGTCTATTTCGAAAGCTACGAAAGCATGTGGGAGTTGGGGAAGGCCTTGCAGGTCGAAGAGGACGGCAAAGTGACCAGGTGGGGCCTGAGCAGCCAGGGCTGGGATGATATGAGCTATCTCGGTATCCTGCGTACGTTGCTGGACCCCAAGGGAATGGACTGGTGGGATCTTGAGAACAAGCAGTTCAACATCAACACCGAAGAGGGTATGGAGGCGATGAGGCTGTTTGTTGAGGGCCCGGTGGAACTGGGCATCGAGACGCAGTTGGACCAGAACCACGTTGACGCGGCGCTGGCCGGCAAGGTGGCGCTGGCGCGTGGAAACGGCACGCCTTCGATGCCGATAGCCTGGGACTTGGGCTATACCTACCGCATGGCAGGCGCGCCGATGATCCATGAGGGCGAACCGCCGATCTTTTGCGGTGAAGGGGGATGGGGATTCATTTCGCTGAAGCAGGCGAAGAACCCCGACATGGCGATCGAGTTTCTGCGCATGCTGGTGACGGACGAAGGGCAGACCTCATACGCCATGATCTACGGCGGACAGCCGAACACTGCCTGGAAAGGGCTGGTCGGCAGCTATGACCACTTCGTGAACAGCGATCCGGAAGGACCGCTGGTGAAGCTGACGAAGGTCCTGCAGGAGCATCTGTTGCCGCAGACCACCTTCGAGGGTGTCGGCTTCGGCTCGATCGGAGAAATCGGCGCGGCGATAAGCGAAGGGTGCTCGGAAGTGCGACAAGGCAATATCGGCAGCGAAGAAGCGGTAGAAATGATCCAGGCCCGGTGCGAAGCGCAGTACCAGGAGTGGGTCAGCGACGTTCGCGAGCTGGGTGTAGAACCATAGATTCGAGGAGTGAGGAGTGAGAGGTTGGGGGTCGCGCCCTCGGTTCTCGCTGCTCACTCCTTTTGCCGCACGCACCGGCCATAACGCGTCTCGAATGTGGGACAGAAGATGACTGAGACTTTCGCAGATATTTTTCTTTCGAATGACCCGGTTCCCACGGTTTCCTACCGGTCGGGACTGGCTGCCTATCAGGAGTCGTTGAGCCGGGGACAGCTGGTGGGGCGCGGTTGGAACGGCTCGGGTTACACGAATCCTGAATCAGAGCGATTCGACGCGGGTTCGCATCCGGCCCCGCAAGCGTTCTGGGTGGAGATGGATGGGCAGCTTCTGCGTTCGCATTGGGAATGGAGCGACTTTTCCCAGGCTGAAACAGAGAATGGGTTGAAGGCGGTATTGGAACTGCGCCATGCCGTGCGCCCGGTGATCGTGCGCGTTCATACACTCCTGGACGGTACGCCAATCCTGACGCGCTGGCTGGAGATAGAGAACTGCTCCGACCAACCGGCTGCGCTTTCGACTGCTTTTCCATGGAGCGGTGTACTGCAGACATGCGCATACGACATTGATGACGAGGCGTCGCCGTACTCGGTCGGCTACTTTATCGACACGCACTGGGGCAATGAGGGCGACTTTGACTGGCGTGCGCTGCCGCGGGCTGGCTACCGGATTGACGGCCGTTACCGACGGGGGCGGCACAGACACCCTTTCTTTGTGGTGCGCAATCACCAGGGTGGTGAGCAGTTCGTGGGGACGCTGGCTTGGTCGGGAGGGTATGCGTTCGAGTTTGACGTGGACGACGGGGATAGCCGGGAGGGGTCGCGGCTCTGGTTTCGGGCGGGACCGGACGGACCTGCGCCGCTGCGCGTTATCGAGCCGGGCGAGACGGTCACCACGCCGGAGATGCACTTGGGCGTCGTCATCGGAGATTTCGACGACGGCATTCAAGCGCTGCACGACCACTTGCGGACAAGCGTCATCCCACCACAGAACCCAGAACATGCCGGGCTGGTCGTGAGCGGCATCGGGCCGGAGCAGGAGCTCACGCCGGAGCTAATCTTTTCCGAAATCGACGCCTGCGCCGACGCGGGCGCGGAAGTCTTTCTCATCGACGCGAGCTGGTACACGCCCCCGAATGGCAGCTGGCATGCGACGGTGGGTGACTGGCAGGTAAGTTTTGAGCGTTTTCCAGGGGGCCTGAAGCCGTTTCGCGACTATGTTCACGGCAAGGGCATGAAGTTCGGCCTGTGGATGGACGGGGAGCGGGTCGGACCGGAAAGCAGCGTTGCCAGGGAGCATCCCGACTGGCTGGCCCGTCCGTACGGCGACGAGGGCGGGCTGGGCGGCATGATCGATCTCACCAGGCCTGACGTGGCCGAATGGATGGAGAGCGAGATCGACCGTCTGATCGTGGAGCACGAGCTGGATCTCTTTCGGCTGGATTACAACATCGGCAACATTGGCGCGGGTGGATACAGTGAACAGTCGGGATTCATTGAGAACGCTTACTGGCGCTATTACGAGGCCGTCTACGACATCTATGCGCGGCTTTCCGCACGCCACAAGCATGTCATCTTTCAGAACTGCGCCAGCGGCGGCGCCCGGACCGATGTGGGCATGGTCCGCTACTTTGACCATACGTGGGTGACAGACTGGCAGATTGCGCCGCGCGCCTTTTCGATTACGAATGGGATGTCGATGGCGCTGCCGCCGGAGCGGGTGGATCGGCTGGCCGGTATGGGCCAGTCGGGGCAGCGCACGGCTGAGCTGGATTTCCAGTTCCGGCTGCAGCTGTTCGTGCATCCGTCGCTGAACTGGTTTCATCTCAAAGACGCCGCGCCCAATGCGGTCCAGCAGGCGCGCATCCGCAATGCGGTGCGAATCTACAAGGAGTTCGTTCGCCCGATCCATCCGACCAGCCGAATCTATCATCACACGCCGGTTGTCAAGGGATTCGAGCCGCGTGGCTGGGGCGTATTGGAGTTGGCAGCGCGGGACCGCTCCCGGGCCGTTGCGGGGCTGTTTCGTCTAAGCGATCCGGCGGAACCGGAGTACTTGCTGCGATTCAGAGGGATTGATCCAGGAAGACGCTACCGGGTCACCTTTGACAACAGTTCTGAAAGCTGCGAAGTCGACGGAATTGCGCTCACGAGGACCGGCATCACGTCACGACTGGAAACGGCCTTGACGTCGGAGTTGCTGCTCGCTGAAGCGGTAAATTAGGTTGGTCCGGAAAGGCCGCAAAGTCGCTCATCCATTTCTGAAAACGGAACCTGAAAATGACATCAATTGCAGACGGGAGCGGAGCTTCGGGCCGGGCTGAAACGATGGGCGTCTGGTTCGTTGTCAAAAGGACGCTGCGCAAGCCGCAGTTCTGGTTTGGCTTCACGATGATCGTACCTTTGCTGATCTGGTATTGGATATTCAGCTTCTGGCCGATCATTCAGGCGTTCCGCATGTCAACGGTCGCGTACAAGCTGCTGGACCCGTCCAACAGCCCGTTTGTGGGCGCAGGCAACTTTCTCAAGATTGCTAATCATCCCCTCTTCTGGGTTTCCGTGAAGAATACGATTATGTGGGCAGTATATTCTTTCATATTCCATCTGCCTCTGGCCATGCTTATCGCCGTCTTCTTGTCCAAGGTGCGGCGGGGTCGAAACGTCTATCAGGCGCTCATTTTCGTTCCGGTTGTGGTCTCGTTGGTGGCAGTTTCACTGTTATTTAAGATGTTGATGGACCCGGAGGTAGGGCAGTTGAACAAGCTGTTAAGCGGTGTGGGGCTTCCCGAGTTACAGTGGCTTTCCAGCTCTTCATCGGCGCTGCCAACTGCAGTCATTATCGCCACCTGGAAAGGGCTGGGCTTTTTCGTCGTCATCCTCACGGCAGGCATGTTGAACATTCCGTCGGAACTGTACGATGCTGCCCTGGTTGACGGTACCAATCCGTGGCAGCAGTTCTGGCGCATTACCATGCCTCTGATGGGCCATACGATCCTTCTGATCACTGTACTGCTGGCGATCGGCTCTTTGCAGGAGTTTACGCTTCCTACCGTCTTGTTTGGCTCGGAGGGAGGGCCGGGTAACTCTACATACCTGTATAACATGTTGATCTACCAGGAAGCCTTCCTGGACATCCGCTTCGGCACGGCAACGGCCGCGTCCCTGCTGCAGTTCGCATTCATCCTGGTCATCAGCATTTTGCAGATAAAGTTAATCCGTCCGACGTGGTCATACTAGTGAACCCGGACCTTTAAATATGTCCGGCCCGGGCGGTGGCGACGGAGACCGGCTACCCAACAATGAAGGAGACAGGTGATGGCAGTTATAAGTGAGACAAGAGGTGCGCGACGCCGGCTGCCCAGGCGCATTCTGATATCACAAAGTCTCTTACAGATCTTCCTGCTTGGGATGGTCGTTATAGCCATCTTCCCCTTCATATGGATGATCTTTGCCTCGCTCAAGCCGTTCAAGGAGCTTGTCGAATCAAGGGCGCTGCTGCCCGAAACGTGGACGTTGCGCAACTACGAAGAAATTCTGGGCAGAGTGAACTTCGTCGCCGCTTTCCGCAACAGCATTGTGTCGGCTGTGTCGGTAACGGTCGTTTCTGTTTTCACGTCCTCGGTAATGGGGTACATCTTTTCCAAGTATCGCTTTGTGGGCAAGGAACTGCTCTTCACCATCATCCTGTCGACGATGATGGTGCCCTTTGCCGTGATTATGGTCCCGCTGTATATCACGATCGCCAACAGTTTCGGCCTGGCTGACCATTTGGCCGGCATCATCATAACGGGCTTTTATACGGCATTCGGCATCTTCCTGATGCGCCAGTTCATGGAGAGCATCCCGTTCGAATTGATCGATGCGGCCCGCATTGACGGGGCGTCCGAGTGGCGTATCTTCTTTACTCTGGTGCTGCCGATGTCGATGTCGCCGATGTCCGCTCTGGCAGTGTTTGTCTATCTGATCAATTGGGACAGCTTCCTGTGGCCGCTCATCGTTCTGAACAGCCAGGACAACCAGACGCTCCCGCTCGTGCTGGCCGGTCTCCGCAACTTGTGGTGGACGCGTTACGAGATGTGGGCGGCCGGCTCAATGCTGACCGTTGTCCCGGTCATGGCGATCTACGCTTTTGCGTCGCGCTACTTCATTCGCGGCATAGCAATGACGGGACTCAAGGCGTAACTTCTGTGGTCGACGGTCAGTTGCCAGGTGCTGAGATGAGCGACAGTTTGTCGCGACGGTGCCTGACAGACACCACCCACTTGTGTGTACATTCCTTTACCTACAATTCGCGGGAGTTACTGATCGATGCGCATGACCGGTGGTGAAGCCGTCGTACGGTCGTTGTCGGCGCATGGTGTCGACACAGTGTTCGGCATTCCGGGGACGCACAATCTGGGTATATATGACGCGCTGCGGGAGATGGGCGGCATCCGGCACATTCTTGCCCGCCACGAGCAAGGGGCGGCGTTCATGGCCGACGGCTACGCACGCGCCAGCGGCGAGATAGGGGTATGCCTGAGTACAACTGGGCCGGCTGCTCTCAACACGCTGGCCTCGCTGGGAACGGCCTATAGCGATTCTTCGCCGGTTCTGTGTATCGCCAGCCAGATCCCGGCTGAAGGAATCGGTCTGAGCAAAGGCTATCTGCATGAGTGCGAGGACCAGCTTGGAAGCTTTGCGCCGGTGACGAAGTGGCAGGCGAGAGCGGATTCGGTGGCATCAATCCCTGGGGTGATGAGGGAGGCTTTCGCACAGATGCGGAGCGGACGGCCGCGACCGGTCGCGATGGAGATTCCGTGCGATACGCTGGACGAAACCGATGACGTGACGATCCCAGCGCCGGCAGACGTGGACCGAGTGACGCCGGATCCGGAGCAAGTGGAGCGGGCGGCGGGGCTGCTGCGCGGAGCGCGGCGTCCTGTAATCTGGGCGGGCGGTGGTGTGATCGGGAGCGGGGCCGGCGCAGAGCTGCAGGCACTTGCCGAGCTCTTGCAGGCGCCGATCTTCACTACTGTACTCGGAAAGGGCGCGGTCGCGGACGACCATCCGCTGGTCGCCGGCGCGACGATTTTGCATCCGGCGGCGCGGGCGTTTTTAGCTGAATCTGATGTAATGCTGGCAGTGGGCACCCGCTTTACCGAAGAAGAGTCGGATCGATGGGGATTGCGGTTGCCGGAATCGCTAATCCATGTCGAAGTCGATCCGGAAGAGATCGACCGCAACTACCCGGCCACGGTCGGCGTTTTGGGGGATGCGCGTGCGGCACTGCAGATGATCAGCGCGCAGCTTCAGGATGCGAAAAGGGAGGATGACGGCACTGCCGCCAGAGTCACCCACTTGCGGCAGAATGTATGGGGTTACTGCCAGGCACGGGCGCCTGAGGGCGTGGAGCTTGTGCAGACCCTGCGGAAGGCGCTGCCGCGTGAAACGATCATCGTGAGCGACTTGACGGTGGCCGCCTACTGGTGCCGTCGTCTGCTGGACGTCTATGAACCGCGCACGAACATATACCCGTGGGGCTTCTGCACGCTGGGCTTTGGCCTGCCGGCCGCGATCGGGGCGAAGATGGCCAAGCCGGAACAGCCGGTGGTTGTGCTGTGCGGCGACGGCGGTTTCTTGTTCAACTGTCAGGAGTTGGCGGCGGCGGTACAGCTTGGTTTGCCGATTGTAACCCTGGTCTTCAATGACTCGGCATACGGGGTCCTGCGGCCTCAGCAGCAGGCTCGCTACGGTGCCGCGCACGAGGTTGACCTGGTGAACCCGGATTTCATGAGGTTGGCGGAGGCGTTCGGCGTGGACGGCTGCCGAGTAGAATCGATCGAGCAGCTTGGCCCTGCCGTGACGAAGGCGATAGAAGCGGTCAGAAGTGCGTTAATCGAGCTGCCGGGAACGCTGCCCTGGCCGATTATGGAGCCGTCGGCGCGCATGTTCGAGGCGGAACAGTGAGCGGCGGCAGGAAAAAGCTACGCGTCGGCTTTATCGGCGCCGGCGCGATCACCGACCTGCACTACCTCGGTTACCAGGACTACCCCAAAGCAGAACTTCACGCCATCTGCGACGTCGACGAGGCGCTGCTGCAGCGGCGCGCGTCAGAGTGGCAGATTGAGAAGACGTACACCGACTACCGTCATCTGCTCGCCGACCCGGAGGTGGACGCGGTGGAAGTGATTACGCCCCATCATCTGCATGCGGAGATGGGCATCGCCGCGTTGGAGGCGGGCAAGCACGTTTCAATACAAAAGCCGATGGCGATCACGGTTGCCGAGTGCGATGCGCTGATCGAGGCTGCGGGACGTGCTGACAAGCTGATGCGCGTTTTTGAGAACTTTCGCTTCTACCCACCCTTCGTCAAGGCCAAACAGCTTCTCGACGACGGCGCAGTTGGTGAGCCGCTCTCGATACGCATCAAGTGCGTGCAGGGTACTTCAGGAGAGGACTGGGAGATACCCTACAGGCGCTGGGTGTGGCGTTTTGATCCGGCCCAGAGCGGCGGCGGACGGGTGATCCTCGATTATGGCTATCATCTCTTCTCGATTGCACAGTGGTTCATGGGTGCGCCGGAAAAGGTGTTTGCCTGGATCACGCACCGGCCAATACAGCACGGCTGGATGCTTGACAGTCCGGCCGTCGTCATCTGGAAATACAGGGATGCCGAGATGTACGGCTCCTACGAAGCGGTAACCTCTGACGACATGCTGGTGCCGACCAAATACGGCCGCCCAGAGGACGAGTGGGTCGAGTTGACCGGTTCACGCGGCTTTATCTGGGTGAACCGCTGCACCTCGATGTTGCTTGACAGACCGGCAGTGGAGATGTACCGAGACGGAAAAACGACGGCGTTTCCCGAGGTAGACACGGATTGGGGAGCCAGTTTCGTTGCCGGCGTGCATGACTTCGTTGACGCAATTGCGGAGGGACGGCAATCGGAACTGAGCGGCGAGGAGGGGAAGGCAGTGCTACAGTTCTGTCGCGCGGCGCAACTGTCGGCGAAAGAGGGGCGCGAGGTCAGACCTGAGGAAACGGCGTGACTGCAGTGGACAGCAAGTTGAGAAAGTCTTAACGATGACGGGAGGCTGGATGGCCTATACGAAGACGAGAACGACACTTCTGGCTTTCTGCTTGCTTCTGATGGCCGGATCTTTGGCGGGATGCGAACAGCTTCCGGGCGACGTATTGGTTACGCCGACGCCTATACCTACGCCTGTGCCGCTTCCCAAGGCGGTGCATCGAATCGAGCGCGGCGATATCGTCGACAGCGTGACGCTGCTGGGCATGGTGGATTCGCTGCGGCGAGTGAACCTCTCGTTTCGCATTGGCGGACGTCTGAACGCATTCCTAGTTGAACCGGGCGAACTGGTAGAGGCGGGACAGCTGCTGGCTGAACTGGATGTCGGATTCTTGCCGCACGAGCTTGCCAAAGCGGAGAAACAGCTGGAGATCGCCCGGCTGCGTGTGCAAACGGCGCAGGGAGCCAAGGAGCTTGCCTTGTCGGAGGCGCAGGCTTCTCTGGACATGCAGAGTCTGACGCTGGAGCAGGGCCGAGGCGGCGCGGGGGAAGCCGACCTCGCCCGCATGGAGCTGGCAGTGGAGGCTGCGGAGACGAAACTGGCGCTGCTGGCGGAGCAGCATGACAGAGAAATCGCCCTCTACCAGGCGGAGGCGGAACTCAAAGCGATCGATGTAGAAATGCTGCGGGACCGTATAGGGCAGGCGCAGTTGCTGGCCCCGTTCGACGGGGTGGTGCGCTACACGGACGGGGAGGCCGGGCAGCTGGTAGCGGAATACGCGCCTGTGATGGGGCTGGCGGCACCCGACGCCCTTGAGATCAGGAGCTCGGGCCCCGGCGAGGAGGCGTTGCCAAACCTTCGTATCGGCCAGTCCGTCACGATCCTCTTTCGCGACTACCCGCAGCGTGAGGTTATAGGCCAGCTTATGCAAGTGTCAACGCCAGGCGCCGCCGATGAAGGCTTGCCGATTCGCGTCGAGTTCGCGGCGCCCGAATTGGAGTTGGAGATTGGGGCTCTGGCCGACCTGCGCATTGTTGTGGAACGAAAAGAGGACATACTGACCATCCCCAATGTTGCAATCCACAGTTACTTCAACCGCCGCTACGCGCTGGTCAAAGAGGGTGAAAGCACGATTGAGGTCGACATTTCACTGGGCGTAACCGACGGTGAACGGACCGAGGTACTGGCCGGCCTGGAAGAGGACGAGGAGGTTTTCGAACGCTAGACTCCTGTTGCAGCCGCAGAACACAACCTTCCAGGCGGCGCCTCTTTCCACAGTTTGACTATACCCAATTCCAACATACATGATTCCGGGAAAACTGTTTGGCCTTGAGGTCTGCAGGATGTTCCCAATTCGGTCTTGAACCGGATACAGGATCAAAAAATCCTCTTTGACAGGCCGCGCCAAAGTAACTATACTCCCAGAAAATCCTCTATAACTTCTGAGCTTCTCGCAAAGATTGCAGCAGAATATCGTTGGCATACTGACAGATTGTTGCGGTTCAAGGATCGGTTTGTTTTCGTTGTTCAAAGATCCTTCAGAAGGACAGATCCAATTCAGTGAATTAGGCGTAGTTCCAACCAAGATGGGAAGGAGAACCCTACCATGCGATCACAGATCAGTCGTCGACAGGTATTGCGGTTGTTGGGCGCGGGGACGGCAGGGGCAGCCCTGACCGCCTGCGTGCCAGCGGCCCCCGCAGCCGCGCCCGCTGACGATGCTATGGCGGAGCCGGAAGGCTTCGACTGGCAGCGCTACGCGGGAACTGAGCTGCGGTACGTCGGCGAGACACAACCGCTGAGCGACCACGTGCTGTCGATTCTGCCCAAATTTGAAGAGATGACCGGGATCAAGGTGAACACCGAGATCCTGCCTTGGGCGCAGATGGTGCAGAAGATCCGGGTCGAGCTGATGGCGAGCAATGAGGACATGGATGTCTTCCAGCTGCCGGCGGGCGCGGAGGAAAGAAACGTCTGGTTCGACGCCGGCTGGCTCAACGACATCGGCCCCTGGGTGGACGACCCGAGCATGACCCATGAAGACTACGATCTCTGGGAGGACATGGGGCAGGACTATCTGATGGCGGGCTACTCGTCAAGGGGCAGCCTGGTGTCGGTGCCGATGCAGATGAGCGCGATGATCGGCTACTACCGCAAGGACCTGTTCGAGGAGTATGGCATAGACGGGCCGCCAACGACGTTTGAAGAACTCGAAGCCGCCGCGGCAACGGTTCAGGAGCAGAGCGGCGGGGACGTTTTCGGCATCACGATGCGCGGCAAGCCTCCCGTGCCGACCTCCGTTTTCAAAGGATTCCTCGGCGGTATGGGGATCATGTGGGAGGACGAAGACGGCGTCCCGCTGATGGATTCGGAGGAGGCGATCGCCGCCTTTGACTTCTACGGCCGCCTGCTGCGCCTCTACGGGCCACCCGGCTCACCCAACATCGACCACGTCGGCGCGGTGAACATCTTCAGCCAGGGCAAGGCCGGCATGATCATTGACGACGCGGTTTTCCGCAAGGACTTCCAGGACCCGAGCAAGTCCACGGTAGCCGGCAATATCGGGTACTTCCTGATGCCGGCGGGTCCCAACGGCCAGAGAGCGTCGGCCGGCGGTTGGAGCATCACGGTCGGCGGACTGTCGCAGAAGAAGGAAGCCAGTTGGTACCTGCTGCAGTTCATTTCGAACAAAGAGAGCATGCTCAAGTACGTACTCGACGGTGGCGCGGTGCCGCGGCGCTCGCCGTATGAGACGGAGGCGTACAAGACGCAGGCAACGCAGGACGACCTAGATTTCGTGCAGGTATTGCTCGATTCACGAGCGATCGGCGACTTCTCGCCGCCGGCCCCGCCATCCATCATCAACCTGAT
Organism: Caldilineaceae bacterium SB0664_bin_27; assembly: GCA_009838625.1. Classification (GTDB taxonomy): domain Bacteria; phylum Chloroflexota; class Anaerolineae; order Caldilineales; family Caldilineaceae; genus Bin5. The sequence continues at coordinate 25,221 of VXRG01000053.1, forward strand.
GCGGGCGCGTGAGTCGATCGCGCAGGTTATCGTGACCTCGATCGAGGGCGGCGATGTGGTGGCTGCGGCTCAGAAGAGCCAAGAGGAACTCCTCGAAATGCTGGAAGAGCAGGAGGAGTAGGGTTGGAGGGAGGAGTAGAATTGTAATCGGTGGCCGGCGGCACGCGTGTCGCCGGCCTCTTTCAGCATGCACAGAGAGTTGTCTATGCAGCGAAAAGCACAGTCGGAACCCGAGCAGACTGGACAGGCTGAGAACGGTTCCCGTGTTCAACCCGACGAAGGTGGTGAAAGCGGGAGGAACGATCAGGAGCCAGGGAGTACCCAGCCTGCAGGCTTGTTGCAACGCGCCTTTTTGTTGATCGACCGCAATTTGGCGTTTGTACTGCCGGCGCCGGCGGCGATCGTGATCCTACTGTTGATGGGTTACCCTTTCTTTTATACAGTTTCGCTGAGCTTGCAGCGGGTCAACGTTACGATGACCCGCTTTTCATTTGTGGGCCTCGAAAACCTGTTGGAGGTCCTGACTGCAGACGAAAGATTCTTGAATGCGTTCCTGATAACGCTTTACTTCACGGTGGCCAGTCTTTTGCTGGAGCTGGTGCTGGCGATGATCATGGCGCTGGTGTTGAACAGGACTTTCCGCGGGCTGGGCGTCATCCGCACGCTGTTCCTGCTGCCGTTGGTGGCGACGCCGACGGCGACATCGGTAATCTGGCTGATCATGATGGAGCCCTCGATCGGCATTCTCAACCATTTCCTGGAGGTCGTGGGGCTGCCGCGGAGCTTGTGGGTGGCCGGCGATACGTCGGTGGTGCCCAGCCTTGTTTGGATCAACGCGTGGCACGGCGTCCCGTTCGTGATGCTGATCCTGCTGGCGGGGCTGCGCTCGCTGCCGACGGAGCCTTTCGAGGCGGCGCGCATCGACGGGGCGAGCAAGATACAGGAGTTCTTCCAGATCACGCTGCCCCTGCTTAAAGGAGCAATCGTCGTCGCCATGCTCTTCAGGGCTATCGACACGCTCAAGGTATTCGATGCCATCTGGATCATGACGGCCGGGGGGCCGGGCAGACGGAGTGAGACACTGCACATCTACTCCTACCTGACGGCGTTCGAGTTTTACGATTTGGGCTATGGATCGGCCGTGATCCTCGTCTTCATGGTGATCATCCTGATCATCAGTGCGGTCTTGATCAGGTTGAGACAGCGGGCATGGCTCTGAACCAGAAAGCTGCCGGGCAAGAAACATGAACAGATACTCTCTCAGGCCATTGGGAATGCGAAAAACGAGGCGGATACAGGATTCCCTGTTCTGGATCATCCTGTCGATCTTCCTGGTCTTCTTTCTGTTTATCTTCTTCTGGATGTTCGTCTCCTCTTTCAAGCCGAACCTGCTGATCGTCAGCGACCCGCCGGTCTGGTTCTTCACCCCAACGTTGGCCCACTACGGCGAGGTCTTTGAGCGCAATCCGTTTGCCAGGTACCTGTTCAACAGCCTCACGATTGCTGTCAGCTCTGTGGGGCTGTCGCTCGTTGTGGGGCTGCCGGCCGCCTACAGCATCGCCAAGTACAAGCAGGACGGGCTGGCCCTGGCACTGCTGGTAGTGCGTATGCTTCCCGGGATCACTTTCCTCGTTCCCCTCTTCATCGTTTACAAGCGGCTGGGGCTGTTGGACACGCACGCAGGCATCGTGATCACCCACATTCTGACAGTGCTGCCGCTGATCATGTGGGTCATGATCGGCTTCTTCGAAGACGTGCCGAGCGAGCTTTTGGACGCAGCGCTGATAGACGGCTGCTCGCAGCTGGGCACGATGATCCGCATCATGATCCCGCTCAGCCTGCCCGGCATAACGGCGGTGGCGATCCTCAGCTTCATCTCCTCTTGGAACAACTTCATTTTTGTGCTGATTCTGGGCGGCTCGAAGACGATGACGCTGCCGCTGGCCGTATATAACTTCCTCACGTACGGCCAGGTGAATTGGGGCGCGCTGTGTGCGGCGGCTACGGTGGTCACGCTCCCGGTTTTACTGCTTGCTCTGGTGGTCCAGCGCTTCCTGGCGGGCGGCCTGACAATGGGTGCGATTAAGGGGTAGAACTGTCGGAACAGTTGAGTGCGGATGCTTGGGGAAACAGGTCATCCTCCCGACGCTGAATAGTTGGGCGACGAGGGTAGCGTACTTTACCAAGAGAAGATCGATCTTTTGCAAGGGGCCAGAGTGACCACAGCCACAAGATGCCTACGCACTCGGCGGGGACGGCCAAATCAGTTTAAGACGCTTCCCGGTCCAATTTTCGAGCTATGCTTTACATCGTCGTTGCGTTAAATCCTGGAAGGTAGTTGCGGGGCTGGAACGGCAGTCATCCATGGAGGTAGCCTGACGTCGGGCTGCTGCAAAGACAGGCGAGTGAAGAAATCGCAGATTTCCAACAAAGGAGAAAGTCGATGACAGCAAAGCGAAGAATGAGCCGGCGGGATTTTCTGTGGGCATCGGCAGCCGGATCTGCAGGCATTGTAGCAGCAGCTTGTCAACCGGCTGTACCGGCAGCGGAAATGGATGAGGACGAAGCCGCGGCACCATCGATGGAGTCGGTCGAGATTCGATTCAGCCACTGGCACGGCGGTTTCTGGGATCCAATTCGTGACGGTATAGGCGAGGCGCACCCGGAGATCACTGCAATCAGCGAGTCGACGCCGTGGGGCGAATACTCGACCAAGCTCCTGACGCAAATGGTGGGCGGTGTGGCGCCAGATGTCGTCATGGTCGACAGCTACTGGCAGGGAGAATGGTTCAAGGTGCTTCTGGCACTGGATGACTCCCTGGACGCGCACGGCGTGGACAACAGCAAATGGGACGCGGATCCGTGGATGCAGTGCGGAAACGATGGGAAGATCTACTCCCTCTCCCAGGTCTACTGCCCTAACTGGCAGTTGGTGGTGAACAGAACGCTGGCCGAGCAGGAGGGCATCGATCTGCCCGATTGGGGCGACGATGGGCCGGCTGCGAACTACGACGAATGGCGCTGGGACGATCTGGTCGAGCTGCTGAAAGCGACGACCAAGGTCAACGCCGATGGTGAAGTGGAACAGTGGGGACTTGCCAATAGCACAGCGCGATTTGGCGCCGTATCGCTCTATTTCATGTATAGCAACGGCGCCCAGGCTTTGGACGACCTGTGGGGCTACAATGAGACCGAGGCGCTGATCGACTCGGAGGAGTCGGTACAAGCGTTGCAGGACTATATCGATCTCACGCTGGTGGACAAGGTTGCACCGACGCCAGCCGAGGCCCAGGCGGTTCAGGGCGGTCTGTTCAATTCGGGCAAAGCTTTCTGCTCAATCAGACACCCGGGCGTTGGAGATCAGCGTGTGAACCAAGAGGCGTTCGGACTCTTGTTCATGCCGGTTCCCTGGCGGGAGCACCGCGTCCAGATGATGGGGACGAACTCCTGGGGCGTGTGGAGTGGGAGCGAGAATACGGACGCGTCCGCCACCTTTGCCATCTGGGCCACTACCAGTGAAGCGATCAGCGACTGGATTACGCCCAATATCAATCTCACCGGGTACGATATGCGTAAGGCTATCGATAAACTACCCACTCTGCCCGAAGGATGGATGCGACGCTTCTATGAGGTCTTCCTGAGCCGGGACGAGCGCTTTACCACGCATCCATCGGCCGCGGAGAACGTGCTCTGGATGCCCAGATGGTACGGGCGGAAGGCGAGGTTCTTCTCCGATACGGTGCGGCGCGAATATGACAAGGTCTTCCTGGGCGAGAAGTCGATGCAGCAGGCCATGTCAGACGCTAAGGTAGAGATCGACGCGGCCCTGGCTGAAGGATAACTGCAAGCGACAGAGACAGGTCCACGGTGGCCGGCAGCCGCTTAACTGCCGGCCACTCCCCATTTTGACCGCCCGCGCTGGATACGTGCGTACTCGGCGCGGGCGGTAACATCGTCAGATGAACATCCTGGTTACTGGCGGCAGCGGCAAGATTGGAGGGTACGTACTCCGCGAACTCCTGTCCGCTGGTCACGTCCTGTCCAACTTCAGCCAGACTGCGCCGCTTGTCGAGGACGTGAGGCATTTCCAAGGCGACATCACCGACCTGGAACAGATGCGGGAGGCCTGTCGAAATCAGGATGCCATTGTCCATCTGGCGGCGGTTCCGGGGCCCGGCATCACCACGCCGGAGCGCCTGATGTATGTCAACGACCGGGGCACATATACCGTTCTGGAGGCCGCTGTGGGCGCGGGCGCACGGAAGGTTATCTTTGGCTCCTCCAAGGAGGCAATGAACACGGACTACCGACGGTGCGGCACGCGGCCGCGCTACTTCCCCGTCGACGAGGAACACCCGGCCGAGCCGCGCAACGAATACGGGATCAGCAAGCTGATTAACGAGATCACGTGTAAACGATACACTGAGGACTACGGCATTCAGACCATCAGCTTGCGCATTAATCACAATTGGTATCTGGACAGGGCCGGGGCGGCCGTCGCGGTGCGGTCTGGCTGGAGCCGGGACCGCACTGTGGAAGAACAGTGGGCGGGATACCGAGGCTACATAGTCGACTCTGAGAAGGGTCAATCCAACTTGTGGACGGTCACAGATGCACGCGATGCGGCGCGGGCGTTCAGGCTGGCACTGGAAAACGAGGCTATCGGACACGAGGTCTTCCTGATAAACGGTGCGGATACCTGCTCGCTGGAAGAGACGCCGGCACTCGCCGCCCGCCACTACGGCGATGTGCCCCTGCGCCGCCCGCTGGCCGGCTTTGACAGCTTTGTCTCTACCGCGAAGGCGCGCAAGCTCTTGGGATACGAGCCCCGTTACACGTGGCGGCAGAGCGAGTTTCGGGAGTGGATGGAGGCGCAGCCGTGAGCTTAGCCACGCCGGCCGCCAGCAACGGACGCCGAAGACGGATGTCCCGATTGCGCCTGCGCGAGGCGATTGACGGCTACATCTGCATCGCACCCTGGGTTTTGGGCTTCATCATCTTCACTGCCTTCCCCATCATCGCTTCCTTCGTGCTCTCCTTCAGCCGCTACACGATCCTCGATCCGCCCCGCTTCATCGGTCTGGACAACTACACAAAGATGATGAGCGGCGATCCCTTGTTCTGGCAGTCGCTCAAGGTGACGGTGATCTACACGGTCCTCCTGGTCCCGCTGGGCACGGTTGGCGGGTATTTGCTGGCGCTGCTGCTCAACCAGGCGGTAAAAGGGGTTGGCTTCTTTCGCACTGTATTCTACCTGCCGGTGGTTACGCCTGCTATCGCCTCCTCCTATCTGTTTGCCTGGATCCTCAACCCGGAAATCGGCCTGGTCAACAACTTTCTGGCCAGCATTGACATCGAAGGGCCGCAATGGTTTGCTTCGCGCCAGTGGGTGATACCCAGCTTCATCATCATGAGCCTGTGGGGACTGGGCGGCAACATGATCCTCTATTTGGCCGGCCTGCAAGGGGTACCGACCGTGCTTTACGAAGCGGCGATGCTGGACGGGGCCGGCACGTGGGCCAAGTTCCGAAATGTCACCCTGCCCATGACCTCCCCCGTCATCTTCTTCACCTTTCTCACCGGCATGATCGGCACATTCCAGGTGTTCACAGGCGCCTACGTCATAACCAGCGGCGGCCCGGCCGACGCTTCACTGTTCTACATTCTCTACCTCTATCAGAATGCCTGGAACTACCTCAAGATGGGATATGCAGCCGGCCTGGCCTGGGTTCTCTTCGCAATCATTTTTGTGCTGACACTCATTTCTCTGCGCGTTTCGGGACGGTATGTCTACTACGAAGGGGCGGTCAAATAGTCTCCCGTTCTCAGTGGTCAGGCGCCGCCCGGCGAGGAATTTCAAGAACTTGAAACCGATAGTTTGGGGCTTGCAAGTGGTTGAGACGCGACTACAATGACCATAAAGCCGCGAGTAGACTCGGAGAATGGACAGACCGGCGGTTGGAATTCCGGCTGGTTGCAGAGCGCGAGCGGAAAACGGGTTGCCGGTCAGGCCCTGATCTACTTGTTGTTGCTCGCAGTCGGCTTTATGCTGGCTGTCCCCTTAATCTGGCTTATCTCCAGTTCGCTGAAGACCGAGACCGACGCCTTCGCCATCCCGCCGAGCTTCATCCCCAACCCGGTGCAGTGGAGCAACTATGTGACGGGGTTGACCGAGTTCCCCTTCGTTCGCTCCACCATGAACACGATGATCCTCGTTGCCTGGGTGATGGTGGGGACGGTTCTGAGCGCGAGCCTGGTTGCCTACGGCTTCGCGCGCGTGCGCTTTCCAGGGCGCACGGCACTCTTTATCCTGGTGCTGAGCACGATGATGATTCCCTCGCACGTTACGCTAATCCCGCAGTATCTGCTGTTTCGCGAGCTGAAATGGCTGGACTCTTTCAAGCCGCTGATCGTGCCCAGCTTCTTCGGCGGCGGTGCCTTCTACATCTTCCTGCTGCGGCAATTCTTTCTGACGATTCCGTTGGACTACGACGACGCTGCGCGCATTGACGGCTGCGGCACGTTCGCTATTTTCTGGCGCATCATCTTGCCACTGTCGAAACCAGCGCTGGGCACGATGGCGATCTTTACCTTTATGGGCCAGTGGAACGCCTTTTTTGAGCCGCTCATCTATCTGAACCGCTTCGAAACGCAGCCGCTGGCCGTGGCGCTGACGACATGGGTGCAGACCGCGCACGGCTCAACCTCCATGCACTACGTCCCGTGGGTGGCAATCATGGCTGTTTCAACACTGATCGCGCTGCCGCCCGTCATGGTCTTCTTCTTTGCCCAGCGGCACTTCATCCAGGGCGTGGTCGTGAGCGGCATGAAGGGATAGCAGATTGCAGCGCTTACTTTCCGCAATATCAGGAGAGGGAAAACGCCTGTGATTATCGACGCACACTTTCATATCTTTCCTCCGCTGGGCAGGGCATCTGTCGAGGAGGACCCTCTGCAGCCACTGCGGATGAAGTTCTGGCAATGCCATATGCGCGACAGCAGCCGCTTCCGCCGCAAAGCCGATGACGAGCCGGTGCCCGAGCCGTTCCTGCAGTGGGACTCGGACGACATCAACGAGATGCCGGAAGTCAATTTTCGCATGGCCGATTTTGGCCGCGCGGAAATCACGGTTGATGGCGTCGACTACTACACACAAGCCTATCCTCCCAGCCTGATCAACTGTGAGGCGCCGCCCGAGCGCATGATCGGCGAGATGGACCTCGTGGGCGTGGACATGGGTGTTCTCCAGCACGACCACATCTACGGTGCATTGAACGAGTACTATGGCGAGCAGATGCGGCGCTTTCCCAACCGCTTCATCGGGCTGGCGCAAGTGCGGGAATGGGAGGCGGACAGCCCGGCGGAACATGAACGGCTGGAGCAGGCTGTGAAAGAACATGGCCTCATGGGTCTCTATTTCAGCGTCGAACCGTTCGCGCTGAGCAACTACGCCGACCACCTGGACGACGCCAAGTTCGAGCCGCTGTGGGAGAAGGTGCGCGAGCTGGGCATCCCCGTGTGGTGGTATCTGCACAGCCGCCAGCGCGACCGGCTCGGCGGGTTCATGAAGCATGTGGCTGAACTCGACCGCTGGGCTGCGGCGCATCCCGATATACCAGCCTTGCTAACGCATGGCATCGATACGTTCAGCATGCGGCGCGGTGAGGAGCGCTATCAGATTCCCGATAGGCTGATGACGCTGCTCGAGCGGCCGAACATGCACGTCGAGGTGCTGTTTTGCGCGTTCTGGCCGGAATACCCTTTCCCCGGCGCCCAGGAAAAGATCAGGGAGCTGCGAGAGGAGATCGGCGTCCACAAGCTGATGTGGGGCACCGATATGCCTTACTGCTCCGGCTCCTGGTGTACATATAAGCAAGCGATCGACTACATCCGTGTGCATTGTGCGTTTCTTTCCGAGGAAGAGAAGGCGCTGATCCTGGGCGGAAACGTCGCCCGCATGTTCAATTTGCAGTGAAGTATGACCTGCCGACGCATCGACCCGATTCCGTCGGGTGAAGCGGCTCCACTTTGAAGTCAGGACTTCGCCCGCGCTCGATTTAGTCACTTAGAATAAACGCTGCCGCGCAGCAGGAAGGAAAGGCGCCCAGATGTTAACAGCGGAACAGATCGCCCATTTTGAAACTTTCGGCTTCGTCATCCGGCGACGGTGCTTCTCGCCGAGCGAGATGGAGGAGATCAGCGAGGCGTTCGATGAGGTGCTGACGGAGGACCGGCAGGGGAAGCCCTTCGACGGCGAACAACGGCAGGCGGTGCTTGGCTTCATCGAGAAGAGGCCGCTGCTGAGCGCGCTGGCCGAGGATGATCGCATCTACGAGCCGCTCGAACAGCTGCTCGGCCCCGGTTTCGTCTGGATCGGCTCGGACGGCAACCTCTACGTTGGCGACACCGGCTGGCATCCGGACGGCTCTGTTCTTGACTACGGGCGCATAAAAGTCGCCCTCTACCTGGATGCGGTGACAGAGGATACCGGCTGCCTGCGGGTGATCCCCGGATCGCACCAGCTGCCACTGCACGACGCGCTCGACTCGCTCAAGCAACAGCGCCGCGATCCGGAACAGTTGGCGTTTGGGGCGGCCGGCCGGGACATCCCTTGCTATGCGCTCGAGTCGGAGCCAGGCGACGTAGTCTTCTTCAACCAGAACCTGTGGCATTCCGCGTTCGGGGGCAGGACGGGACGGCGCATGTTTACGATGAACTTCGGTGCGCAGCCGTCAAGAGAAAAGGACATCGAGTTTCTAAAGCGGGTCTACCAGGGAAACTTGAAGCACGTGGAGAACATGCAGTATACCCAGTCAGCGCGTGTGTATGAAGACGCCTTTCTGTACAGCGATAGTCCCCGTATCCAGGGCATGGTAGGCACGCTGGTGGAGCTGGGTTTCAAGTAGTGTAAGGAACTGGGACAGGGCAGCTCGAATATCTGAGTAAGGGAGGATCCTGAACGCAGCTCCAGGTCCTCACCCGTCAATTTTCTCGCCGTGCAACGTCTATCGTGACGCCATCAGCCGCGGTCCTGAGAGCCGGGAAATCGCGCCTGACTCCGGGCAAGTAATATGTTATAATTTGGCCATAGACGGCTTCGACTGGCGTTGCGTTTGCCTGGATCTGGCATTGGCCGGGCAAAGCCAACTCGATGGCAATCATCGCGCTTTTTCTCAAGGCGAAGCCGCATTTCCACTGCGGCGGATATGGAATTCGAGGAGGGGGTGAAGTACAGAGAAAAAACCATTGGTTGAGGGAGCATTCGTTTACTGTGCAGATTTCATATTGTGTGCCCCTGGTAAGTGCCTAGTCAAAACACTCAAGGAGAACGCACGATGAAGAAACACAGACGCAGTTTGACGTATTTGTTCCTGTTTGTGCTCTCCCTGGCGCTGATGTTGCAGGGCTGTGTACCTGCGGACGCGCCGGAGGAGGCGATGGCGGCTCCGCCCAGCTATGACACGCCGGCGGAGGTGCAGAGAATGCGGTTTATGGGCGAGCCGAACGCCGGGTTTGGGGGCACGTGCGGCTTTGGCGTAGCCCAAGCGACGCGCCTTGTATTCTGGCCGATCGTAAACTTCACCGATGACGGCCAGGACTATGCACCGGGTCTGGCGGCCAGTTGGGAGCCGAACGAGGACTTCTCGACCTGGACGTTCAACATTGATCCCAGGGCGGTCTGGTCTGATGGCACGCCGGTGACTGCGGGCCAGATCAAGAGGTCCTGGGAGGCCCGCTACATACCGGAGCTGCAGTGCGGCTGGGGCGGGGCGCACTTCATGATGAATGCCGTGGTGGGTGAAGACGAGGCCTGGACAAATGCGGAGCCGGGCGTCGCGCCTGACATCCCGGGCATTTCGGCGCCGGATGACCACACGCTGGTTGTCGAGTTTACACGCCCCAAGCCCCAGGTATTCAGCCGGCTGAACCACCCGACGATGTTCATCTTCAAGCCAGAGCCGGTGTTGGAGAACCCGGATCCTACCGTTTTCCCGGAGACGATGATCGGCGCGGGCCCGTTCATGTACCAGGAGTATGATACGGAGGCTGGGACCGCTCTGCTCGTGCGCAGCCCAACCTGGTGGGGTGATGTGACGCCACAGATCGACGAGATCGAGTTCACGCCGCACATTGCGGACCGGGGCAGCCGCGTTCTGGCCTATCTCAACGACGAGTTCGACTTCATGGGCATGGATCCGGGCATGTGGGACCAGATCAAGAACACGCCTTCGGCGAACGATCTGCTCTGGGATCCGACCGGCGGCTGGTATGTGCTGGTGATCAAGTCAAATAAACCGCCGTTTGACGACATTAACGTGCGCAAGGCGTTCATCCATGCGATCGACTACGACCTAGTGGTGGAGACGCTACTGGCCGATGCGCCGGCGCAGCTGCCCGTGTACCAGGTCCTGCCGCCGACTTTCGACTGCTATCAGGAGAAGCGACCGTGGACCTACGATCCTGAGCTGGCGGTCCAGGAGCTGGCGGACTCCAAGTACGGAGGACCTGAAAATCTGCCGGCCATCAACGTACGCTACTGGCAGAAGGACATCCTGCCGGCCAAGATTGCCCAACTCTATCAGCAGATGTGGAGCCAGACATTGGGTGTCAGAGTCAATCTGCACCAGATGGGCGCTTGGGATGCCGAGTTTGAAAAGACGGTCCATCTTGGCCGGGTCAGTGACGGATACTCCGACCTCAACCCGATCGAGTATCTGAAGTCGTACGGGCCGTCAGACGGGCCGGTCATGTGCGGCGTTGAGGGCGTTGAAATCTGCGAGAGCAAGTGCCCCGATTGCGTGGAGCAGCGGGAGGCCTACGCGCACATCGACGAGCTGGTTGCCCAGTTGGACGGCCTGACGCCGAATAGTCCCAACTACTGCGAGGCGATCAATGCGGCCGAGGACGCGATTAACGAGGACTTCCACTATGTGCCTCTGTTCGACCAGCGCCGTGTCTTCCTGATCAAACCGTGGATCAAGAATGCGTTGGTGCCGCGAACCGGATTCTTTGTCACCGGCCTGGAGAACATTGTCTACGTCGCCGAACGATAAGAGACGATTGTTAGAACTGTCGCCGGCCCTGGATGTCCAGAGCCGGCGACACCTGCATTAACCGGGCAGTATAGCTATGCTAACGTATACGATAAAACGCGTGCTGCTCTTCATTCCTACAATCATTGCCGTCCTTTTTATTACCTTTACACTGGGATATCTGGGGCCAGGAGACCCGATTCAGACCCAGGTACTGCGCGTCAATCCCCGTCTGGCCGACCAGGAGACGATCGAGCGCCTGCGCGAGGTCTACGGATTAAACCGTCCGTTCCTGGTGCAGTGGGGAGACTGGGTGGGGAAGATTCTGCGCGGTGATTTCGGGAAGAGCTTTGCAACGCGCACCGACATCGGTCCCACAATTGCCTACAGACTGCCTATTTCGGCCCAGTTAGGCGCGGCTGCGTTCGTAATCCTGGCTATTGGGGGCATTTTTCTAGGCACGTTGGCGGCGCTCAAGCAGAACACGTGGATCGATCATTTCATTGTCGGCTTGGCGCTGTTCATCAACTCATTTCCGATCTTTGTCCTGGCCCCTCTAACTATGATCGTGGTGGTACTCTGGCTCAAACTGCTGCCAAGCACTCTGGGTTGGGATGGAATCTTCAGCGCAAAGGCGATCCTGCCGATCCTTCTCTTCTCGGTGACCGGCTGGATCGGGCCGATCCGTTTGACTCGTAATGGGTTGATCGAGGTATTGAGCCAGGACTACGTCCGCACGGCTCGCGCCAAGGGCCTGCCCGAACGGCTGGTGATCCTGCGGCATGTTGTGAAGAACGGCCTGATCTCCACGGTGACCTCCCTGGGGTTGACCGTAAGCGGCATCGTGACCGGATCGCTGTTCCTTGAAGCGGCGTTTGCCATTCCCGGCTACGGCTACATGACTGTCCAGGGCGTGACAGCAAACGACTACAACATAATTATGGCCACGACCCTCATCGGAGCACTTCTGGTAATCGGATCGAATCTGATCACCGACCTGCTCTATGGTGTGCTTGATCCCCGCGTGCGGTATGAGTAGAAGCGGCAATCGCACACAGTTGGTGGTTTGTCGTTGCCGGCCTTCGCCTTGTTGCACATCGAAAAGAACATTGGCGGGATCGTTCTCCTATCATAGAGAAAAACTGTTTGCGGAAATGTGATGACGCAGTCATTCGGAGGTACGGACCTATTTGACGAGATGATGCCGCCGCGCAACCTGTGGCTGGATGCCTGGGATCGATTTCAGCGCAACAAGATGGCCGTTGTCGGCCTGGCGATCGCGATACTCACTCTTTTCTTGGGAATATTTGGCCCCGCCTTAGCCCCATATGACTATACTCTTATCGACATGAGAGCACTGGCGCAGCCGCCGTCTCTCGAACATCCCATGGGTACAGACGAGATCGGGCGGGACATGCTCAGCCGCATCCTGCAGGGTGCGCGCACGGCCGTCCTGGTCGCGATCTTTGTAACCGTGATCAACACGGTAATGGGGCTTGTACTAGGCACACTTTCGGCCTATATGGGCGGCATTGTCGACATGGTGATCATGCGCATCGCCGACATCCTGATTGCTTTTCCCGGCCTGCTGCTGGCCGTCTTCGTAAATGCGACGATGAAGAGACCGGTTAGCCTGGTTTCAGAATGGCTTTACGAGCTCACTGGGCTCGGCTTCTTCCAAAATACTCTTGTGATCAACTATCTGATCGTGCTGGGAGCGATCAGCCTGATCGGCTGGCCGGGACTGGCGCGGCTTGTCCGCGGACAGATTCTTTCATTGCGGGAGCGGGAGTTCATAAAGGCCCAGGTGGCGATGGGCTCGCCTAGATGGCGAATCATGGCGCTCCATCTGGTTCCCAATGCGATCGGCCCGCTGATCGTCGCGGTCAGCGCCAGTATAGGAGGCGCGATGGTAGCAGAATCATCGCTGAGCTACCTGGGGTTGGGCATCCAGCCTCCCGGCGCGAGTTGGGGCAGGATGATTGTCGAGAATATGTTGCAGTGGAGCGTCTATCCTCATCTGGTGGCAATGCCGAGCCTTGTCCTGGCCATCTGTGTATTTGGATTCAACTTCCTCGGTGACGGTTTGAATGACGCGCTCAACCCGAGGCAGATCCGGAGCTAGATTGAGGAAGGAGTTTAGAGGAGAGAGAAGCTACATCGCTACGCCTGGAGGACGCTTTACATGAACAAACAGGATACATTTCAAGTTTCCGGTGGCCAACGCCAGCTTTTTCTTGACGATCACGGAATCGAGAGCCTTGACGGGCTTAGCAGAACGGTGCACCAGCCGGACAAGAAGGGTGCGGTCATTCGTCCGGAGGCGGGGCTGTCGGGCCGCGAGCAGCACTCGATTCAGACGCACAGCGCGCCGATCTGGGATTCGGAGCGCAAAGTCTGGCAGCTGTGGTGCTCTTCCCCTACCACAATCAGCGCAAGCGGCTACTTTGAGAGCGATGACGGCCTGCACTGGTATAAGCCGGTGATGAACCAGGTCGAATACCGGGGATCGCGCGCCAATCACTTTGTGGACTACGCGCTGCGGGGCCACCGGGAAGGACCGGCAACGGTCGTTTATGATCCCTTCGACCCGGACCCCGGCCGCCGTTACAAGTCGGCAACCTTCAGTTCGCGGGACCACGACGTCGGCTTTGCCGTGTCGCCGGACGGGATGCAGTGGGCCGGGCTGGACAACGTGCCGGCCGTTCCGAGCCAGGACACGCATAGCCTCTCTTTTGACCAACAGGAGCAGCTGTTCATTCTCAAGACGAAGCACGCCGGCCCTATTTTCCTGCCGCCGGACGCACCTCACATTCCCGGGGACGAGGCCGGCCACAACAGCAGGGCGGCGTCGCTGAGCACAAGCACAGACTTCGCCAACTGGACAGCGCCGGAAATGAGTTTTTTCGCCGATGAGCGGGATCAGGAGATCGGGCGACTGGTCATCGAAGAGACGCTGGCCGACTCGACTCGGCGGAAGCCCGAGTTCAATGTGCCGGAAACTTACAATGCCCAGGTCTACAACCTGTCTGTGTTCCGGTACGAAGGGCGGTACGTGGGTCTGGCGATGATGTTCTACCGCAGCGCGCGCGTACCCAAGGAGTGGCCCGGTTTCGACGAGATGGACCTGCCGGAATCGATCCTGGCGACAGTCCGAAGAGGGGGCGACTGGACCGGTATCTGGCACATCCAGATGTTGAGCAGCCGTGATCTGCGGTCCTGGGAGCGGGTGGGCGACAGGCAGCCCTTTATCACTCCTTCGCGTCTTCACAGCGGCGCCTACGATACCCTTTGCATCGGCCAACCGGCCGAGCCCGTGCCGCGCGGGGAGGAGCTCTGGTTTTACTACACCGGCATCCGCTCGTATGCGATCGCGAGTCTGAAATATCGCGACCAGGGCGCGGTCTGCCTGGCGGTGCTGCGGCGGGACGGCTTCGTATCGCTGGATGCGGGGGAGGAAGAAGGGGAACTGGTTACAAGGCCGTTTCGATGGACCGGGGGCTCATTTCATGCCAATCTGAATGCTGTTGGGGGTGACCTGAAAGCGCAGGTCCTGGCGGCGGATGGTTCAATTCTGGCTACTTCGCTGCCTGTAACCGGAGATCAGACGGACGCGAGAGTGGAGTGGTCGCAGGACGGTGCGGCGCTGAAGAAGGGCCTGGAGGTGCGGTTGCGTTTTTCGTTGCGAAACGCGAGTTTCTACTCCTACTGGTTTGAGGAAAGGTAGCAGAAACTGCAGCAGTTGGAAGCGGTCTCGGGTTGACCACAGCGGCCCCCAACATGAGACCGGCACGACATTCTGAGCGAATGGGGAACCCATGTCGGAGTCTTTGCTGCAAGTGGAGGAGTTGGAGACCCACCTGTTTACCAAAGAGGGTGTGCTGAAGCCGGTGAACGGGGTCTCATTTCATGTCGATCGCGGCGAAACGGTCGGGCTGGTCGGAGAGAGCGGCTGCGGCAAGACGATGACCGCGCTCTCGATTATGGGGCTGGTGCCGAATCCCCCCGGCCGCATTGTCGGCGGCGCCATCCAACTGGATGGAGAGGACCTGCTGCAGCTGGACGACCGGACATTGCGTACCCGCCGTTCGGTGCAGATGGGCATGATCTTTCAGGATGCTTCGACCGCTCTCAATCCGACGATGCGAGTCGGCGACCAGATAGCCGAAACGATGCAGCGGCACATGGGGATGAATGCGGCGGAGGCCGCCTTGCACGCGACTGAGATTCTGGACCGGGTCGGCATCCCGGCGGCTGAGCAGCGGCTGAGCGACTACCCCCATCAGTTCAGCGGGGGGATGCGACAGCGGGTGATGATCGCTATCGCGATCTGCTGTAATCCGGAACTGCTGATCGCAGATGAGCCGACTACCGCTCTCGATGTGACGATTCAGGCGCAGTTGCTGGACCTGATTCGGGAACTGAAAGAGGATGTTGGAAAATCCGTGCTGTGGATTACGCATGACCTGGGCGTGGTCGCTGAGCTTTGCGACCGCGTGATGGTGATGTATGCGGGTCAGGTCGTGGAAGAGGCAACGGTGGAGGAGCTGTTTCTGAGGCCTAGGCACCCGTATACGGCCGGGCTGCTGGACTCGATGCCAACGCTGGAGGAGCGCAGGCAGGAGAGTCTGAAGACGATTGAGGGCATGCCCCCCAATATGGCGCGCATGCCCTCGGGATGCGCTTTTCACCCGCGCTGCGAGTACGCGTCTGAACGCTGTGTGGAGGAGATGCCGGTACTTGAGCGCAGCGGCCGCGAAGGGCTTGTGGCCTGCTGGCATCCCTTGAACATCGAAGAATGAGGAGGGCGAACTGATCTCTCCTCGGAGCAGTGGATAGACACTGATGGAGCCGCAACAAGAGATCCTTGTCGAGACAAGGGAACTGAGCAAACACTTTCGTGGACCCCGCCCGAGCCTGATGAGCCGCAGGGCGACCCTGCGCGCGGTTGAAAAGGTCAATTTGAGAATCCGGCGCGGCGAGGTACTGGGGTTGGTGGGGGAGAGCGGCTGCGGCAAGTCGACTCTCGGGCAGACGATCCTCAATCTCTATCCGCCCACGAGCGGTGAGATCTTTTTCGAAGGCGACAATATCCAGGAACTCAAGATGGGGGAACTGCGGTTACTGAGACGCAAAATGCAGATCGTGTTTCAGGACCCTTATTCGTCACTTGACCCGCGCATGCCGATCGGGCAGGCGATTGCGGAGCCGCTGGTCATTCACAAGATGGCGAGCGGGAGCGAGTTGGAGGAACGGGTGAGCGATCTTCTGCAGACGGTGGGTTTAAATCCCGGTCTGCGGAACCGCTACCCGCATGAGTTCAGCGGCGGACAACAGCAGCGAATCGCGCTTGCGCGCGCTTTGGCTGTGACGCCGAGTTTTCTGGTGGCGGATGAACCGATCTCCTCGATGGATGTGTCGATTCAAGGCCAGCTGATCAATCTCCTTGAAAGGCTGCGCGAGCAGATGGGGTTGACTTATCTTTTCATCTCGCATGATCTGCGTATGGTACGCCATATTGCCGACCGCGTGGCTGTCATGTATCTAGGGCGGATCGTGGAAATCGCTGACTGCGACGAGCTTTTTGACAATGCGCTTCATCCTTACACGCAGGCGCTGCTGTCGGCGGTGCCAATTACCGACCCAACGGCGGCGCGTACGCGGAAAAGGATCCGGCTGGAAGGGGATGTCCCCAGTCCGATTGATTTGCCGGCCGGTTGTGTCTTTCAGAGCCGATGTCCGCTTGTTCAGCCGGAGTGTGCCGAGAAGGAGCCGGAACTGCGCGAGATGGGTGGGGGGCACAGGGCGGCGTGCATATTGGTTTGAGCGGTTGTGGTGATCGCGTTCTGGTTGTACAGGGTCTGTAAGACAGTCAGGGCCGGCGTGGGTTGTAACAGGCGGCGACTGTCATTGTGACAGCTTTGAAGTACAAATGCGGGAACCGCGTTTCACGTACCTGGGTATCTTTTCTACTTTATTCTCTTTCCTTTCCCTTTGAGGCGAACGCATCACAATACAATATCCATTCAGACACGTTTCCTTTGAAGTATTGGGCCTGTATCCACTAAGGAGGATTCCAATGTCCCAGAGTCAAGACAGGAACGAGAGTCTGTTGAATCGCCGCGATCTTATCAAGTTGGGCGGAGGGGCAGCGGTTGGCGCCGCACTGCTGGGAGCTTGCGCTCCAGTTTCTACCCCGGAGGAGCAGCCTGCCGCGCCCGCGGTGGTCAGCGACCACCCGGCGGCGCTCCTGCCCTCGGGCTTCAGCGCCGAGTTGGAATGGTGGACGCATACCGATCACGACACAACCGTAGGCAATGTTATCAAAGCCGGAATTGAGCAGTTCCAGGAGGCGAACCCAGGAGTTTCGGTCGAGTTGCGTGTCTTCCCCAACCGGGAAATGAACGACAAGAACCGGACCGCTCTCCTGGGCCGCCAGGCGAAGCCGACCATCTTCAGTCCGCTGCCTTCATTCATGCGTGACGGCTTGCTGGAGCCGCTGTCTGACAAATACTTTGAGGCGGACTGGCTGCGCGAGACATTCGGTTTCCAAGAGGCGCTATACTGGGAAGGGGACACCTATATCATTCCGCCCGGTTCGCTGATGACGGGCGCCTTCTACAACAAGACGCTATGGCAAGAGGGCGGTCTGACCGACGAGGACGTACCCCGCACCTGGGACGAAATGCTCGAAATCGCCAAGATGCTTACGCAGTATGACGACAACGGAGACGTGGTGACGGCCGGCCTTTCCATGCACGCCGAAGCATTTCGCATCGCGCGTGACTGGCCCGGCCAGTATGGCGGCTACCACTATAACCGGGAACTTGGGCGGGTCTTCGACTCGACCGGATGGCGAAAGTTCATGGAATTCTTCATCCGCGCGATTCAGGAAGAAAAGGTGGACAGCCCCAAGATGCCGCCCTATCTCGAAGCCTTCCCGACGAACCGCGCGGCGATGACGGTCAACAAGGGCTGGCTGGTCGGCACCTTCACGAACCAGTTCCCAGACCTGGATTTCGGCGTCTTCCCGACGCCTCTGGCTGCTGACCGCCCTGACGACGGCTGGTGGGGAATCGCCGATGATCTGGGCTTTGGCTATACCGTAAACCAATTCGCCGACGACAGTGACAAGGAAGCAGCCAACGCGCTCTTGCGCTATCTTTACGGCAGTGAAGAGTTCATGGGCGGATGGGCGGTCAATTCGGCCGCGGTCCCCTCGATGCTGGCTGTACGGGAATGGCCTGAGTTCCAGGCGCCCAAGATCCAGACCTTTATGCTCACGGCTCCCTACCGGGCGCCATTTGGCGGTGAAGAGTTCCCGCGGCAGCGTGAAATTGCCAAAACGGCTCTGGAATCGCTGCTTCAAGGCACATCGATAGACGACGCCATTGCCGCGTCGCAGGCCGAGATGGCGGTTGTGATGGAGCAGAACGCGGGCACGCCCTTCATCGTCTTTGAGCCGGACTATAAGCCGCCAGCAGATCTGACCACGCTGGAGGCGTGGAGCTCGGGGCAGATCGCCTTTCCATTCTCCTAACCTGTAGCGCCCCGCGGCCGGTGGCCGGCTAATGAGCCGGTCGCCGGCCTCGGTCCATCGGGATCAGCCACAACGGGTCTCACGGGGGGAACCTATGTATTTCAATGTCCTTGGCGTGCGCCAGGGACAGCGGGCTATGGTCTATGGCTCGCTGTTGTTTCTCGTAATCTTTTACGGGGGCTTCAGGCTGTGGCCCATGGCCTATTCCATCGTCCTGAGCCTGTTTAACTGGCGCGGGATAAAGCCGATCTGGGAACAGCAGTTTGTTGGACTTTCCCATTACGAGTTCGCCCTGGTCAGAGACGGGCTCGTCCTTGAATCGCTGTGGCGCACGTTGGTCTTCAGCGCCGAGCTTGTCGTCATCAGTACGGTGCTGGGGCTGTTCGTCGCCGTGCTTATCAGGAACCACCGGCGCGCCCAACCCACGTTGCGACTGGCTTATTTTCTCCCTTATATTGTGCCTGCCGTCGTATCCGGTCTGCTGATGCGCGTCCTTTTCCAACCCCAGTTCGGCTCTGTCAACGCGCTACTGAACGTCGTAGGCTTGCCTTCCCAGCCCTGGATGGCAAGCCCCAAGAGCGCGCTGCTGACGGTGGCCCTGGTGGCGGCATGGGCGCGGCTGGGGTACAACGTGATACTCTTCCTTGCGGGCCTGGACCAGATTCCCTCCGATCTGCTCGACGCCGCCAAGGTCGACGGCGCGGGCGCCTGGCAGACCTTCTGGCGTATCACTTTTCCGCTGCTGATGCCGGTCATGCTGTTCGTCGTCGTGACTGGTACGATTGCCGCCTTGCAGGAGTTTGGCGTGATCTATGCCATGACGCTGGGCTCGACAGAGGTGGTGGGGGGACCGGTGCGCGCCACGACCGTCTTCTCGATCCTGCTGTACCTGACAGCCTTTTCAGAGGTCGGCGGCTTCAACTACAGTTACGGGGCGACGCTGGCCGTGATTCTCTTTCTGCTAATTTTCGGATTGACGCTCATCCAGTTTCGCGTGATGCGCACGCGATGGGAATACTGACAAATTCGCTCATGCGTCCCTCAGTGAACGTCGACCAATAGCAATGACTTCAGAGCGGATACCAACATCGACCTTTAATCAAGACAGTCTTAGAAGGCGCGACGGGTCGGGCAGGGAGGTCGCGGCCTACTGGCTGTCTCTCGTTCTGGTTACCTCCGGGGCATTGGTGATGATTGTGCCGTTCGTCTTTATGGTGCTCACCTCCTTCAAGACGCAGGCGGATATCATCGCCATTCCGGCTGTCTGGCTCCCGTCGCAGCTGACACTTGATAACTTTGTGCAGGTGTGGAATCGAACTCTGCTGTTGCGTTCGCTGGTTAACACTGCCTATGTGGCGGTTGTAATTACTGCTGCGACGGTCTTCAGCAGCTCGTTGATGGGGTTCGTTTTCAGCAAGTATGAGTTTCGCGGGCGCGACATAATCTTTGCCATCAGCCTGGCGGGCATGATGCTCCCCTTCTATGTGATCTCGATCCCTCTCTATCTGATAATCATTTCGCTCGGCTGGGTAAATTCCTATGCGGCGCTTATCGTTCCTTCCTTATACAACTCCTTTGGCGTCTTCCTGATGCGCCAGTTCATGTTCAGCATCCCCTGGGAGCTGCTGGATTCCGCCAGGCTCGACGGTTGCAGTGAGTTCAGAATCTTCTGGTCGATCGCGCTGCCGCTGGCCAAGTCTGCGGCCGGGGCGCTGAGCCTGCTCAACCTGATGGTCTATTGGAACTGGTTCTTCTGGCCTCTGATTGTGCTCAACTCGGAGGAGAAGTTCACTATCTCGCTGACACTGACCAAGTTCATGGGGCTTTACTGGACCGAGTACGGCCCGCTTACGGCGGGATCGTTTCTGGCGGTCATTCCGATCGTCGTCACCTTCCTTGTCCTGCAGCGCTATTTTGTCGAAGGCATCGCGACAACCGGAATGAAGGGATAGAACTATGATTGTAGGCTACAACCCGGAGACCCATTTCGAGCGCTTTGGCGATCAGACCCAGTATTTTCTGGATGACACGGTGCTGGAGTGGGTGAAGAATATCAAGCGCACGCAGCATGTTGCGACCAAGCATGCGGCCAACCCCGTCATCCGGCGCGACAGGCCGTGGGAGGTGTGGCCCCACTTCAACACGACGGTAACGGCGCTGCGCGACGAAGACGGCCGCTTTCGCTGCTGGTATATGGACTTCACCAACCTGGGCTTTGAAGGCGGGGCTGAGGCGGTTTGGAAACCGAAACTGAGTTATGCCGAATCCAGCGACGGCGTACACTGGCACAAACCGGAGCTGGGCGCTGTCATCGTCGACGGACAAGACACAAACAGACTGGACTGGGACGACAGGCTGGGTACGCCGGTCGCGCTCTCGGTGATCCGGGATCCGGTCGATCGGGATCCTGAGCGCCGCTACAAGATGGCCTTCCTACCGGAGAAGCTTAACATCAACGTGCCAAAGCGCAGCACGATCACGCATTCCCATTCCCTGGGCCTTTGTTTCGCTTACTCCGCTGACGGATTCCACTGGACGCAGGAGCCTTCGAATCCGGTGAATCTGATCTGGGGAGGGGACGTTCTATCGCTTTCCTACGATGAAGAACTGTCGCGCTATGTGATCTATGGACGCGGGCATTACGCGGCCGAGACGGGTAATCCGGCCGGCGACCAGTGGTTTACGCGCCACTATCCAGGACAGCCGTATGGGTGGATCCCAAAGCGGGCGGTCTACCGGCTGGAGAGCGAGAATCTGTTGGACTGGACGCCGGCGCGGCGGGTGCTGGCGCCGGGGGCCTATCACAATCTGGACGACCAGTTCTACGCGCTCTCCTATTTCCGGCTGGGGCGCTATCACTGCGGGCTGCTTCCGGTGTTTCACACGGTCGACAACACAAAAGACACTGAGCTGGTCTACAGCCACGACGGCATCGAGTGGAGCCACTATCCGCACGGACCATGGGTGATTCCACGTGAGGGCGAAGAGACGTGGGATGCATTCCAGGTGGACACTGTGATTCCGCCGGTGCGGGTGGGAGACAAGAGTTACATATTTTATGGCGGGGCCGATTTTCATCACGACTGGGCGTTCGTGGGCAAAGCACAAGGGCTGGATACACCCGAGGCAGACCGGCCGCCTGATAAATTGAACGAGGGGCTGGGGCTTGCTGTGCTGCGCGCCGACGGCTTCGTGTCATTGGATGCGGGGCTGCGCGAGGGGATTATCAGCACAAAGCCCTTCTTCTCCACCGGCGAGAGGCTAATTATCAATGCCCGCTGCCATGGCAATGGATATATAGACGTAGAGGTCACTGATCCGATGGACGAGCCCTGGGCCGGATTCACGCGCTTGGAGTCTGACCGGTTCAGCGGCGACTCGGTTGAGCATGTGGTCACATGGCAAGGGCGGTCGGCGGTGAACGAAATCGTCGGCTATACACGTTTGCGCTTCTACATGCAAGACGCGGAGCTCTACTCATTCCGGGTAGCGGATGCCTGAGAATGACGCAAAATTCCCTTGACAACCGCCCAAAAACCAGTACACTTGTCCCTCTCCCCCGGATCTTTCTACACCCGGCTAGCGAGAAACCGATGGCTGGGCGTCGCCAACCATCTCCCAGCCATCGGCGCACACAACCGGTGGTGTACACTTGCAAAGGAGGATCATTCCTTTGCCCAAAACACTCTGTACAGGAGTCAGAAAAGACGGCCAGCCCCTCCAGGACCGCTACCTCGACATCCTCGTGGCCTAGGCCGCCGACACCGCTCCACCCGTCCACGCCCAACCCCGGCCCTGGAGCGAAACCTTCCCTTCCCATAGCGAAACCGGACATCCTTGCCGCACAGTGACCCGTCGACACTAGGGGATTGTCTGAACTGTGGTTCTAGGGGATTTGGGAGACCAACAGTGATCTGTGTTGTAGGGGGAGGCGGTGAACTAGCGGCCCACTTTCGACTGGCCTCGCGCTCCTTGGATTCACGAGCCTCTCGGCGCCTGCGTACACACCGCCTTATTCTGGCGCGAGTCACTTCCGTCTACTCATATTCGTGCCGCGCGGCCCGGACCGGCATCCTTGCAGTTCGACTCCAAGTGGCGGAGCTTTTCTTGACGATAGACAGAACCGTCTTCAAGTTGGGGCTTAGCAGATGGTATGGCTATATTGGGCGGTAGGTAGTATCGCTCTGGACGGTAGTGGCTGTTCCTAATGTGCTCGCCGATGTCTGTTGCTACTCGACCGAAACGTTGAGACAGTGCAGAGGCGCCCATTCCGTCCCCTCGCGGTAGCGATCATCCACGATAGCATGAGGTGAGGGAAGTCATCCGTCATTCTGAATGTGCTAGCCCGAGTCTATTGCCTCTATGATTTGACTGGTGGCCGCCGGCAGGTTCCTCGTCACCACAATTTCATCACAGAGCACCACCTGGTGGGCAGGAGAAGTCTGCCTGACTTTCCTGAGCGCCTCATCGGCAGGCGTGTCTTTCGTAAGCGGTTTACAAAGGCCCACGAAGAAGTCGGTCCCATCAGCCCGTTTCACGCATATGGGAATCGTCACTGGGCCGAGACCAGGGAGTGTCATAGGATGGTCTAAAGCGAAGGTCACATGAGGAAGGTCTTGCCTGATGAGGTCCTCGCAGAGCAATTTGGTTGAACCACGTAAACGTTCGACTTCCATTGACGGGTAGCTTCCGTCGATCAAGAATCTCAAGAGACTTGCGCCTAGGTGGCGGTCCAAGAGGTCGTGTTCGAACTTGTTCTTGTAGCTTCTCAGGCAGCGATAGCATGACCGATCACAGTTCTCTGGGCATCTTTCCAGGATATATAAGGCTTCTTTGAAGACGTTTAGCCCTAGTTCACCGACACGCCGGGCAAAGCCGGCACCACCCGACAAAGTGTCATAGAGAAATATCTCGGCTTCGAGACCCTTGCGACCATATTCAGTAAGCGCAGGTCGGTATTCAGCCTGCAGCTCATTGGGGTCCAATTCCAAGAGCCTGCATGCTGCTATCGCTAGTGCCTCGCTGATTGTGCGCAGTGCAACGTTTGTTGGCAGCAAGCCCGGCAATAGGGTGAGCGGTGGCTTCACGCCTATCGATATGAGAAGCACATCGCTGATGAAGTCCGTCCCCAGTACTAATCCGGTAGTCGTACCCGCACCTGGGCAATTCTGATCCCTTGGATCGGGATATGGTTTACGGTGGTCTGCTCCCAGTTGACCGTCCCGTGTCGCGGTAGGTTCGATGAGGCCGCATCTTGTGCAATAAGAGTAACCTTCGTCTCGCGGCCCACGGTTGGTGACGAGCAGGTAATCCCTAGTGTAGTGTTTGCGAATACGCTCATTAAGATTTGTCCACCCCTCTGGGTCTGATGGGGTAGGCATCGTCAACTTGGCGCGGGTGGCGTAGCTCCTTGCCGGCTGGTCGTCTGGTGATGTCCCCTCTTCTCGGCTGACGGGATGCGCAAATCCAGGGGGCCTCAGCCAGGTCTTTGCTGGACCTAACGTTCCTATGCCGCCACAACCGTCACAATCTTTGGTCGCTCCCCTTTCTGCTTCACCCAAGGGGTCGGTGAGGGCGTAATGGCATACGCTGCATTCGTAGTACAGTCGTCGGCTGTTCCAGGCATTGAACCGATCACCTGAGAATGGCGAGTACAGCGCTCCCGAGGTCCAGAGTTTGCTGTCAATCCAGACCTCCTTCCCCGGCGCGTATTGAGAGAGCGCAGTAGCAAGTCCTTGTGACGGCGTATACCGAAATGCCGCGCGATAACTGGTTGAGCGCTCTTTGTCAAAAACATGGAACGCGGCAACATCTGTAGGAAACGCATACCGAGGAAGCACAGCCTTGTAGAGCAGACGGTCTAGCAGATTCTCGGAAGGGTCTCGGGTTGGCCCTTCTTCACCTGCCTCTTCCGGTGCCTCCAGGCTCGCCGTATCACCCGCCTCGCTCGGCTCACTGTCTTCGCCCGAACCAAGTGGGACGTACTCGATGGCGGTGTCGATGTCACGCAACGTTGCCTCAACTAGCTGGCTAAGAAGGTTTTGGCGTTCAACGCCAGCAACCTCTTTTGGAAGCAGCGCATCGACCTCCCCTCTCAACTCGGCCTCGTTCGAGTACAGCCATTGTTCCAGATCAACGCGGTTCAATGCCTTCCCGGGGTTCTTGAAGTCAGCCACTGTCCCTAGCACAGCGAACAGATGGGGCTGATCTTCTGGGCTAATCTGAGGTAACCTTGCTTGGTGGTATTGCTGTAGCAGATGTGCCGTAACGTGACGTCGGGCAATCACAGGATTGTCTAGGGTCAGTGATGGTTCATCGACTACTCCTCGGATCATCTGATCGGGATGTTCGAAGTAGTGCTCATCGTGACTGTCAGCGCTCCCGAATGCAGTAACCGTTGCCACCGAGTCTCCTCTGCGTCCTGCTCGGCCGGCGCGCTGTTGGTAGTTTGCTCTGGCTGGAGGCATGTTCCTGAGAGACACACCTGAGAGTGCGCCTATGTCGATGCCAACCTCCATTGTGGTAGTGCATGAGAGAACATCTATCGCCGGTCTCTCTTGCCCCGTATCCCCAGGACCCAAGTCCACATCCTGGAAGAGAATCTCGTGCTCCTCAGCTTTGGAGAAAATCTCGTTCGCCTGTGCAGTGTTGACCTGCGCAGTGTGCTCTGCAGCAATGAGGGCCATTGGAGGTATCGGCGGTGACGCCAAAGCGGCCAATGTGCTGGACCGATAGTACCCTTTCCTGGCGGCGAAGACAGGATCTGCGTCTGGGTCAATGGGTTCAGCAACGTCACGCCCGCAGTTGGCACAAGTGTTTCTCCCTGGAAGTGGTCTTTGGGCTGTACGGCACGATTGGCAGTACGACCAGTCGCCACCGATTGCTAGCGACAGCTCCTTCCCGGCCAGTCGGAACATGCCCTTAGATGTCGGCTCGGCAAATGTCTCCAGTAACTGCGGAAGCCATTTCCTTTCAAAGAGCCCTATACTCGACGTGTCGGATAGGAGACGCTTCATAGCCGAGAATCTGCCTGAACGTGAATGAATAACTGTAGACGACCAGGCTCCTGGCATTCGGCTCAACCATATTCCCGGCCGCATCCAACAGCGTAGCCACGCGCGGACGAGTGCGAGCTTTTCGGCATCTGACTCCGCGTAGTTAGGAATATCAGGTAAGGCCGTTACGACGGAAGTATGGCTCGATCGCTCCACAAGTGATGCCAATGCCAGCGGCTCCAAACCATAGTACCTATCTGTTATCAAAGTCATGATCGAACGAAGCAGCGATGCAGGTGGTTGCGAATTCTTGAGGTCCATGAGGAGTTCAAGGAGGAAACCATCGTCCTCTAGTGCGCCGCTTTCGAGTGCCTGGTCTACAGTATTCTCTCCTTCGAAACTTTCGCCGGCTCTCAATCCGGGCCGCAGCCGTACTCCCATTTCCTTGGCTGCGATCAACACTGCGAGGTATAGATCTTCTAGCGAAAGGAATCGGGCTATTGTCGGATTTCTGTTCAAGAGATCGTATCCCGATACGATTAGGGGGCGCAGCGCGTCCTGTGTCGAGTAGGTCTGGATATTTGGTGCGAGGCGGGCGGCCATTTGCCTGGAATCCGAAAAGATGAGGACTTTCCGGCCTCGTAGGGGAGCCAGCTTGGTTGCCGGTTTGGGACTAGGGGGCTGAACCTGAATCTGCTTTGAAATGAGCGCTTGAAAGGGTTGGTCACCCTTGGTCTGATGGTCCTGAACAGAAGTTCGTCCGAATGCGGCGGTCCCGTCACATCCTGCGCAGGGTTTGAATTCGCCCGGGGATGAGTAAGAGGCGCCATCCTCAGTGCTAGGAGGGTCTGCACGGTTGGCCCGCAAGTAGACCTGCCGATTCCGCCCCCCTAAATTGAGAGGGTTCAAACGTCCTGTTACCAGATCGTAGTCGGCAACTTCAACGTTCTTCTTGAAGACAGGCTCTTCCAGGAGAAGGTCTACGGCCTCCAATTCGCTGTACGACCCCGACAACGTCCTGAGTGCGCCGCCTGGTTCTGACCAAAGGAAATCGGGCTCTCCGACGTCGTTGGTATAGGCCCGAGCATAGGCCGTACCACAATTGCGGCAAGTATAGAGTTCCAGGACCCTCGCACCGCATTCGCATACAGCTCGGGGCTGACCAAACAACCTGCCCGAAGGTCCTCCACGTTGCTCTGCTGGCAATTCAGTGCATTGAGAGTCCATACAGACCCACAGTCCTGCGAGTCCTCTAAAGAGGGAGTGAACTCTACAAGGCATCAGCCCGGGCTGGTCTGAGTCAGGCCTGGCCATGCTGGCTAGAGCTATCAGTGCAGTGACAGCCCGATCGGCCACATCAGAGGGAGTCTCCTCGAATAACATTTCCCCGAGATCTGCGACCGGTTGAGCCTCCGTCATCGTCACATTGATAAGTTTCGACATCGGTGGGAATGATTGAAGCGCTTTCTGCAGTGTTTGATGCAGGGGGCCCGATGGTTCGACCCTTTGGTACCGCAGGAAATCCTCAACGTGCGACATTCGACCTGAGTCAGACTCCGAGTCGTAAAAATCGGCAAGGTCAATCGCCTCTAGGGCCAGGGCATCTTCGAGCGAGCCCTTTGCTGCATAGGGACGGAAAGAGAGTTCGCCTTCAACGGGACTGAAGTCTCCTGAATCCTTGCCAGTGAGTTGGGCGGCAAACTTCAGGGCGTAGTCTGAGTCCTGCATGCTTGCGCTAGTGCAGATGACCTGTAGTCGTTCTGGCGGAATCCCGAGTCGCGTGCACAACCGCCGAATGAGGAGTGCTACCTCTGTGCCCGCAGCCCCCCGATAAAGGTGAGCTTCGTCGATGACCAACAGGAACGACTCTTCAGGATTTGCGCTTAGCCAATCGCGCGTTTGGTCAAAGATTGGCCTTTCCAGCGGGCGCATCATCATGTATTCCAACATCGAGTAGTTGGTCACCAAGATGTCTGGAGGTGCCGCCTGTACTTCGTGACGAGTAAGCAACTCCGGATCTTGGGGTAGCGTAACAGCCCTCTTGAACTCTCCAGTCTTTGCGTCCTTCCATCGCTGCCTTCTTTGGCCATACCAGCCAGTCAGATCGGGTTTGGCCGGCCATTTGCCCCGCTCCTGTAGTTCTCGAACCAGCACTTCTGCTTCAGCCTGTTGGGGAGAGGTCGGATCTCCAGCTATTTCCAGATTTCTTATGTAGTAGTCCCTTATCGGTGCAAGCTTGGTTTGGTCCTTCCTCGCTTCACGTACCCCCGGATACAGGGTTCGGCTTGTATATCGGGCAAAGCGAGGAGGCCTTCCGGTCCACCCCATGAACTTGTCGCAAATGCGTTTATCTGCAAACAGTTGCCTGAGCCGTCCAAGCTGGTCATTGACTAAGGCGTTCATTGGATACAGTACCATCGTCCTTACTGCGGGCGTATCTCCGAATGCCTGGCCATTCCTTTGGGCTTCGCAAGCCAGCTTGCCCAGGATGGGCAATAGGAAACACTCAGTCTTACCTGACCCTGTCCCTGTCATCACAACGAGGCTGCGGCCATCTACGAGCGACAGCTTCGTCGAAACCGCTTGGTGTTCATATGGAGGATCGTATATCAGTCGGCGCAGATCTCCATCGGGCTCAGAGACAGCACCGAAGACTTCAAGCGTGGCCGGGTCAAGTCCAAGGTCTTTGAAGGTCGTACCGGTCTTGTAGCGAGGCGTGCTTTCCAAGTAGGGGCGCTGGTGAATCACACCAGGTGTCTGGAGAATCTCTTGACGCTGCGCAACAAGGGTTGGATCACTGATGTGATAAGTAGCCTCGATGTAATCCTGCAGGGCACCCTGCATCTGCTGGATGGTCTCTATGATAGTCAACGACATTTCTTCCCCTTCTGTCGGTCAACGAGGTTCTGGACTCCCTTTTAGTTCCGCTAACCACAATACATCACTAGAAAAGTTCACTTCCTGCTCTAACTCAGCCTCGGCCAATCGATAGGCGAAAAGGCATCCAGGGCTTGAAACAGGGTGGCCTACCGAGTCGAGTCTGCGGCGAGCCCACATGGGTATGGGAGAGAAGAATTGTATCACGTATGAATTCTCTGCGCCCGAGTTTACCCTGAACAACTGCGCGCTTCCTCTAGTTGCGTCGATCGCCATCTGCAAACGCCATGCTTCATCGCATCCACGCCATCGACTGTCCGCCAAGGGTAGGTCTACCAGTCGCTCAGGCCTCCCGTCTTTCATCTCTATGTAGCACCACAAATCTCCACCGTAGGCTTGGCTTCGACGCGCGACGAACCGTCCAGAGAGCAAGCCCTCCGACGTCCATCTTCTAGGGTAGTACCGAACAGGCCGCTCCCCATCTAGTAGCACAAGACCAGGCACGTCGCCTGAGGGCTGAGCTGCGTCTAGGAGGCGGTCAAAACGAGCCAAATGCTGGGCAGGGGTTTCCTTATGAGGTGCTCTCAACCATTGATGATGGGTTGTTTCGGTGAACCCGAGATGCTGTAGCTCTGTGCTGAGGTTTTCACCAGGATTAGGGTTCAGACGTCGCAGATGGCCTATGTATTCGATGCGGGCCGCTATACTATCGAGCGCTGGATTGGACACACCCAGAAGTATTGCTGCACCGCTCTCCCGAGCTACAAAGCTGAGAGGAGCCACATATAGGAGAACTGGTGCAACGGGTGTTGGATCCTCGATGTCGCGGTGCTCAATGAGGTCCCCGTGTGAGATCATGGCTTCGAGTGTTTCCCGGACTATTCCCCTGATGTCCTCCGTTTTCTCTACCAGCCCCCGAAGAGGATCAGCAACTGCATTAACAAGAGTAGTAGACGCGCAAGGGCACAAGAAGCTGGCTGATCTCCTCAGCGAGGCGGCAACCGACTCAACCGAGCTCAGATTAAACGCGGTCCGGTCGAGTCCAAGCTCAGCTACTTTGTTGGCATGGACTTCCGCGGCGGTCAAACGTCTCATGGCCATTTCCAACCTACGTAAAGGTCGCCAGATTGGACTCTAGAGGAAAGCAGAGGCTGTGTAGCTAGAACCGCAAACCTAGCGGCTCTGAAGAGAGATGGCGACTCCATAAGACGATTCAGCCCGGAGCGCAGGTCAGAGCCCGCCCAGCCCTCGGCGCTGGCAGGATCGCTTGCAAGTCTAAGGGCAAATTCTGCAAGCCAACTAGGGGCGCCAAAGCTTGTTGACTCCGGTCGGCTAGTCGCCATCCGTTGGATGCTCTCTGGTAACAGCCGGTGCGTGACCGCCAGTGTGGCAAAATGCTCGACCCGATGACTGCAATCATATAAGGACATCGTTCCCGCGTCGCGGAGAAGGGCAGTGCCGGCGCCGGCCTCTACAGGGTTACTGGATATCGCCCGGGATAAGGCCTCTAAGGCCCTCGAGTCTCTCCCCGAAAGGTCGGTCTGCTCTTCTGCTATTGTCCAGTTTTCTCCACATACAAGGCGAAAGAGTTCGGCGGCCAATACCTCCATCACCTTCTGCTGTCGGAGTGCAGCTAGGAGATTGCCGGGCAGCCTCGCCCGGCTCCAAATGCCTGAAATCTCAATTACCCTCATGGCGGAGTCAGTAGAACGCCTCAAACGCTTTATTTCTGGGTTGAAGCTTAGCGCGGCAAATCCGGAGCCGCGGGGGAGCACGGGAGGAGCAATGACCGCCGCAGTATCAGATTGTGTTCGTGCGATATACATTCCACCGTGATCTGGCACATGGATTTCTTCTTTGATTGGGACCTCTTGTTCGTTACACGGACTCTCGAAAGTAGCGCGACTGATAGTGGGTTGCCCTGTGTGGCCGCTGTCATCAAAGAGCCGCGCCACGTATTCTTTACCTTCCCGTCTCAATGCCCATCGAATTGGTGTGAAGGGACGCTCGCATCGAAGTGTGAAACTCCCGAGTTCACCAACGCCGAACTCCATCACGCAGACGTTCGCCCAGTCGTAGGCCTCTTGTACATCTTCTCTTTCTCGAAAACGTCTGTCGAAGTGGTTCTTCCAATCCTCGGGAGATACAGGCAATCTGACCGGTGGCAGGTCCTTTGCAAGAATCGCACCTCCCCCATTCCTTTCAAACAACGAGACACGACAAGCAACCTCTCGGTTCTGAGGGCCTCGCAGCAGGACTTCGACGTCACCATCCCAGAGTTGTTCGATGGTGGGGTGCGGAGGATCGATTTGCACTGACAACGGGCCGCGATGATCAATCGTTGAAGTCTGTGGTCTGTCTTCAAGAATGCGTATGGTGGCTTCTTGTTCTTCGAGTGTTTCTGTCTCACCTGCCAACTTGCTATCTGCTGAGAATCTCAGCCTATGAAACCCGACAGGAAGAGGGGGAAGTTCGAGAAACAAGGGCTCTCCCGGGTCTAAGGTTGTCGATTCGAAAACGTGAAGCGGGCCTGAATCTATAGAGACCCTGAGGGATTCCAACGGGTGATCCGCAAGTATGGCAAGGCAAGGTCGCTCGGAGGCTGGCCACTCGCCATAGCCTTCGCCATCCCATGCCAATGCGGACAAGCCGGCGGGCCAAACCTCGATAGCCCTTGCCTGCCCAAGCCCTAGATTTTGAATCGATCGTTGCCATGTTTCCTTGAGTGAACTAGGCAAATCGAGAATCGCGGCATTGACTCCCGCGCACTTTACGTCAATCGGAGAGACATGCCCGCTTCCGTCTATCTTCTCATCCGTGCTAAGAATTACATATCGTTCACCGGGTCTGACTCTCAGCCCCCTACGCTCATAGGCCAGCCCATCGGAAGCGATCCTTAACAGCCAAGTGGAACCAGGCCGGAGGAGACACTCCGTACGAAGAAGAAAATCGAGCTGCGGATCTCTCTTCTCGAACTTCAGCAGCACTTCATCGATATTCGGCCACCTAGCAAGTCTTACGCGTTGACTGCTATAAAGAAGCCGACTCCGTGCCAGTGGACGTCCACTCGACCCCGCGACAACACAGCGAGAACTTGTGAGTATCTCCCGGGTCTGAGGAAAGCGCAGCAACAAATGAGACAGGTCTGGAACCTCAAGTAATAGGTCCCACGTTCCACAGGAGGCATCTCTTGGTCGAAGGACGAGTCTCGGCTCGATTCCTAGCGCGGCGACGGCTGCCCTGGCCTCATCCAGCTGACTGAAATTAGAGGGCAATGTCCGGCTGCTTAGTGAGGCTAGACCGCGGATTCGCACGCGTTCGTCTACGGAATGACGTGCCTTCCGAAGCCATTCTCGGGCCTGCCGCTCTCGGTCTAGATCCTCGCTGATCCGTCGTAGCGTTGAGGGATATACAAGTTCGTCCGCCCCAGCCTGTTCTTGAATGAGAAGAGCTGCGGCTATCTGGCCTAAGAGCCGCGTGTCCTGCGCAAGATTCCGGAAGCGAGACGAAGCGTTCCAGGTCCTGGCTGCAATGAGGTCGCCTAGTTTCTGTGGAGAACTGAGGACGTCTCCAGACAATAGATACCTGGACTCGTAGAGTGTCCGGGCAAGTTGGACCTGCAGGTCCTTTGGGAGAATGGCATGCGTGATGGGCCAACATATGATGGAAAAGTGTTTAGCCCAAGGGCCCGTGGGAACCGCACCATCGAATTCTCGTTCAAAACGTCGGTAGAAGTTGCGAATCCCATAGCGGTCTCCGTTGACGATCCATCCAGGCGTCTCTTGTTCGAAGGTCTGCCAATACTCGTCACCAGAGTACCGGTAGCCTAATTCGGCGGCGTAAACAACCCACGCCAGCCAATGGTCGCGTGATGGCGCGCGGGACGCGATGTGAGTCCGCACCGCCACCTCAAGAGCTGATACCTCCGTCTGGGCAAGACCGTGTTCAAGCGCAAAGAGTGGTTTAGCACTAGCCCTCGAACGCCGACTTTCCCTCAGTGCCGCAAAGTGCAATGACAGACGCGCCTGCCACGCCTCTAGTTCAGTGGTCATTACCACGCTGCCTCCGGGCCGCCGGTCAATAGAGTGGATAGGATGCTGCCACTGTCAAAACTTCGAAAACTCGCGTCCCGCTCTGATCGAGGCACAATCCAACGATCCAGGCAGAATTCTGATATCTCGGCGGCCGGTTTGGTAAGAGAGCGGACTCTCTGATGCTCTCCCGATAAGACCTTCTTCCAATTCTCGGCAAGCGGGATCGCATATACTTCACGCTCAATGCCGTGTTTCAGGATTGAGTCTCCGTCTATGCCAATGTCTTCAAGTGCGGCCCTTGCGACGCGTAGCTTCCAGTTCGGCCCCATGCCAAACCTGTTGCCTGAGGCATAGGGATGACCCGTCTTCTCCAGATGATCCCTGAGCAAGTCGAATACCTCACCATATAGGTGAAAGTGACCGAAACCCTTGGTAGTGCCAATCCTGAGGAAGCGAGGGCCTTCTGGTATGCTCAGGCGGTTGTAAATTGATGAACGACCCAAAGCAGACGTTGTTGTCAATAGAACCAGCCGCGCCCTATGCTTCCTTTGGCGAATCACCGATTGCCGATCTAGGTACCTCCGCTCGTAAGCTCGTCTCACTTCCTTACTACCCATGAGTGCGGCCACGAGTTTCCCGCCAATCAGCTGAGAGTACGGAGGAACGGCGCCAACAACATAGGCATCCATTACATGAACGAGTCGATCACGGCGGTCCTCGTGTGTCCACCCGATCCAATTGTCCCGCGCGGAAAGATTGAAGACTGGGTCTCCTAGAGCGAAGAGACCAACTAAACAATCGTTCTGTCCGTCTTTGACGAGGAAACGCAATCGACGGCCAAAGCCCTGCGACACAGGCACGGACCACAGCAGCGAAGCAAATCTGAACAGTCGAGACTCAAGTGAGCCTGGGGAAACCTGAACTAGCTTTGGATCAATCGACCGAGGGTCAATCTGGCTGCCACTCGCAAAATGGTCCGCCAATTCAGTACCATGCGTTTCAACAAAGCAACTCTGCCTTTCTAGGATATCCCCTCGTTGGGCGGCATGAAGATTCCGAATTTTCTGCTTCGTCACCTCTCCGTCTACAAAATACCCACTACCATTCCTGGAAAAGCCTAGTTTCAACAAGTGGTTGTGTATTGCACTCTTCAAAGAGATGCCGTTAGAAGTCTCACCAGACGGAGACGGGCTGCTAGTTCCCACCGAGTGATGCCCCTCTTGAAATGCCGCCAATTCTGGGTCAATAGATTTAGCTGTCATCAGTGCTTCTGCCTTCACCCTCTAAAGGAATATGCTCATCACTTCCAGACCGTACCCAGTCGTCCACTTCCGACAGCTTGCATCTCAGCAGTCGACAAGCGCAGTGAGCTAGGAAAACCTTCGAATCGACCCAGCGGTATATCGAATCCTTTGTATCCTGCAAGTGTGCTGCCACCTCCGTAAAGTCCACCCATTTCCCCGATGGACTCATGCCAGTACCACTCTTACTTAACACTGTCAGTGAAAGTCAATAGGAGTTCAGAAATCCCCTACCGTATGGTCAACAGCCCCTACCGTCGTTGAACTCCCCCCGCGTCCCATAGGCTTTGCAGAGCCTTGACGAACACCCGCGCCTTCTTCTCGGACCACTGCTCCCGCCCTGATCCGAGCAACTCCGCCTGTCCGCTTTGGCACTTGAAATCGTTGAGCTTAACGGTCCTCAACCAGCCAACAATGCCCGTGTATGTCGGCGCAAGTTTGGGCGCGAACAGGTATTCCGGGACGTTATAGAGGAGGCACTCGATGAAGTAAGAGGGGGCGTCATCCTTGGTCAACGCCTTCGTCTCGACCAGTCGATTCCGGGCCGCCTTGAACATGCGGATGGTCCTTTTGAACCGATTGCTGGCGGCCCTTTCCTTCCTCACTCCTCGGGCGTGGTGTTGCTGCGGGAAGCTGACGACCCAGCGTCTCTCGTCCGGTAGGTAGAACGCTATGCCCTCTCTATAGCGCAGGGTAACAACGAGATCGGCATCCGCCGGGATCTTTCCCTTCGGCACCTTTAGTGTCTTCCGGTCACTCTTGGCCGCGTTCCCGAAACTGACTCTCAGCGCCTTGAGCGCATGATCCCTGAAGGACTTCCACTTTTGGTATGCCCCGTGGTGAGAGGGGTCTTCCTGTAGCTGTTGACCAGAAAGCTTGGCCACGCGCGGCCTGAGCCTATGGTTCAACCGGACGACCACGTCGACGTCGCTTTCTTGGCCGAGATTCGTGTCATTCTTGTAGGAGCCCTGGAGAAAGACCTCGTAGTTCATGTCCGAGGGCCAACTGTAGGCGTCCAAGGCGGCACGAATGGGCAAGTGCGCCTGCGTTAAGGTCGTCGCAGCCTGATGATGGCTCCACCGGGCTTGCGTGGATTCAGAGATTGCCAAGTCGTGCTCTCTATAGTGAAGACTCGTCCTTCCTCAGCCGAGGTCCCCCCGTCATTCAGCAGGTATGCCGATACGGATCAGAAGTATTTGACCGAGACCCACTGTTGCCGTATTCTACTGGATTCTATCCTAACGCCTAAATCCTCCCCAGGGCACGCTTGGGCAATTGCACCGAAACTGGGTCAAAGCATCGAATTGCTTCGGAATCCCCCTCCAAGTCGAGATCAGACATAGAGAAGTGTTCGAATGGCAGCAGGTAGACGGGAAAACTGAGTGAATTTGACTTTTGACGGCCTGTGCTGCGCCGACACTTGATCGCGACCCAGCAACCTAAAGACGATTTCCACTTTTCGCGCATTGTTCTGGCCGCGGATTCAGTGGAATCGGCCTACAAAACTAGATGCGATTGCCCTGCCAAAATTGGTGTGTATCGTGGAATTCTTGCCCTGATCACGCAAACGGCGGTGGTTTCGGCCCAGGCAACAGTTCGGCCCCAAACGCTTTCAAAAAATATGTTATATTTTAATCATATCAACC
>VXRG01000167.1 GCA_009838625.1 Caldilineaceae bacterium SB0664_bin_27
AAAATGCACCGATTTAAGGACTAGACAGTCGGGGTCTCGTCACAGGTCGATGCGACCTTAGCCAGAAGGGGTCGGACAACATCAGGGAGAGAAGGAGGGCTCCCCCAGAGGGGGTGAACAGGGGGTGCATCCCAAAATGGGGGTGAGATATAGTGAGAGGGAGGTTGTGAGAAAGAGTTGATAGAGAAAGGGAAGAGAGGCGATGGGTCGGAAGCGGAGTCAGGAACGAAGTCAAGAGGGGTTTACGGAATCAGCGGGCGAGATGCACGAGCGATTGTGGTCATGGAGACGGGAGGAGCCTGAGGCCAGTTTTGATGAGATCATGGAAAGGGTACGCCAGGAGCGGGAAGCGATGATGAAGCCTTTGCTGGAAGAGCTGGGAGTGCGAAGGCAGGCACGAGGTAGTAGGGACGAGGAGATTGGGGCAGGAAGGTTCTGGTGAAAGATGGTCCGGTTGGCAGACGGGAGCAGGCCTCGGGCAGTTGCTTGCCGCCCGAACAGGCGAAGACCGCTCAGATATGGCATAATTGTGACCATGTGAGCGATATTCGGGTTTTCAGTTGGGTCCACTTTCCAGAGGAGGCCGCCATGCGTTCAGAAACATACCGACACTATTGGGATAAGGGCTGGGCAGTTGAGGAGGGTGTCTTCAGCCGGGAGGAGGCTGACCAGATAGCCGAGATTGCCCTGGAATTGAGCCAGCAGGAACTGAAGAGTGACGGCGACGGCTACGTCGTGGACAAATCGGACGATGGAGAGGTCGCTCCACGCAAGATCGACACACCGTTTCTGAAGAAGGCGGAGTTCCAGAAGTTTGTTTTGGACCAGCGACTGAACAAACTGCTGGCTGAACTGCTGGGTGGAACACCCCTGTTGTCGGGCGATCAGATCTTCATGAAGCCACCCCATTTCGGCTCGGCCAAACCGTACCACCAGGACAATTTCTACTTTCAGTGCGACCCCGGCGACCATGTGATCACCGCATGGATTGCGCTTGACGACGTCGGCAAGGAAAACGGGTGTCTGCGGTACATCGACGGCTCGCACAAGGGGCCGATCCTGCCGCACGAAGCGGTGCCCGGCGAGCCGTACAACCTGGTGCCGCCGCCAGAGCTGATTGATCTGCAAAAGGAGTCGCTGGCCCTCGTGAAGAAGGGAGGCGTCGTCTTCCACCACAGCCAGGCGCTGCATACATCCCATCGCAATGCGTCGGACAGTTGGCGGCGCGGCTATGCCACACACTGGGTGACGGCCGACGTTACATCCAGCAATGGCACGCTTGACAAGGCCTACTTCCTTCGCGAAGACTATCCAGCCTGATCTGGAAAGCCGGGAGAGTACCGGCTACTGCTACAACCTGAGTTTTATCTGCCGCATGACGCATTTTTCGTCTGAACTGACCCATTCAAAGGAGATGTCATCAATGAACCGCACGATTGCTTCTCTTCTTTTATTTGCCGCCCTGGCGCTCGCGTTGAGCGCTTGTGCTGCGCCGGCTCCTGCCGCCCAGGAAGAGTCGATGGAGTCCGAGGCTGCCCCGATGGCAGAAGAAGAAGGCGACGAGATGGCCGAAAACGACAGCGAGGCAGAGTTCGAAAGCATTCTGGCCTGCGTCGTGGAGAATTTCCCGGCTGAGAGCTACTTCACCAATGAGCTTCTGCCTGCCTCAGACGTAGCCTGGGAGCCGATGGAGTGCGACAGTGTCGATAGCATCAAGGTGGGGATGCCATGGGTCCTGAATGACGAGGAGGCGCCCTGGTACAACGCGATCGAATTGGGCTTCTTTGCGGATGTCTGCCTGGAGGTTGAACTGGTGGCCGGCGGGCCGGGCGTGGACCATCTGCAGACGCTGGCAGGCGGCGCCGTGGATATCGCCATTGTCGCGGGAGGGAGCCGCGTGCCTTCGATCGTTTCGAGTCCGACCCCGGCCGACGTTGTTGCCGTCGGCACGTTCCTCAAGCACAGTCCATATATCTGGCTGGGGCTGGACCCAGACACGCCCCAGGACCAGCGCTCGGACAAGGTATTGACGCCTCAGGACTTTATCGGCAAAAAGGTTGGCATACAGGGGAATGACGACTACCTGTTCTCGTTCATGGCCAACAAGCATGGCATTCCGCGCGATGAGGTCGAGCTGATGGAGGCAGGATTCACCCCGGACCCGGTCCTGGTAGGGGCGATGGACTACATCGGCGCCTGGATCGTCAACCAGCCGAGACTTCTGGAAGAGAAGGGTTTCATGAACTGGGTGGCTTTTCAGTTCAGCGACTGGGGCTGGGATGGTTACAGTGATGTGACGGTTGTGAGGCGGGAGACTTTTGAAGAGAATCCCGATTTGGTGCGCCGCTTCCTGGCCGCTCAGACTGCGGGACTGAACTACCTGCTCGAGAATCCCGACGAATCTGCCGAAATCGCTGTCGTATACGGCGTTGACGCACAGCTCACCAAGGAACAGGCCCTGCGCCGCTTCGAGTTGCAGGAAGCGCTTGTCGTCGGCAACGACGATCTGCCGGTGTCCCACATGTCGGCTGAGCGCTGGAACACGCAGGTGGCTACTATGATCCAGTATGACCAGCTTGAGTTGGAGGCGTGCAAATAGTCAGTGCGAAGGGCGAGAGTGTGCTCTGAGAGGTGTCTCTCACTGGCTCACACAGCAGCGGATACCACTCGACAAGATTCGTACCTTACAGGGTGACCTTCGATAGGGAGGCTGAGGGTAGGGGCAATGCTGCTGCCCTTGGCCTTTCTCGTCATTCTTGCTCGCTAATCTGAGGAGTTTTCTACGGGGTTCATTGTTGAATTCCAGCATCCAGCAAATATGAATGTCAAATCCTCCGACGTATAAGTTATCAAGGGGGGAACCTGAGAATGCGCAACTCCAGCTTCTTTATCTTGTTATATGCCTTGACGGCACTGCTTTTGAGCGCTTGCATGTTTCCCGTTCTTATCCCCGAGACGGAGGCGGGAATGGGCGCTGCGGCTGGGGGGCAAGTCGAAAGCGACGCCGAATTTGAGCGACTACTGGCCTGTGTTGAAGATAGCTTTCCGGCTGAAAACTACATTACCAACGAGCTCCTGCCCGACCTGGATGGCGCCTGGGAATCGATGGACTGCGAAAGCATGGACCTGGTGAAAATTGGGATGTCCTGGATATTGAATGGCGGAGGCGCGCCGTGGTACAACGCGGTTGAACTGGGTTTTTTCAACGATGTCTGTCTGGAGGCCGAACTGGTACGGGGCGGGTCGGGTATCGGCCACGTGCAGACTTTGATTGACGGCGGGGTTGACTTTGCGGTGAGCGCCGGGGGCAGCTTGATTCCCGGCCTACTCACGGGACACGATGGGGCAGATATTGTTGCCGTCGGCGCCATTATCAAACACAGCCCATACATCTGGCTGGGCCTGGATCACGACACGCCGCAGGATCAGCGCTCCGGAAAGAGGCTGACGCCGGAGGACTTTATCGGCAAAACTATCGGCCTACACGAGGGCGATGGCCACTTCTTTGAGCTCATCTCGGCGAGGCACGGAATCTCTCCCGACCAGGTTGAGCTTGTGGTGACCGGCTATTCGCCGGAGCCCGTGATAGAGGGTGAGATGGACTACACCGCGGCCTGGCTGATCAATGAGCCCCAGCTCCTGGAGGCACAGGGTTACATGAACTGGGTGGCGTTCCGGTTCAGCGAGTGGGGCTGGGACGATTATTCGGAGGTCCTGGTCGTGCGGCGGTCGACCCTGGAAGAAAACCCCGACCTGGTGCGGCGCTATCTGGCGGCCGTCCTGCGGGGGCTCAGGCATGTGATTGAGAGCCCTGAAGATTCCGCCGAGATCGCAGTCAGGTACGCGGTCGATGTTGAACTGACCAAGGAAAAGGCTCTGCGAAGATACGAGCTTCAGGAGGCTCTTGTAGTCGGGGCTGACGAACTGCCCTTAGGCCACATGTCGGCCGAGCGCTGGAACAGGCAGGTGGCCTCGTTAATCCAGTACGACCAGATGGAACTACCCATGTGCGAGTAGGCCCGCAAGAGGAAGAAAACAGCATTGACTATCGAGTTTTCGCAGGTCAACAAGCGGTTTGGCAACATAGAGGCGTTACAGGAGGTCAGCCTTACCGTCCAGGACGGCGAGTTTGTCACCCTGATTGGCCCGTCGGGCTGCGGCAAGACGACTATGCTGCGCATCGCTGCCGGACTGGAGGAACCCAGCGGTGGCGAGGTGCGGGTCAACGGAGACACACCCAGGAATGCCTGCCGCCAGCATCAGATAGGGGTGGCCTTTCAACGCCCGGCCTTGCTGGCATCCCGTTCCGCGTTGAGCAATGTCAAAATGACGTTGGAGATTACAGGGCGTGACGGCGCATTGTCACCGGATGAACTGCTGACCGACTTTGGCCTAGGGGAGTTTCACCACCACTATCCGCACCAGCTATCGGGTGGGATGAAGCAGCGGGTCAATATTGCCGCTGCGCTTGTCCACAATCCGGCTATTTTGTTGATGGATGAGCCGTTCGGCGCGCTTGACGAATTGACGCGGGAAGCCATGGGCGAGTGGCTAGGGGGCGTCCTGAGCCGGTCAGCGAAGACTGTAATTTTTGTAACGCACAGTGTGGAGGAGGCGACCATTCTGTCGGACAGAGTGGTTGTGCTGTCAGCCCGGCCCGGGCGCATTGCGGAAATCATTGAGGTCGGGTTGCCGCGGCCGCGTTCGAGGACTTCCCGTACAGACGAAAACTACCTGCGCGAGGTAGCGCGAGTGCGTACTTCGCTTTACCGAGCCGTCGAGTTGAGCAACTGAGGCGCTGATCAGGAACTCTCGTAGGGGACACTAAGCAGAACCAGTATTGGCCATCGCTTCAGATTCCGTTGGCATCACTAACAGCCGGGTAATGCCTATGAACGACCGTCTTGCCTACCTCATAATGTTTGTTTCCGTACCTGTCCTGTGGGTCCTGGCGATACAGGTTACGGGCTTTCCGTCATTTCTGCTGCCGCCGCCGGACATGGTGGGTGGGGTCTTGTGGACGGAGCGTGAGCTACTGGCTTCTCACACGTGGATTACGATTGTAGAGGCGTTGACGGGATACGCGGTTGCCAATGCGATCGCGATTGCCCTGTCCATCTCGTTCCTCTATCTGCCATGGATGGAGTCCCTGGCCCTTCCGTGGACGGTAATCATCAAGAACGTCCCATTTGTAACGATCGCCAGTATTCTGATCATTATTCTCGGTGACACGCCGCTGCCAAAGATCATAATCGTGGTGCTGATTACGTTTTTCCCAATACTGGCGAACGTGACGAAGGGACTGAAATCGGCCGACCCCGTGTTGCTTGACAGGATGCAGACTCTGGACTCCAGCCAGTGGGAGATTTTCACGAAGGTACGCTGGCCGAGTGCACTCCCGTACTACATTGCAGCTCACGAGATTGCGTTTACCGGCAGCATTATCGGGGCAGTGGTTGCAGAGTGGCTGTTTGCCCGCAAGGGTCTCGGCTATCTGATCGTTCAGTCGATGTCGCAGTACCGAGCAGACAGAGTTTGGGCGGTTACGATTGTGGCGAGCGCGCTGGCGGTGGGGGCTTATCTGCTGGTCAAGGCAATTGAGAAGTATCTGTTTCGCTGGCAGGTCGAGGACCTTACGTGATGGTGGGTTTGTCGGGCTGATTTACTGAAATCCGATTGGGCATATGCAACTCAGAGTCGATTCCACAGTAGAGTATGATGGTCCCCAAGCTGAATTCGCTTCTTTCACCGGAAGCCCGCTTTGGGGCTACGGTGTGGATGGTGTGGTTCAGCGAGCGGAAGCGCAGGGATGGCAGGTAGCGAGAAGGGAACGGCTGAACACGCCGTACGGACTTTCGCCGCTGGTGGTCCACTTTGTCACCGCGACGGGACGCGATGTGCTGTGGATCCCCTCTTACGGGGAAGTCGTGGGGGAGGACTCCCTCTATCACTTGAACTTTGAGAAGAGCTTCTGGGTGCTGTGGCAGGCGGGTGTCAAGGTGATGCTTGTGGGGGGGACGTCGGGCATTGCGGACTGGCGTCAGGGTGAAGAGGCGATTCGTCCGGGCGACGTCGTGCTACCGTGGAGTTTCTGGACGCGACCGGTACACCGGGGGTTGCCGGGCACGCCGTTTGAGAGCATGTGGTCGAAGTCGCATTTTCTGCTGGGACAGCCGTTTTGCCCGGAGCTGCAGGGGATCATGGAAGGGAAGCTGGCCCCTTATGTGGAAAGCGGGCAGATCCGGGGCGTACGCCCGCCGGCGGATACGCGCGTTGCGCTGGTGGTGCCGGAGTCGATCACGTTTGAGACCGACTTTGACATTCTCCACTGGCTGGCTGTGGCAAAGACTGCGTCCGATTTGCAGCCTGACCGCCCGACGGTCGCCACGCTGCATGGCGACTGTATGAATCCTCTTCTGGCCCGATACCTCGGGATCCATGTGCTCTACTACCATATGGTCAGCAACTACGCCCAAGGAGCGGAGCAGGAACACAATATCCGGGGTACGATCCACCATCTGTATACGAAGGTCTTCCCAGAGATTGCATTGGAGCTGGAACTGGAGTTGCTGTCGACGCTACAGATTCCGGACGGGGATAACTGTGTTTGTACTTCCAGTTTGACAGAAGCGCCAGCGGTATTCAGTCAGTCACTGACTCAGCCCGTATGAACGGTGACCGCCGAACGGCAATTCCCTGCATGGGGCCTCAATCCTCACAAGTAAACTAAGGACGAAAAATGAGCGATATTCCACCGGCTGGCTATGCCCTTATCGGCGGCTCCGGCACCTGGGGGGCCCGTTTCCCCGAGGACCTGGAGATGGCAAACGTAGAAATGACCGACTATTTTGAGAGTTTCGACACTCCTTATGGCCGCACTGCGCCGTTCAAGCTGCTGCGTATCGGCGGTCAGAACGCCTTGCGCACGGCCATGCACGGCATGTGGGACCACGGAGGGGGACAGGGAAGCCGGCCGCGCACGCCATGGCTGGCAGCCAAACAGGTGGCCTGGGTGCTGGAGCAGGCGGGCGTTCAGTGGGCAATGGTGGAGGCATCGGTTGGCGGTATTCAGAGGCCGGACAAGCCGGGCGAGCCGCTGCCGCCATGGAGCATCACGATCAATAGCGACTACATGATGTTTTTCCGGCCGGACGACGACCAGCCCTTTTTCGGCGGGCGCAAACGGTCGGCACGTTTCAAGGACCCTTTCTGTCCTATCATGAGTGAACACCTTTACCAGGCTGCGAAAAAGGAGCCGAAGTTTGCCGGTGTTTACAAGGACTCAGTCTACGTCTGCACTGCTTGGGGGCGCTTTGAGACTGCCAAGGAGATCCAGGTCTACGCCGAGATGGGCGCACACGTCGTGGGTCATACGCTGGCGCATGAGTTGCCGGTCTTCCGCAAGGCGGGCGTACGTCTTGCCTCGGTGGGGATCATCTCGAATCATGCTGAGGGCAGAGACGAATGGGTTGGCGACAATCCAGATGCGATGGCCGACTTCTACTTCAGCTGTCCTCACTATTTGGGACCGGTGATGGCCAATGCCATGCAGGCGCTGATTGAGAGCGGTGTGACACCGCCCGAGGATCCGGACATTTACCTGTACGGGTTGGGACAGTTCCCGGTTGAGGGGGCTTAGGCTACCCATCGCCGAAAGCCAAACCGGAATAGGAATTGACGGTATTCTCTGAGACTTACGGCTCTCCCGCCGTGACATTGGGGGAGCCGACGGTCCAGAGTGTACGCGTCTCTTCGATTTGGCTGCAGTTCTCCAGTGTAAGCGTTCGACGCAGGTGACTGGGGCCGCCGGTGGGTTCGCCGGGCTCTGGTCCTACTGTCAGACACAGTTCACCGTCAGCAGTTCCCTGTTCGAGCCGGATCTGTCCGTTGTCGTCGTAGCGGAACCGTTGCAGGGGCGCGTCGGCACAGCCGGCCAGTTGCAGCGTTGATCCTGGTTCTTCCCCACTTGCTTCCACACAAAGATCATACGCGGGCATCGAAATTTGCCCCACGGCCGGCGAGTTGAAGAGAAACATCTCGTCGTCGGCGCCGGGCTTGCAGGTGTGCGCGGTTAGGGCGCCCTGCAGATTCAGGGAGCGGCCGAAACCGGGTACGTCAACGCAGTAGAATTCCGGTTCGTCGAGGGGGTCGAGGAGTTGGATCAGGCCTGGTGATGCAGGTACGCTCACTTCGGTAGGTTCCGGTGCAGCTTCGACCGGAGTGGGGCTCTCGTCAACTACTGCTGGGGGTGACGGCGATTCCAGCGGCTGAATCGCGAGCTGACAGGCGGCGAGGAATAGGGTGGCCAGGCATAGAAAGAATCCTTGACAAGCACGGCTGAAGACCTGGAAGTGTCGAGGCTCTAAGGGTTTCGCCATTCGTTTGTACTCCTATTGGAGGGGCAAATCGGCCAGGCAGAAAGTTTGGAGGGCCGCTGCGTGCGTGTCGAAT
Organism: Caldilineaceae bacterium SB0664_bin_27; assembly: GCA_009838625.1. Taxonomy (GTDB): domain Bacteria; phylum Chloroflexota; class Anaerolineae; order Caldilineales; family Caldilineaceae; genus Bin5. The sequence continues at coordinate 8,452 of VXRG01000167.1, forward strand.
TATACATTTGAATGGCCCTGTTCGTAATTCAACTCGCCGGCGAGGATACATTGAAGATTTATTGAGGGGACTACATACCAAAGTACGAATTGAGCACTGATATGTGTGCGTGTCGGCAGTGATAAATCCTACTCTCTTGTCGTCTTGATAGACGGGAGTCCGAAGAGTGAGTGGGCGACATTCTCTGGTGTGTCAACAATCTTGAGTGGCCTTTCAGGGCGTCCACGTTTTCGGTTGGATTGCGGTTTGGTAAATTTCACAGTCTTATCTGAACGTTTCTTATTTGGGTTAGAGTTTCTTTGTCCCCCTGCCCTAATATGGAGAGGACGGGCAACTCACGCCCTCTCCAGTTGTTCTCACCTGTTAAGACAACTACCCACCGGTATACCATTTCAAATAGCTATCGCAACCACCATTTCTAATCATGCTCTGAATGACAGAGTTTGAAGCGATGCGTGCAATAAAGTCGAGCCTCCAGGCACCGTCTGGCACTCCTATGTTTCGTAGCCATCTATCCAAATGCGCAGGCCTGTACCCATCTTTCGGCTTTGCATATTTCTGAATAAGATTGTAAGTCTTGGCAAGGTCTAGGTTGCATACCTCGGAGGTCTTTACAAAATAGTCCTGATAGACATCAACGATCCTGATTTGCTCATCTTCGCTCTTGTCAAAAAAGTTGCTCCATACTCTGGCGTGATCGTCCACTGCCAACTTATGGGCAAAATTGCGCGCCTCGTCTGGAAAAGGTGTCGGGGTCGGCGTTACGGTCGGAGTCGCGGTAGGCCAAGGCATCGCTGTCTCCAAAGCGGCAACTCGTGTTTCAAGTGCTCGCACTTCATTTTTGTCCGCCGCTGCTTCCGCAATCTCGTTGACAATTTCCCGCGATTCAAGCACAATTTCCATGAGATTTTCCAAATACTCTTGCAAAGTGATTTCTTGCTCTTGTGCTTGCAACTGTGCAGTGCCTAGCACAGCAAAAAGCACAAGAAGAACCCCAATAGCGATAGATAAATGTTTGGGAAACATGAGAAGGTGCCCCTTTGGTGACTAAAGATGATCGGTTGCCACCACAGCTAACATTGACCTTGTAACCAAAAAGAGGGCGCCATGCCCCCAACCAACTTTTGTCACGATTACAAGAATCTTGTTCACTGTGGTGGCGACACCTTACCATTCTTATAGACCCGTCCGCAATCTCATGTAACACTGCTTGATTTTCGGGATAAATGTGCTGGACTAGCCAATGGCTAGAAATCAATCTCGTCCTCCACAGAACTGAATTCCTTAGCAGGTGGATTGAGGTAAATCCATCAGGGCACCCTCAAGGCGCGCCCCTACAGCGGGACTGCGGACTGAAAATGCATGGCAACCACATTTAGACAGCCGAACATTCTCCTGTTCGTCACTGACGATCACGGGCAGTGGGCGTGCGGCCCTTACGGCAATCAGGAAGTGGTGACACCAAACCTGGATCGTTTGGCGGCATCCGGTGTTGTAATGGAGAACGCGTTTACGCCGACGCCTGTCTGTTCGCCGGCGCGCGCATCGCTGATGACGGGACTGACGCCTTCGCAGCACGGCGTCCACGACTACATTGCGATGGCTTTTGACCGGAAGCCGTGGCTGGCGGGAGAGCGGACCCTGCCGCAGCTGCTGCAGGAGGCAGGTTACAGGACGGGCCTTGCCGGCAAGTGGCATGCCGGCAATGAGGACTTGCCTGCGAACGGTTTCAGTTCCTGGTTCAGTGTGGGAAGCGCCTACCCACTTCTCCACGAAGGGACTCGTGATTTCTGCAACCAGGGCCGGATGGAGACTTTCAGCGGCACTACCGACGACATCATCGCAAGTGAGGCTGTCAGATTCGTAACGGCGAATGATGAGCGCCCGTTCTTCCTGCTCGTCGGACTGACCGCGACTCATGGCCCTTGGAGCGGACATCCGGAGAGGTTGACCGAACTGTATCGCGACGCGGCACTTGGCGACATTCCTGTGGCCGAGCTCTATCCGTTTGGCGACCAGGCGCTGGAGTCATTGAGCGTGGACCGCGGCCGCGAACGCGAAGCGCAGGTCCAGTATTATGCCGCGGTCAGCCATGTAGACGAGATAGTCGGGCAATTGTTGCAGGCTGTAGAGGAAACAGGCAAGCTGAACAACACGCTGGTGGTATACACGTCAGATCACGGGCTGAACTGCGGGCATCACGGCATATGGGGCAAGGGAAACGGGACGCGGCCGCTGAACATGGTGGAGGAGTCGATCCGGGTGCCCTTGATTCTGAGTTGGCCTGGCGTTTTGCCGGCAGGAGTGCGGCGCGAGGAACTGGTGGATCACCTGGATCTGTTCCAGACGCTGACGGAAGCGGGGGAAGCGCAGTTACCCCCCGGCGCCGACTACGCGGGCAGTAGCATGCGGCCACTTCTTCTCGAGCCGGAAGAGGGCGGGTCCTGGCGAGACACTCAGTTTGGCGAGTATGGGACTGTGCGCATGGCGCGGACGCGCCGATTCAAACTCGTACACAGGCATCCAAGCGGACCCCACGAACTCTTCGACGTGGAGACCGACCCACGCGAGTGCCACAACCTTTTCGACAGCACCTCGCACCAGGCCGTTTCATCTGAGCTACTGCGTTCAATGGAATGGCACTTCAGACGCTACTCAAGGCCGGACAAGAACGGTACCGTGGGCGCGGCGTTACCCCAGCACAACATGACCGAAGCCTGGCGGGTCTAGGCCGGTTTTTCAGGTCTGGACTTCAGCGACCAGAGCAGGGTTGCCCCGATCACAACAGCTACGATGAAGAACTGCAGTCGAAAAGCCTGACTGATGGCCAGAGGGGAGGCGTCGGTCACGTCGACCGGCATGCCGGCGGAGCGCGCAACGTTGCTGGCAAAGACGGCGCCCAGAAGAGCGATTCCGGTCGTCTGACCTATCATTCGCGTCAACCCGATCAGGCCTGAAGCGACGCCGAGACGGGTTGCGGGCGCCGCGGCCATGATGACAGTGCTGTTTGGGCTCATGAAGAGGCCGATACCGATGCCCATGGGCAAGATGCGCAGGAGGAAGCCAAGCTGGCTGTTGTCCAGGTTGGACGTGCTGGCGACGAGGAAGCCGACCAGGAGGGTTGCGAGTCCTATCAGGGTTACGCGATGGGCTCCGAGGCGGTCGGCGAGATAACCGGCGGCGGGGGCTATGAGCGCGATTTCTATGGATACGATCGCCATCACGAAGCCGACCTGCAGGATGGTGAGACCAAGCGCGAGTTGCATGAAGAAGGGGAGCAGGAAGGTGACGCCGGAGGTTGCTATGCCGGCAAGCGCGGCAATTGCAATGTGGAGTGTAAATGGGCGACTGCGGAAGAGTTCGAAGTCGAGCACAGGGTGGGCGACGCGGCGTTCGGCGTAGAGAAAGGCTACGAAACTGATGGCACTGGCAGCAATGAGCAGAAGGACATAGACGTGGGCGAAGCCGAGGAGCTGCCCATAGGAGAGGCCCAACGAGAGCGAGCACATGGTTGCGCCGATAAGGGTCGCGCCGAGGATGTCGAAGCGCCGGGATGTGCCAGAGGGCGACAAGGCAGGGAGATACCTGGCCGCCAATAGCGCGGCCAATACTGCACATGGAACAAGAATGAAGAAGGCGATCCGCCAGCCGTAGGCACCGATCAGATAGCCGCCGAGAATGGGTCCTACGAAGTGCCCGAAGGAGTTGGAGCCGGCAGCGATGCCCAGCACACGCCCCTTTTCGGAATCGGGAAAGATTTCGGCGACGATGGCCATTGAGAGGACGGTGACGACGGCGGCGCCGGCGGACTGAAGAACGCGGAATCCGATAAGGAAGTAGACGCTTGGGGAAAGGGCGCAGAGAAGAGAGGCCAGTCCAAAGAAGAGATTCCCGGCGATGAAGATACGTCTCTTGCCGAACATGTCGGCGAGGCGGCCAACACTCAGCATGACCACGGCCAAGGTGATCTGGAAGCTGAGCAGCACCCATTGAATCGTTGTGAAGTTGGCGCCCAGTTCCTGGGACAGGGTTGGCAGCGCGGCCTGAATTGTGCTCTGGTTAAGGGCCTGGACCAGAATCCCGGCGATTAATGCAAGCAGGGCCACCCACTTCCGGGTACGGGCGGCTTCTACATTCGGGACAGTTCTGTTCATGTAGGGCCCAGACCCGGCAAGAAGAAGGCATGCCGGTGTTACCTGCTATCAGACAAGGCGGAAGGGTCCGTCAAAGTCAGGACACGACGGGCAGGAACTACAGGTTGCCGATTGCCTGGATCAGGTGACCAGTATAGAGAATCGACCGCATATAGTCTTCAACAAAGATATTTTCATTGGGCGCGTGAAGATTGGAGTTGGGGTTCCCGACGCCGCCGCCTGAGATGCCGGGAATGCCGAAGGTCCCGCACAGCTGATACATGGGTCCGCCGCCGGCAGAGGACGGGTACACAACCGGCTCGGCGCCGAAGATGTCGCGGGCCACGGAGATGCTTGCCTGGACCCAGGGATGATCAACCTGTGACCGGTAGGGCCAGAGCTGCGCCAGGAGCTCGACGTTGACGTCGGTGAATCCACGGCGGTCGAGGTGCTCTCTGACGAGGCGCAGCACGAGTTCGGGGTTCAGATCAGGAACCAGCCGGAAGTCTACCTTGGCCGAGGCCTGGTTGGGAAGAACGGTTTTGAGACCGGGGCCGGTGTAGCCGGTCAGGAAGCCGCAGATCGTGCAGGTGGGGTCGAACAGGAGTTGCTTGACAACGTCCGGGCCGGTTGCGCCCTTGAGGAACGAACTGATGCCGAAGTCCTGCTTGTTTTGCTCCTCATCGAAGGGGATTCCTTTGATGTATTCCAATTCCTCTGCAGTGGGTTTGACAACGTGATCCATGAGGCCGTCGACGGTGATGTTTTCGTTCTCGTCTTTCAGGCTGGCAAGCGCCCAGATGAGTCGCCATGCCGGATTGCCGACGATGGGGGCGTTCATGGAGTGGAGATCACTGCTTGCGCCGCTGACGGAAAGGCCGAGGTAGGCGATTCCCTTCATGCCGAGGGAGATTACCGGTCTGCCGACGCCATCCCTGCGTCCCCCTTCCCACAAGCAGGCGTCAGCGCCTTCCAAGAGATCACGATTTTCCTCGACGAAGCGGCCCAGGTTGGGGCTGCCGATCTCTTCCTCTCCTTCAACAATCCACTTTATTCGGAAGGGAAGCTCGCCGATCTCCTGCTGATAGGCCTCGATGGCCTGGACGCGCGCCATCCAGGGGCCCTTGTTGTCGGAAACGCCGCGGGCCCAGACGCGGCCGTCCCGAATGTCTGCGTCGAAGGGGCCGGAATCCCAGAGGTCCAGAGGTTCCGGCGGCTGGACGTCGTAGTGGTTGTAGATCATGAGCGTTTTGTCGCCGGACCCCATTTCGCCGTAGACGACGGGCGCCCCACCCTCCACAGAGATAATTCTGGACTCGAAGCCAACGTTGCGTAGCCGGTCGCTGACCCATTCGGCGGTCTCATCTATGCCAATATCCTGCGCGATAATGCTTGGTTTGCGGCAGAACTCCTGAAGTTCAGCGAGAAAGCGCTCCTGATTGGCTTGGACGTTGGCTTCGAAGCGTTCCATGTGGTTCTCCTCCAGTGCGATGCAGGGGTTAGTCGGAGCAGAGCGGTTCGCCAGCCCCGACAGGTGCTGATTTGGAAGTTCTCCGCGTCCGGAAGAAGCGTTTCTGATCTTCCGGACGCGTTACTTACTCATTCGCCGACGGATTGTCTATCGACGGTCAGTTCAACGAGGGGACGGCCTCGGCCGAAACAGGGAAACGGGCGTGCCTGGTAAACGAGAGTTGAAGCTGATACTCATTGTAGTACTTGCGTGTGGCCGCGACCATTTCGATGTACTTGAGCGCGGTGATCATTGGGTCGAGCACAGTAACGGGTACGGCGCGGGCGACGGGCTCAAGCAGTCCCGACCAGAGCGTGCAGGCAAAGAAGACGGCAGAGGCGCCATCCTCTTCCAGTGCGAGTCTGGCCTGTTCGACGCCATCTTCACGCGCGGCTCGGTCCATTTCGGCCACAACGATGCGACGCAGCTCCGATTCATCCTGCTCGAAGAGGCGCATTGCCATGTCGGGATCGGGATGGGCGAAGTGTGCCTCGCGCACTGAGGCAAGCCAAGGGGCCATGTTGTACCTGTGGACCAGGTGGTTCCAGGAGCTGCCGTTCTTTCTCCCGGCGATAATTGTTACCTGGCCCAATGCGGGAGCGGTGTGCGCCAGCGCTTCGAAAGGACCGGAGACGGGGATATTGACGAGTCTCTTGGCATCTTCAACGCCCGGGTCGGCGCAACAGCCAATCGAAATGCCATCGAACCCTTCTTTTTCACCTTCGGTGACGGCGTGAAGGAGCTGGTTGGTGAAGTAGGCCGCCGGAGGCAGGTAGGGGGTCTTCGGCACATCCCTCAGGCTACGCACTACGAGCTCGGTGTCCGGGCAGGCGGCGGGCTGCAGGATGTTGTAGGTGTACTCGTCGTACATGTCCGTACCCAGCGGATTGATGTACAGGATTCGGGTAGTCATTAGACTGCTCCTTGCTGAAAATGGGTCTGCATATGCGGCGGGACTGCCGCGTATACCACTTAGCCCCTAGTTTAGTTCATGTTGCAATATGCATTCAAGTCGTCGGGGTTTGAAAGATTCCACGCAGTCTGTTTCCATATCGTTGTCTGAACTCCGGGAGCAAGAACGAGCCCAAGCCGGTCAGGGCGGCCAGAACGGCCAGGGCATACATGCTGGCGTTCAGTCCGAAGATATCGCCCAACATGCCGATTGGTGTCACGAACAGCGCGCCGATTCCCCATACCATGCCCATCATCACTCCAGAGGCCATTGCCATGCGATCCGGGGCGAGTTCCTGGGCCAACACTGTGGCTACCGGCTGGCTTGCAAACAAGGACATACCGGCCACGATTAGCATCAGAAGGCTCAGGACGCCGTCTGTTCTGACAAAGGCGAAGATGGTCACGGCGGAGATCAGGAGCGAGAGTGCGATGACCCAGGAACCGGAGTAGCGGTCGGACAGATGACCGCCCAGCAGTCCGCCCAGGGCGCCGAACAGGGAGAGCGCGGAAAGGCCCAGCCCACCGATGAGAAGGGTGACGGCTCGACTGTCAACGAGAAAGATGGGTAGAAAGGTCCTGAAGCCACCCCAGATTGCGGCACGGAAGGTCATCAGGACAGCAAGCAAAAGCAACGGACCGACGAAGGTCTGGGCTGCGGAAGCCAGCGCACTGCCGTTCTCGTCCTTGGATGCGGAGGCGGGTGACTCCTTTGGAACATCCACGCCGATGAAGTAGTAGATGGCAGCGGCGGCTATCAACCCGAACGGAATCATCAGGTAGGTGGATTCCAGGCCGAACAATGTGACGATACCGACACTGAGCAGGGGGCCGACGGCAATGCCGATGTTGCCTGCGAAGGCGAAGATGGACATGGCGGTGCCGTGCCGTCCGCCGGATGTAGCGCGTACCATCATCGCCGCATGGGGATGGAAGATTGCGTTGCTGAATCTTCCAAATACTACGCAGACCATGAGCAGTGTATAGGTCGGCGCGAGGCCGATAAAGCTCATGCCGATCGCGGCGCCTATCAGTCCCAGGATCATGAACCAGGCGCGGGGGAAGCGGTCGACCAGCCAGCCGATGAAGGGCTGTACGGGCATGAGCATGAAGCTGGTAAGGGAGGTGAAGAATCCCACATCGGTGAGGGACAGCGACATTCTGTCGATCAGCAGGGGCCAGAGGGGAATCAGCGTGGCATAGTACATGTCCCCGATCAGGTGGCCGAAGGAGAGCACGCCGAGCTTGAATTTATCAAGTTTGACCGCCGGTGCGGTTGACGCTGGCGGCAGGGCACCTACATTGACGTCGGAACTCAATTTTCGCTATTCCATTCGACTCTGGTCGGCCCTAAGGAAGGAACAAACCGGACCGACTTACTGTACAGCACTACCCGTGGAACGTCAGCGTTCGCGGAAGGTAAAGGCGATCTGGGTCCCTTCGGGAACGACCTGCGTGTAACCGACTCCACCGGTGAAGGACCAGCAGTAGCCGTCGTAAGGCATTTTGACTTCTTCAATGAGGTCGCCCCAGACGTCCATCATGTCTACGGCTGTGTCGCCCTCGCGCAGGAACGTGCCCGGGGGATGCTTGATCCACATCAGGCCCCCTTTGTGGGAGGTGAGGCGGTCGGCCATGTAGAAGTCGCCCTGCATTGGCGGCGTAGCCTGGGGAACGATGTCGCCTTCCAGCATGCCGATGGCCTTCATGGTATTGGTGATCCCGATCTGGCCGGAGTTTGTATTGTCCTCCCAGAGGAAGAAATCAGCGATCAACTCAGGCGTCATGGAAGGGATGCCATGGGCCAGGGAGCTGCCGACGACACCTGTGGCAGAGCGGCCGGGCGAATCGATGACTGTGAAACCCCAGGCCTCGGCCATCTTTTCCATCTCGGCCAGAACCTTTTCGTCGGGACAGGCGTCGCGGCGGATCAGGGTGAAGGGGATGGCATCGGGCGGATTGGAGTGAACGTCGATGGAATGGGTGGCTACTTTGAGGGCTTCGCCAATCACGCCGGCGAGGCGAAGGGTGACTGTGCCGCCGGAATCGGCCGGCCACATGGGAGCGGAGGACATGTTGATGCCGTCGCCCGTGGGCGCGATGACGGGAGAGAAGTAGGAGCCGACCTGGAAGGCAAAGGGGTTGCCGACAGTGATGGCAACGAGCCGTCCCTTCAGCTGTTGAGGGTCGGTGGCCCGCACGGTCTTGAGGAGGGCGCCGGTGCCGTTGATTTCGGTGCCATGGATGGAGGCGGTAACGACCAGAGTGGGGCCGTCTTCAACGCCATTGACGATGACAACGGGCACACCCACTTTGTTGCCGTCGGCGAGTGTGACGTGGCCGAGGTGGCCCTTAACGACTTCTCCTGGCGCGGCGCTCAGGCCTGCGAGTTCGAAGTTAGCCATTTGAAACGCTCCTTGTTGGTCAGTTGCGCACCGATAAGTGTCCAGAGCAAGCGGTGCGGTCTGCGGGCGGGTTTCGCCGGGCACGTCCTGGCGCGGCGTTTGGGGCGGTTCGTACTCGAATCTTCAATGAGCGGCAGAAGCCTGAATGTCGGAATAGGTGTCAGGCGGCCGGCTGGCCGCGTTCAGAACGACAACTTCCACTGTATGGGCAAGAATGACAGACGCAGTGCCAACGACGATGCCGGAAGCCAGGCCGACGGAGACGCCGATTGTGAGCGCCAGCAACATGCTGACCAGGTTTACGGCCATGCCGAGCTGAATAGAGCGGGAATCATGGCGCTTCATGAGACGGCCCCGATACAGGTTTTGCCATGCCATCAGGAAGGTGATCGGGACCATGAACTGGGCGCCCAGCGCTGCCAGCGGCTTGATTTCGGCCGGCACACCCAGGAGAGCTGTGAAGTAGAAGTGGTCCAAAGGCGTGAAGACGAGCACTGCCATGGCGAGGCTCAGCAGCGCACCCGAAATCACGACGAAACGCCGCAGCGCCTTGTAGGTGCGTTCGTCCTTGAGGAGGGCGATGACCACCTCATGGGAGGCGCGCATGGGGCTGGAGAAGAACATTCCCAGGCCAAAGGCGACCGGAAAGGAGGCAAGGGATGCGGCGGGCATGGCGGAGCGGGCTATACCGGCGACGACAAGAGGGCGGGAGATGACGCGCATGACGTCGGTCCCGGCCAGAGGCAGGTAAAAGCGCCACATGCCGGCGTATGTCATGTCGGGCTGACTTTGATCGGGAGCCTCCGCACTTTCAAAGATGTGGGTGCGTACGATCGGCCGGGCCCACCAGGCGATTACGACCGCTTCAATGATTACGCTCAGGACCATTGCCAGGCCGCCGAGGGCGGCGCCGGGAATCCCGCCAAACCAGACGCCGACCGCCATGGTAACGGTCAGAGTGGCAAGCCGGAAGAGCGTTCCCCAGGTGATATGGCGGGTGTAGCCATGTCTGATGAGGACGCCCTGCAGGAAGCGGCGCAGACCGATGGCGGCAGGCCAGAGCAGGAGAAGCTGCATGGCGGGACGGGCGGCTGCCGACACATCCTCGGTCAGGCCAAGGAGCGTGCGGGTCATAACATGGTAGGCCGGTGTAAAGAAAAGCAGGGCACTCACGACGGTCATCAGGATCGACAGATGTAGCATGAAGCGCCAGACCAGCTGATACATGGCGCGATTGCGAACGAGGGCCACCCCTGTGCCCAGCATATAGATGATGGGGCTTTCCATGAGGATGGCAATTGGTTGGGCCACTCCGAATGCGGCCAATTCCAACTCCGGCTGCGGCAGACGTGTGATTCCGGCACTTACGACTGGGTCGGCGATGCTCATCATCAGCCAACTGAGCGCCAGCGGATACCAGAAGGCAAAGATATAGCGCTGGCTCAGTTTTGTGGGAACCACGGGCCTGGCAGCCTCTTATAGGTCATCAAGTTGAGCTCTGGACAGGACAGTGCCGGAGACGCTGGCAACTTCGTCGAAGGACGGCGAGTCTTGTAGATAGTGTCCCCGGCACTGTCGGAGTCTGTATTGGTTCCTGTATTTCAAGAATCGAGCAGCAGGCCAATTGGCTGACGCCGGACCTGTTGCCAGAACTCTGAACAGGTTGGGTCAGGATGCGACTCGGCCCGGCGAAGCGGCCCGACCGGTCGAATCCTGGCTGCGTACAACTTTTTTCGGTCCCTGTGCTACTGGCTATCGCGATAGAGGTGCCAGTAGCGCGTGCGCGTGTCCGGGAAGGCAACATAGCCTTCGATATCGGCCCCAATTGCCAGAGTGAAGTAACGGGCGCCGATCCAGATCCAGGAAGCATTGTCGATGTGCAGGCGCTGGGCTGCACTGTACAGTTCGAAACGCGCATCTTCATCAACAGTCGTGCCGGCTTCCCTGATCAACTCGTCAGCCTCTTCCAGGCAGACGCCGCTGTAGCGATTGCCGTAGGAGGCGCACCCCAACAGGATGTCCATGAAGTAGCCGGGCTCGGCCGTCCAGGGGAAGAGAGTGTCGAGAGCCGAGGTGTGCGTTCCCTGATTCTTGCCTTCTTGATAGGCAGCGCGCGGCATGGGATTGATATTGACGGTGATGCCAGCTTCTGAGAGAGCGCTCTGAATAATCTTGGCCATGCTCGCCTGTTCGGGCGTGCCAAGGTCGATATTCAGGTCGAATTCCAGGTCGTCCGCATAGCCGGCCTCGGCCAGAAGTTCCTTTGCCTTGGCAATTGCCTCTTCTTTGGGAATATCGTAGGGCCAGTAGCTGTGGTCATAGCCGTGCACCATGGCAGGAACCGGTCCGAAACTTCGCTCGGCGCTGCCATACCAGACGTTGTTGATGATGTCGTCGTAGGGAATCAGGTAGGACACGGCCTGACGGACACGCTTGTCGTTGAAGGGTTCCGTGTTGTGGTTGATCGGCATAACGATCATGTCGCCGATTCGCACCTGCTTTGTGCTGACATTGGCATCGCTGCGAAGATCGTTAATCTCCTTGGCCGACAGGTCCTGGGCCATGTCCACTTCGCCGGCCTTCAGTAAAAGCACGCGGTCGGCCGACTCGGGCACGACGGTAAAGATTATGCGGTTAAAGAACGGCTCTTTACCTTGCCAGTTGGGGCTGGTGCGGAACTCCATCGACTCGTTGGGGATACGTTCATGGATGTAGTAAGGGCCGCTGCTCGGCATATTGGTCTTGGCGTATTCCTGGCCCCACTTGTCGCCTTCGGCTTCGCCGGCGTCCATGTAGGCCTGGCTGTCGATGAGGTAGCCGAACTGGCAGCAACTCATGAAGGGCCGCAGGATGGGCGTCCAGTCGGAGGCGTTGAAGCGGAAGGTGTAGTCGTCGATCACCTCAAAGCCTTTGAGGGGCTCTTCTTTCGTTGCCAGGCGCACGAGGCGGTCGAGCGAAGGCGGGACGCGCATGTTGCCGCGGCGATCCTTGTAGTAGAGGTAGTCGTTGGCGGTGATCTCGTTGCCGGAGGGGTAGTGCTTCATTCCCTGGGGCAATTTGAAGGTCCATTGCGTGCCATCCATCGAGATAACCATTGATTCGGCCAACATCGGCTCGAAATTGAGGGCATCGCCAGTCAAGCTGCCGTCCTCATGCTCGATGATGGCCGGTTGCGCCCAGCTGCCGAGTACATTGACCTGCGTCTCGGTCATGCGGGGGAAGGCGCCGGAGACGTCCCAGTCGAGCGTAGAGAGATCCTGACTGACGGCGACGATGAGCGTTCGATCTTCTTCAGACGCAGAAGCGAGGGCTGCTTCGCGGCCTGTCATCCCAGATGTATCCGCGACGGCCTCGCCGGTGTCGGCCGAGTCTTCGGGGCCAACAGCGGGGGCACAGGCAGCCAGCAGCGCCACGACGAGAAGGCTGACAACAGTCATCATCAAGACACGGTGCGACATCGTTTTACTCAGCATGTCTGCAAACTCCTTTCGGCAAGAGTGCTTCAGGATGCGCCAGCTCGCTATCCGAATTGTCTGTCGGATTTTTGGAGAGGTCCTGACAGCTGGATCAGGACGCTGTTTTGGCTGGCGCTCGTATAGCGCCAGGTCATTGCCGCCAGACCAAACAGGACGTGTTTCTCCGCCATGCTCGATCATGTGCCTAGGCAAGCTGTGACAGGGCGGCCGTGTTGCTTCCGCCAATACGGAGGTTCTCATCGACGAGGATACAGGCGGCTTTGTGCGATTCGCCGACTTGCAGCAGCGGAGGCCCAGGTTCCAGGCAGGCGTCTCGCCGGTATGGGCAGCGCGAATAAAGCCGGCAGCCAGGGGGCAGGTCGATTGGGCTGGGCACCTCCCCAGGCAGTTTGAGCCGCTCCTTGCCGCGCTGCGCCGGGTCGGGAATCGGAACTGCCGACAGCAGGGCCTGGGTGTAGGGATGGGATGGTGAGCCAAAGATGTCCTCGGTGCTGCCTATTTCGACGATGCGGCCCAGGTACATGACCGCGACCTGGTTGCAGGTATGTTTGATTACACTGAGATCGTGGGAGATAAACAGGTAGGTCAGGCCCAATTCTTCCTGCAACCGGGTAAGAAGGCGTAGTATCTGGCCCCTAACAGATACATCGAGCGCGGAGGTTGGCTCGTCGAGAACGATGAATTCGGGATGGGTGGCGATGGCGCGGGCGACACCGATTCGCTGCTGCTGGCCGCCGCTGAACTGATGTGGATAGCGGGAGAGGTGATCGGGCTGCAGGCCGACCTGGGTCAATAGCTCGCGGACCCGCTGATCCTTTTCGTGTGCGTTCAGATTAGTGTGCAGATCGAGCGGTTCGCGCAGAATTGCGCCTATTGTCATGCGGGGCGTGAGCGAACCACCAGGATCTTGAAAGACCATCTGCATCCGTCCGCGCATACGGGCGACTTGCTCGCTCTTCAGGTCGGAGAGATTGTGCTCTCCCATTCGAATCTCGCCGGAAGTCGGTTCAATCAAGCGCAGGAGGCAACGTCCGGCGGTAGTCTTGCCGCAGCCGCTTTCGCCGACCAGTCCCATGGTGGCGCCTTTGGGTATGTCGAACGAAATATCGTCAACAGCGCGCAGGCGTACATGGGAAAACATGCCGACACGAATCGGGAAGTCCTTGCGCAGGTTTCGGATTTGTACGAATGCTTCGCCGTTGGCGTTAGTCATTTCCGGTCTCTAGGGCAGAGTCATCAACGCGGTTCAGCAGGAGCATGAGTTTCAAATTGTCCGGTCAAGCCGTCTCCATCGTCCAGGCTTCTTCGAGCATCTCTCGTTCGATACGACCAGAGACGATGTGGCAGCGCGTCAGATGGCCATGCCCAGCCTCGACCATCTGCGGCTCCTCCAGCTGACAGAGCTCTTCTGCGAAGGGACAGCGCGGATGAAAAGTGCATCCGCTGGGCAGATGAACGGCGTCCGGGACGGTGCCCGGAATCGTGGAAATCGGCTTGTCGATGTCTACGCGCAAAGTGGACGCGATCAGCCCCTGGGTATATGGGTGGCGCGGATTCGAGAAAATCTCGGCTACGGGCCCTTGCTCGACGACGCGGCCAGCGTACATGACGATCACCCGTTCGCACAGTTCGGCGACGACGCCAAGGTCATGGGTTATGAACAGGCAGGCGGAGCCTGCCGATTTCACACGCAGTCGGATGAGATCAAGGACCTGCGCCTGCACGGTCACGTCAAGGCCGGTGGTCGGTTCGTCTGCGATCAGGAGGAGCGGGTTGGCGCTGAGCGCCATGGCGACCATGACCCGCTGACACATGCCGCCGGACATTTCATGGGGATAGGCATTGGCGCGGCGGTCGGGATCGGCGATTTCGACGGCCCTCATCATTTCAACTGCGTGGGTCTCGGCAACGCTGCGAGAGCATCCTTCCCGCAGCTGAATGACGCGGCTGATCTGGTCGCCGACGGTGAAGAGGGGGTTCAGGGCGGCGCGCGGCTCCTGGAAGATCATGGAGATCTTGCGGCCGCGTATAGTCTGCATTTCCGTTTCGCTGCATGACATAAGGTCCTGCCCATCGAGCCAGACTTCGCCTTCGACAATTTTGCCGGGCGCCTTTACAAGGCGAATGATGGACTGTGCGGTCACGGATTTTCCAGAGCCGCTCTCTCCGACCAGCCCGGTAATTTCACCGCGATTGAGCTTATAAGAGACGCTGTTGACCGCCTTGACCACACCCTCATAGGTGTAGAAGTAGGTATGCAACCCTAAGACGTCGAGAAGCGTGTCCGAATTCCGAGCTTCAATCATCGGTTACATTTCCATGCGCTTGGGATCGAAGATATCTCTCAGTCCCTCAGATAGCAGATTGAAGCCGAGTACAGCGAGCATGGCGGTCAGGCCGGGGAAAAAGGAGATCCACCATTCGCCGCTGACAATACCTCCGACCCCGTCATTGATCATCGAGCCCCACTCAGGCGTTGGGATGGGCACGCCCAGACCGATGAAGCTGAGACTGGCGGCGACCAGGATCGCCCAGCCGGCGTTGAGGGGGGCCTGGGCAAGAACGGGATCGAGACAGTTGGGAATGAGATGGCGAAAAATGAGCCGGTGGGATGGGTTCCCGACCGACCGCGCGGCTTCGGCGTAGAAGCTCTCCTTCTTACTCTTCATTTCGGCGCGTACGACGCGCAGGTAGGAGGGGAAGTTGATGAACGCGATCACTGCGATGACAAGCCAGATGCTTCTGCCCAGGGCAGCGACGACGGCCATGGCCAGTATGAGCGGCGGGAATGCCTGGAAAGCGTCGAGGATGCGCATCAGGATGTCGTCGAAACGGCCGCTGAAATAGCCGGTCAGCCCGCCCAGGGGGACGCCGATCGCTATTGCCATGAGTACCGAGGCGATCGCTATGAGGAAATCGACGCGCGTCGCATAGATTACGCGGGAGTAGATGTCCCAACCTACCTCGTCGGTACCGAAGAAGTGCCGCGCGCTGGGCGGCTCGAACTGCTCTTCGAGATTGGTGATGACCGGGTCGTGTGTCGCGAGCAACGGCGCGAAGATCGCAATCAGGACGAAGAAGAGGATTATGGCGATGCCCACCATCGTTGACCAGTTGCGGCGCAGCTGGTAGAGGAAACGCTGCAGGCCCGGGGGCATCTCGGTATTGAGTTCCAACTGCAAGGGTGATCCCTGCGTAGCCATTTTTCAGTCCTCACACTTCCGGGCCGGCAACCTGCGGACGGAATGCCGTGGTCTTGCAGCGACTCGCCTGATCGGCGCGGCGAGTGCAAGCAGACTATGCTGTAATTCTTGGATCGATAACAAAGTAAAGTATGTCTACGATCAGGAAGACAAGGACGTACAGAACGGCAGCGAGCAGGACAAAGCCCTGCACTGCGTTATAGTCCTTGACCACAATTGATTCAAGCGCGTAACGACCTATACCGGGCCAGGAGAATATCCTCTCGAGCACAACACTACCGCCCAACAGGTTGCCGTAGACCAGTGCCACGAAAGTCAGCGGGGCGAGAAGCGCATTGCGCAGAGCGTCGCGAAAGTAGATCTGGCGATCGGGCACGCCGTTGGCGCGGGCTGCCTGGATGTACTCCGACCCAAGGACTTCAAGCATCGACGAGCGCATCAGGCGAGTGATGGGCGCCAGCGTAACCAGGGCCTGTGTTATGACAGGCAGGGCAAGGTGTTCTGCGCTGGAAGTGAATGCCTTCCAGTTGCCGGTGACCAGGCTATCGACCAGGTATAGACCTGTGATTCGATCCGGCGGTGACACGAGCAGACCGATGCGGCCGCTTGGCGGTGGGAAAATTCGCAACAGGAAAAAGAGAACGTAGATCAACAGCAGCCCCAACCAGAAGGAAGGGACCGACACACCCAGAAGTGTGATGCCGCGGCTGATGTTGTCGATCCAGCTGTTCCTGTAGACAGCTGAGAGGACGCCAAGCGGAACGCCGAGCGCGATGGAAACCATCAGGGCAACGGTTGTCATTTCGAAGGTGGCGGGAAACCTCCGAATCAGATCCTGGGCG
Source organism: Caldilineaceae bacterium SB0664_bin_27 (assembly GCA_009838625.1). Classification (GTDB taxonomy): domain Bacteria; phylum Chloroflexota; class Anaerolineae; order Caldilineales; family Caldilineaceae; genus Bin5. The sequence goes on from VXRG01000167.1 coordinate 24,972, forward strand.
ACCGATTCGGAAGTAAACCAGGAATCACCGAGATCCCCGCGCAATACGTTTCCCAGCCAGATGAAGTACTGCTCGTGCAAAGGCTTGTCCAGGCCCAGGCGCTTCGTGATCGCCTCGATCTCTTCAGGGGTCGTGTCGATACCGACAAACAGGTAGACCGGGTTGCCGGGAAGGACATGGGAGATGCTGAAGATGATGACAGAGACCCCCAATAGAACCGGGATCAGCTGGAGCAGGCGCTTTGCTACGTATTGCAGCAGTCTCATTACTTTAGGTTCTCCGGAACGATCGTTCCGTTCTCCACGACGACCTGGTCGTCAATGTAGATGTCGTGATTGAGGCAGCAGAAGTCCCAATGTGACTCGACGTCGTTGTCGCCTCCGACGGGCCAGAAGATGTTGCGGCCAAAGGCGATGAGGAAGTTGGCGTAATAGGCCTCGGAGTCCATGCCGATTACGTTCCAGTCGGCGCGGTGTTCGGTGCCCCAGCCGACGTGGGCAAGCTCGTAGGAGCGAGGGTCGTTCCACTGCGCGAACCAGTCTTCGAGCAGGCGGGCTTCGGTGCCGCCTTCGAATTTCACGATGCTGCCTTCGCGCACCGTGAGCTTGACCGGTTCGGTGGAGTGACGGCGGAACTTCAGGTAGACGGTGCCGGGATCCACGACGATGGTGCCGTTGCCCTGACCGGGGGCGGCGAAGAAGGTGACCAGACCTTGCGGCCAATGATCCCATTTGCCCGGTTCGTCTGCCAGGCTGTAGAGCGTGTAGGCTTCGCGTCCTTCCTTGTTGACGACAAAATCGGTGCCGTTCTTGGACGTGATGCGCATTTCCTTTGCGGCTGACAGGACTGGGACACCGGCGCGACCGCGTCTGCGGACGTCATCGTTGGGGGAAAGCCTGCGCAGCACCTCTATCGGTTCAACGACCATTAATGCGCGCGTGCCGGACTGGCGCGCCTCGTCATGCGCACGAGAATAGAGCCACTGGACCCGTGACATGCCGATCACCAGATCGGCGGCTTTCCAGGCATCGCGAATGTATGCTGACGAGATTTCGGGGAGGGTGGACGGAACGGTCATCTGGATGACTTCCGCGCCGATCTCCTGCCCCGCCGCCATGAATGCGGCAGGGTAAGCCGGGTTGAATCGGGTGTCGGTGAAGAGCAGCAGCGTCTCATCGGAGTTGAGTTTACACCCTTCCAATACATCACGGAACGGACCGACGAGCTCAGTGGCAGCATGGTAGGAAACTGAGAAATCCTGCATACGCATGGATTGACTCCTCTCTGGCTATTTTCTTGGCGAACGGCCGCACAGGGCGGCAGGAATCCGGGAACCTCGTTTACTTCAGTCCGTCGGCAACGATGTCGCCGGCTTTCACAATCAGCTCGTCATCGAGATAGAGGTCATGCCGCAGGAGACAGCCGCCGGCATGTGAAGGCATCGGCCAGGCGATCGATGGGCGGTTCTGGCCATGGAGGCCGTTGTAAGGAGCGAGCGTGGAAAAGATGTTCATGCCAAGGTGAAGCATGATACAGCCGTAATAGCTCTCCCACTCAGCGGTATTCCAGCCGGGGCCGCCCCAGGCGGCGCTCTGGTGTGTGCCCCAGCCGATGTGGGCGATTCGATAGAATTCGGGGCGTTTCAGGCCGGCCAGGTAATCTTCAAAGCGGCGGGCAACCCAGCCGCCCTCGATGCTGACGATTTTGCCATTCTCGAAGTGGGTAACGACCTGTTCCGGTAACAGGGCGCTGTAGGAGCCAAGCAGCTCACCAAGCGAGTCTTCAGCGTCCCAGACCACCTTGCCGTTGGCGGAGTCCTCGACGGGGGCGGTGGCGACCAGGCCGAAGCCGAAGTTGTCCCAACGGCCCGGCTCGTCGACGATGCCGACCTGGCAGTGGCCGATACGTCCTTCGACACTGAGCGTCAGATCGGTACCGGCTTCGGAGGTTATGCGCAAGGATTTGGCGTCCTGCATGCGGACGGCGCCGGCGCGTGTGCGGTCGATCATCGGTTGGGTCGGAAACAGTTTGCGCAGATGTGTTTCAGAGCCGCCGACGGAACAGTCCCACCAGCGCGTACCGCTCATGATGATCTCTTCGAAGACGGGCGTATACATGCCGATGTCGGCTACAGCGCCTTTTGCAGTGGTCGGTCGAACGACGACGTCTGCCGACTTGAGAATGTCGGCAACAAAGGAGCCCTGCTGCACGGGGTTGGCGAAGCTGGTACCCTCGGTTTTGCCAGACATGATGACGCGAACCCAATCTGCGCCGAGGATGTCGAGGGCGTCGCCGTAGGCGCGCATGGCGCGTTCGTCGTAGACGTGCGAGCTCAAGAGGGCGGCGCGCGTGCCGTCTCCGATCTTGCTCAGCGCCAGGGCTTCAGCGAGTAACTGCGCAAAGCTATTTGTCTGTTCTGAAGTCGACATGCTCTTGCTCCTCCAATCGAGCTATGCTGCCTATTGGGTGATGGGAATCTGTAGCGGCCTTACCGCAAGTATTCGGGTACAATCTCCTCATCCTCATTAACGATCAGTTCGCCGTCAAGATAGAGGTTTTTGTGCCGGCAGCAGAGGTCGATGTGGGCCCTGGTGTAGTTCGTGCCGCCGAGACCGGAGTGTTCGTGGGCGGCGTTGAAGATGTTGCGTCCGGGCGAGACCATTACGGTCCCGTACAGACTTTCGGAGTCCATGCCGACGACGTTCCAGAGGGCACGGTGCTCGGTTCCCCAACCGGCATGGGCGAAGCGGAAGGCGTCCGGGTCGTCGAAGGAGCTGAGGTAGTCGCGCAAGAGCTGCGCGTCAAGGCCGCCTTCGATGCTGGTGATGAGGCCTTTTTCCAGAGTCATGCGGATCTCTGAGACTGTATGCCTGCGCTGCTGCAGGATCACGTCTCCGGCGCGCACGATGTAGGTGCCTTGGGCTGTGTCTTCCAGTGGGCCGGTAGCGACAAGACCGGCGGGCCAGTGATCCCAGCGGCCCGGCTGGTCGGCGAGGCCCACCTGTGCGTGGCCCTTGCGCCCGTCCTTGCGGAGAGTGAAATCGGAGCCGGCGGAGTCGGTGACGCGAATTTCGCTGGCTTCGGCCATGCGCTTGGCGCCGGCGTAGGTGCGCCGGATGACGTCCTCGTTGGGGAACATCCGCTTCAGGTTTGCGACCGGTTCGTGAACCATGAGGGTACGCGTGCCGGAGGCGAGCGCTTCGTTGTGGGCGTCGGTATAGAGCCAGGGAATTGAGGTCATGGCGACGACCATGTCTGCGGATTTCCAGGCATCAAGAACAAGCTGGGCCGAGATTTCGGCGTCGGAGGGGGCGGTGATTGTAAATACCTCCGCGCCCAAAGAAGTGGCCGCGGCCATCATTGCACCGGGGTATTCGGGGAATGCAAACTGCGCGTCGGTGAAGGCAAGAATCACTTCGCCTTTTTTTACGTTACACAGGCGAAGATGCTCGGTAAACAGGCCAACAAGATCGGTGCCCTTCATTCCATTCACCTCGGTTCCTTTCGGGGCGCTGTCGAACGCCCTGGTACGACTCGGATGGTATGAATACAGTGGTCGTTATTGCTACTGTCCGACCTGCAATCTGTAAGGAGCGGTTCCTGCTGCGGGTGGTTCAGTATGTAGAATCGGCTTACACTGAAAGATGATGGCTAGCAAAAATGTTCAGCCGTAGGCTGTTTGCTACCAGTTCGTGTACAGGGCGCCGGTCGGGAAGTGTTGACTCTTCAGGCCTTACCAGGTGGTCATAAGCGGGCGGTTGCACAGTCTGCGCGCTCCTATCCTGGAGTGACATTGCCTGAGTCGGGAGGTATGTCCTCGATATTTGGAACAATTTTAGCCAATTCGCTCCTTCTGTCAAATGCGGTTCTGCAGCTCTCCGGTCGCCCAAGTGGAGATTCATTGTTGCCTTTGCCTGCAACGCCCTTGGGACTTGGCCTGTGATCAAAATGTTGCGCCAATTGCCGCCGTTCAGACCGAGCTCAACTGCCTCCTACTTTGTGTTATTCTTTGACCGGGGACATTTCTGGCATCCCGCGAACCAATTCTTTTTCCAGTCGCGAGTTCGGTCAGAAAACTTTGGGAAGTCGACGAGACAGCAACGCAAGCAGCTCTGAAATGAGGAACGGACGATGTCCATGAAACCGGTTGTGCTTCTTGATCCCCATTTCCGCAGAATGGATGAGATATTCTCGCCAGAAGACTTGCGCCGATTGCCAGGGATTGTCGAGGTTATCTGGGGCAAGTCGGAGGCGATGCCGCTGGAGGACGCGGTCCAAGCGTTGCGGGAGGCGGAGGCTGTCGTCTGCTCGAGCTGGCGCTATGGAGATATACTGTACGAGGCACAGAATTTGCGTGCCATCATGACGGTATCCGGTGCGTTTCCGCAGGACCTGGACTACAGTTATTGTTTCGCCAACGGGATCCGAGTTCTATCAGCGGCGCCAGCCTTTGGCCGGCAGGTGGCGGAGATGGCGCTGGGCATGGCAATCGCCTGCGCGAGGGGGATTGTTGATGGTCACACGGCGATGCAGAATGGCAGTGAGAGCTATTCGAAGGCAGGGAATGTCGGCAATTTCAATCTGTACGGCAAGCAGGTTGGGTTGATCGGCTATGGGGGGCTGGCCCGATGTCTGCATCCGTTGCTAGAGCCGTTTGGCTGCCGTATCGCGGTTTACGACGCCTGGCTGGGCGAACGTTATCTGCGGCGCCATGGTGTAACGCCTCTGCCCCTGGAAGAGTTGATGGAGACATCGCAGTTCATCTTTGTGCTGGCGGTTCCGTCCGGCGAGAACCGCGCCCTATTGGATCGTGCCCTGTTGGAACGTATCCGGCCGGATGCGGCGCTGATTCTTGTTAGCCGCGCCCATCTTGTCGATTTTGATGCATTGACCGAACTGCTGCATGCGGGCCGCTTTCGCGCAGCGATCGACGTCTTCCCGCAGGAGCCGCTCGACCCGGCGCATCCGATCCGCAGCGCGCCGAACGTGGTGCTTTCAGCGCATCGCGCGGGCAGCGTTAAGGAGGCAGCGTGGGAGATCGGGGAGATGGTGCTGGATGATCTGCAGGCCATTGGCAAGGGCGTGCCGCCGCAGCGTATGCAGAGGGCTGAACCGGAGTTGGCGTCGAGGTACGCGAGCATACGGGTGAAGGGATACGGGTCCAGGTAGTTTAGTAACTGCGCCCATCTTTGGTGCGCGGGCCGTTGTTTAACCCAACACTTTCTGTCTCAGAGCGTCGATCAGCCCTGGCTGGAGTTCACTGGCCAGGGTTTCTTCGCGGCGGTCAAGCCCGCTCATGTAGGCCTTCAACAGAATGTGAAAGTCGAGCAGGGCAGCGTCGAGGTTGAGAGGGTGAAGCCGGCTGTCGTCTTCGAGCCAGTCGAAGGCGGCTTCGGTCATGGCGGCCTGGCCGAGGATGTCCTCGTCGGGGTAGTTGTGGCTGCCGCGTTCCCGCTGGCCGCGGATTGAGGTCTCCCAGCCCCACATGCTCCAGTGGACATAGCCGTCTATGCCGTAGACAGTCAACTGTTTGTGGACGTTTACGCGTTCATCGCCGGCCAGGACGTAGGGGCCGTTTGTGCCGCAGCGCAGCAAGGTGCTCGCCCCGTCGCCGTAGCGAATTGTCGCCAAGGTTGCGTCGGGCGCGTAGTGCTGTTTGCGGCCTTCCTGGAGACCGTCGCCACCAGAGATTTGCGCAAAGATGCTGGCCGGTTCTCCTTCAGGATGGAAGGCAGCGACGGACTGAAGAACGTGGGTACCCTGGTATGCCATGTTCATGCGCGCGCTGGCGTCGATCAGGCGGACCGTGCCGATGGCTCCGTCGTGGACCAGCGACTGGAGCCGGCTGCGACGCGGGTGGAAATGGAGTTGGTGGTTGATTGCGACTTTGACTTTGGCAGTGTCCGCGAAGCTGCGGATGGCCAGATAGTCTTCGGCCTGAATGGCGAGCGGCTTTTCGATGATCAGCGCGCCGACACCGGCGGCGTCGGCGGCCTGCATGACTTCGAGGCGAACGTCGGGCGGCGTGTTGACGTGAACGAGGTCCGGTTTTTCGCGTTCGAACATTTCGCGGTAGTCAGTGTAGCGGGCGTCTACGTTCCAGCGTTCGCCAAAGGCGTCAAGGTTGGCGCGGTTGCGGGTGGCGATGCAGGTCAGCGCGCCGCGGGGGATGTGGGCGTAGGCGTCGGCGTGGCCGTTGGCGCGGCCGCCGCTAACGCCGATGATGCCGCATTTGTAGGTCAAAGTTTCGTACCTCCTAACTGAATAGGAACGTTCTCCATTCCTTCAGGACGTTTACTCCAAGTCTTTCATTTGGCCCAAGTAGAGCCAAACAGTTCTGATTTCGTCGTAGGAGTATTCGTCGCCCAGGACTTCCTTCGCCGGAGAGAGATACTCCCCTCCAGATTGGGCCAATGCCTCCTTAATCTTTTCAAACCGTTCCTGGGGAGGCAGTAAGGGTTCGAGGTCCAGTTTTTCGCCCGCCCGGACCAGCCGATCCAAGTGGCCGGCGATCGTGCTCGTCGCGAGACCACGTTCTTGTGCGATTTCCTCGATGGTCATGCCCTGCTGAAGCAGCATCTTCGTCTGGTCGTAGGTAGAGCCGGCTTTCACCTCTCGGCCTCTCTTCCTTGTCTTCTGGGCAGGGACGTCTCGTTCCTCAAGGTTGTGTGTACGAGCGTGAGCGACGATGGCGGACAAAAAGGTATCTCCTAATTGTTCCAGTTTCATTGTGCCGACGCCATGAATTTTGGAAAGAGTTTCGCGGCTCTGAGGTACGAAATATGCCATCTGCTGCAGCGTGACATCGCCGAATATGACGTAAGGCGGAACGTTCCTCTCAGCCGCCAACCGACTTCTCAGGCCGCGCAGCGCGTCGAAGAGGGCCTGGTCATAGTCCAAGGTTTCGCGGCTGGCGCCTGAAGCCTTTTCTTCCTTGCGTCTGAGTCTGGTAAGAACCAGGGAATCGCGGTTCCTGAGGAATTCCATTCCTGTCTCTGATACGCCGAACGTAGGAAACTCCAGATTGTTCCTGAACAGCAGTCCTTTGGCGACCAGGAGGCCTGCGACTTCCTTGAGGTCGTTGACGGGGTGCTCTTTTGCGATGCCGTACACGCTTAGTTTCTTGTGGTCCCATTGCCTGATCGCTTTTGTGTTTGCGCCGCGCAGCACTCCGATGACGTGGTTTATGCCGAAACGCCCTTCGGTACGGTACACCGCCGACAGGATCTTCTGGGCGATTAAAGTGGCGTCGAACTCTTCTCTGGGCACCAGACAGAAGTCGCAGCCTTCGCAACTCTCTTTGTCCCATTCCTCGCCGAAGTAGTGGAGGATGTACTTGCGCCGGCAGGACTGGAGCTGGCAAAAATCGACGACTTGCTGAAGCTTTTGGCGGGCGTTGCGGCGCTCGGCCTCGTCTTCGACCTGTTCGATGAAGAACTCCAGCTTTGCCGCATCACCATAATTGTACAGGAGAACGCAGTCGCTGGGCAGACCGTCGCGGCCGGCGCGGCCGGTCTCCTGGTAGTAGCCCTCAAGAGACTTGGGCAGGTCGTAGTGGACCAGCAGTCGAATGTTGGGCTTGTCGATGCCCATTCCGAAGGCGATGGTGGCTACGATAATGGAGACACGGTCGCGGATGAAGTCTTCCTGGGTTTGCCGGCGCACTTCGTTTTCGAGACCGGCATGGTAGGGCTGGGCGTCAAATCCGTTGGTGCGGAGGCGCGCAGACATGCTCTCGGTATCTTTGCGAGATGTGCAATAGATGACTGATGACTCACCTCTATGCTTCTGAAGGTGTTCGACGAGGACCTCGAAGCTGTCCCTGTTTTTTGGAAGGACGCTGTAATTTAGGTTGGCGCGGTTGAAGCTGGCGATAAATTGCCGCGGCTGGTTCAGGTTAAGCTGGTCGAGGATGTCGCGTCGTACGCGCTCGGTGGCGGTGGCCGTCAGTGCTAAAAAGGGCACACCTGGCAAACTTTTGCGTAGTTCGCCCAGTCGGCGGTAGTCGGGTCGGAAGTCGTGGCCCCATACGGAGATGCAGTGTGCTTCGTCGACTGCTACAAGGCTGACTTTGAGACGGGCAAGAAAGGACTGGAAGGCCGGAAGTGAAAGACGCTCCGGGGCGACGTACAGGACTTTGAGAATGCCCTGGAGCGCCTGCTCCTGTACGAGGCGCATCTCGTTGAAGGGGAGAGTGCTGTTGATGAACGCGGCTGGGACACCGTTAGACTTGAGGGCGTCTACCTGATCCTTCATCAGTGCTATCAGGGGAGAAACTACCAGCGTCAGGCCGTCGAACTTCAGAGCAGGCAGCTGGTAGCAGAGTGACTTGCCTCCTCCGGTTGGCATGAGGACAAGTGAATCTTCTCCTTTCAGTACGCTGGTGATGATCTCTTCCTGCAGCGGCAGGAACTCGTCATAGCCGAAGTATTGCTTTAGCAGATTCAACATGGGGGGATTCTCCTTCTCGTGACAGGTGCGGACTAAGAGGATCCGCAGTGCTGGCGACTCGATTTCGATGGTACAGGGCGATGGCTGTGCGACACGGGACGACTACTGTTTAACAGGAAACCTCTTGACCGAGCCAGGGACCCCTTCGTTTATTGCCATGGCTTGAGCAGCACTTTGGCGCACTGGGCACTGGCCTGCAGCTCCCAGGCGTCGGCGACGCGGTCCAGGGGGAAGCTGTGGGAGATGAGCTTGTCGAGTTTGTCTGGATTGGCGGCGATAACTCGTAGAATCTGGGGCGTATCGGCCAAGTTGTAGTGCCACGAGCCGTGCAGGCTCAGGCCTTTGCGCAGCATGTCAGTGCTGACGTGGATGGGCGTCTCTTCAGCGCCGCTCTCGCCGACGAAACTGACTGTGCCTTTGCGGCGGGTGGCGTCGATGCAGAAGCGATGGGCGGCGACAACGCCGGAGCAGTCTATGCTGTGGTCGACGCCGCGCCCGTCGCGGGTGAGCGAAAGGGTTCTTTCGAGGGCGTCGGGTTCGGTTGGGTTTATGACCTCGGTTGCGCCCAGTTCCAGCGCTTTGGCAGCCCTGTATTGGTTGGTATCTACGCCGATGACTGTTGCGCCGCGATGGGTACCATTGATAACGCCGCCGAGGCCCACGGGACCAAGGCCGGTGATCATCAGCGTGTCGTCGGGGCCAAGATTGGCGCGTTGGACTGCGCCGAAGGTGGGGCCCAGGCCGCAGCAGGCCATTGAGGCGTGATCGTAGGAGATGCCGTCAGGGATCGGAACCAGCATCCAGTCCTGTTTGAGCATGAACTGGGCCATGGTTGCGCGGCCTTCGCCGTCTTCCGGTTGCGGGGGAGGGGCTTCCGAGTCCAGGCAGTGAATGTACTCGCCTTCGAGACAGAGTTCGCACTGGCCGCAAGGGGTCTGCGGCATAACGACGACCCGATCCCCTACTTTTACACGGCAGGGCTGTGCAACTTCGACGACTTCGCCTGCCGCCTCGTGGCCGAGATAAGGGGCTTCTCTGCCGCTGACGTATACCTTGAACTCGGTACACATGGGGGCTGTATGGATTTTGACGACGACCCAGTTTTCGCCGGCTGTCGGGTTCGGCGCATCAACAACCCCGCCCTGTTTTGGTCCGAAAACAGCTGCTGTCTTCATTGTACCTGTCCCCTCCTCACTATTTGCGATACGGGTCGAATCAACTTAGCAAAGTCCTTCATTCTCGCTAAGGAAATAAGCGCGGCCCCAGACTACCAGTTGGTGAAGGAGCCGTCGAGGCGGCGAACCTGCGGGGTCTCGCGCCATTTTGACGGCTGTCGGGCGGCGGCCTCTCGGTCGAACTCGATGCCTAGCCCTGGCAGTTCGGTCGGCGTCAGATAGCCATCATCCCAGTGGTGCTGTACGGGGACAATGTCTGGCAGGATTTCGGCCGGCTTGCGGGGCTGTTCCTGCACGCCAAAGTTGGGCGTGGCCATGTTCATCTGCAAGCAGGCAGCGGACGAGACCGGCCCGAGTGGATTGTGTACGACCAGTTTGATGTAGTGGGTCTCGCACCAGCCGGCGATCTTGCGGGTCTCGGTGAAGCCGCCGGCGATACACATGTCGACGCGGGCGTAATCGATCCACTCCTCCTCGATCAGCTGGCGGAACTCCCACTTCGAGGAGAACTGTTCGCCGGCAGCGATGGGCACATGCGTACGCGGCCGCAAGGTCTTGAATGAATCGGGGTTCTCGCAGCGGAGCGGGTCCTCTATGAAGAAGGGCGCATACTGCTCGACTTCACGGCATAGCCAGACCACATCGGGAAGATCGAGACGAGTGTGAACATCGAAACAGATGTCAATCTCATCGCCGACGGCGTCACGGACAGCCTCGAACTGACGCAGGGCGGCGCGCACGGCTTGGCGGGGCTCGAGGATGTCGCCGTCCTGTGGGAGACCCCAGCGGACGAACTTCCAGCCCTGTTCCTTGGTTTCCAGGCAGCTTTCGACCAGCGGTTCCACTTCCAGGGCGTGGACGTGATTGTGGGGGTAGCAGACTACCTTGTCGCGCACGCGGCCGCCAAGCAGTTCGTAAACGGGCACGCCGAGCGCCTTGCCTTTTATGTCCCACAGAGCGATGTCGATGGCAGAGATGGCCGAGCTCAGAACACGCTGGGCTGGGAAGAAGCCGCCGCGGAACAGCCATTGCCAGATATGTTCAATGCGGAAGGGGTCCTGGCCCACGAGAATCTCTTTGAAGTGCTCAACAGCGCCGATCACTGCCTTCTCGCGGCTGGTCAATCCGGACTCGCCCACGCCGAAGATTCCTTCGTCTGTGTCAACGACGACGAAGAGAAAGTTGCGGTGGCCGGCCCAAACTGGATAGGCGGTAACGTCGGTAATCTTCATCTAGTGCTCCTTGGAGATGGCTTTGAACTGTATTTTCGCCCTATGCCAGGAAAGGGCAGGGGACCGGGTCGGAGAGGAGAACTCCTCACGACAGCTGTTTCGCCAGGGCAGAGGACAGTTAAGGGCGATTTGACCAGGGACTGGTTAAGGCTGCCATTTCCAGCGAAGCCTACACCTGTATGGCGATCTTCGCAAGCCGTTCGACCTTGCAAAGGCCGGTAAGTCGATTCGCGATGGTGGTTGTGCCTGTCCAGGTCTCAGCGGAGTGGAGTAATTGCAGATCGAGCCGGGATTCCGTATGATGGGGCAAGCTACGAAACAAGGCAAATTGTGGAGGAAAGCGATGCAAGCCCTCGTTTGGACTGCGCCGGAGACGATGGAGATGCAGGAGCAGCCTGATCCAACGCCGGTCGCGAATGAAGTGGTGATTCGCGTGGCCTATGCAGGGATCTGCGGCTCGGAATTGAGCGGGTTTCTGGGGCACAACGCGCTGCGAACGCCGCCGTTGGTAATGGGGCATGAGTTTGCGGGCGAGATCGTGGAGGTGGGGCGCGACGTAACCGGATTCGAGGTAGGCGACGCGGTTACGGTCAATCCGCTTACATACTGCGGGCAGTGCCGCACCTGCCGAATGGGGTTGACACAGCTTTGCCCGGAAAGGGTGCTTGTCGGAGCCCACCGGCCGGGGGCATTCGCTGAATTCGTCAGCATTCCGGCCTTTGTCACGCACAAACTTCCTGAAGGGATGTCTTTGCGCAGCGGCGCTTTGACGGAGCCGGTTGGGGTCGGTGTGCGCATCGGCAGGCTGGCGGGCGACGTTGCCGGGGAGTCGGCGCTGATTATTGGGGCTGGGCCGATCGGTTTGCTGGCCTTGCAGGCACTTCAGCTGGCCGGCGCGGACCGTATTTTCATTGCCGATCTCGATCCGGAGCGATTGGCGATGGGGGGCGAACTTGGCGGGATCACGATATCGCCTCCTGGTAGCGGGCTCGGCGGGGGTGACCAGGGGGCCGACGTTGTGGAAACCGTTAAGGAGGCCACGGGCGGAGAGGGCGTGGCTGTCTCGGTAGACGCCGTCGGGACGGGTGGGACCCGCACCCAATGCGTGGCTGCGACGCGAAATGCCGGAATTCTGATCCTCTCAGGACTGCACGAGGAGACCAGTCCAATGCCGGCTGCGGCGATCATTCGGCAGGAGCTGACGGTGCGGGGCAGTTTTGCCTACGGGGCGGCAGACTTTGATGACGGCCTGAGAGAGTTGCACGCGGGTCACTACCGGCTGGACCCCTGGATTGTGGAGGCACCTCTCGCCGAGGGCGGTGACTGGTTCCAGCGGCTGATCAAAAGCCCAGGCAATGTTTCGAAGGTGCTGCTGGTTCCGGACCGACATTGAATTCGACGAGGAGTTGTCACGCTGGCAAAGCCCAAGGCCGTGGTATCCGATGATAGTGCTAAGATCACTGTAAATGACCAGGGGGTCCCGGTAATTACAGGGGCCGATTTTAAGGTCCGCCAGATCGCCATGGACTATATGGAGATGGGCAATGATGTGGCTGGGATCCAACGACAGCATCCATTTCTTTCCAAGGCTCAAATTCGGCTAGCGATTTCCTACTATCTAGACAACAAGAAGACCTTCGACGCAGAAATAGAAGATAGCGCACGAGAATATGAAAAGCTACACCGTGAATCGGCCGCCTCACCTATCCGCCAGAAACTCCGTGAACGGCGAGCGAAGCGTTGAGCCTGGCTCTATACATGGATCATCACGTAAAGGGGGCCGTAACCGGTGGCCTTCGCCTTCGAGGCATTGACGTTCTGACTGCGAGCGAAGACGGTGCGTCGCGACTTGACGACGAAAAGCTCTTGCAACGGGCAACCGAACTGGGCCGAGTGCTCTTCAGTCAGGATGCGGATCTGCTCAGATTGGCTGCCAGTCTTCAGAGGCAGGGTATCGAGTTTACCGGCCTCCTCTATGTACATCAGTTGCGCTTGAACATCGGTCAGGTAGTAGAGGAACTCGAAGTAGCCGCCAAGGCGCTGGACCCTGAAGAGATTGCGAATCGAATTTAATTCTTGCCGCTGTAGGTTACTAGCTGCCTCAGGCAAGAGACTTTTCCTCAGTCCAAGCTGAATCAACTCCATTCTTCACTCTAACCCAGGAGATTTCCAATGTCGATACCGCGCCCGGAGTACCCGCGTCCGCAGTTTGTACGGAAGGACTGGCTCTGCTTGAACGGCAGCTGGCAGTTTGAAATCGATCAAGGGGACAGCGGGCTGGAAAGGGGGTTACTCGATCGCCCTCTTACCGGCCAGATAACTGTTCCTTTCTGCCCGGAATCGAAGCTTTCCGGGGTGGAGAACCACGACTTTCTGGAGGCGGTCTGGTACAGGCGGGAGGTGGAGGTTCCCCATGAATGGGGCGGGCGGCGTGTTCTGCTTCACTTTCAGGCGGTCGACTATGACGCGACGGTGTGGATAAACGGGGAGGAGGTTGGCCGCCACCGGGGAGGATTCAGCCCATTTACGTGCGATCTGAGCGACGCGGCCCAGCCGGGAGAGAGGGTTGTCGTCGTGGTGCGGGCGCGTGACAACCATCGAGATCCCCAGCCGCGGGGAAAGCAGGCGCAGACGTACGGGCCCAGGGGTGCGATATATGTGCGCACGACCGGCATCTGGCAAAGTGTGTGGATGGAGCCTGTGCCGGACATTCATCTGGGGCGCCCGCGACTCACTCCGGATGTGGCAAACAGTGCAATTCGTCTTGAGCAGCCCCTCGTGTTACGGCGGGCAGCGGCGGAGCAGTTTCAGGCCGCGAAGCGGGAAGGGCTGCAGTTGCGGGCTCAGCTTCTGGACAGCGAAGGCGTAGTGGCCGAGGCGGAGTGCTCCGCGGAGTTGGACCTTTGCCCCCAGCTGGAGCTGAAGATTCCGGGGGAGAGGCGCCGTTTGTGGTCGATCGAGGACCCGCATCTGTATGATGTGATCCTTCAACTTGTGGATTGCGACGGCGAAGTGGTTGACGAGGCGCGCAGTTACGCTGGACTGCGCGGGGTAGCAATTGACGGTAAGGCGATTACGCTGAACGGCAAGCCTGTCTTCCAGCGGCTAGTGCTGGACCAGGGCTACTATCCCGACGGGATCATGACTGCGCCCAGCGACGTGGCCCTGCGGCGGGACATCGAGTTGAGCAAGGAGGCCGGATTCAACGGGGCGCGATTGCACCAGAAGGTCTTTGAGGAGCGATTTCTCTATCATGCGGACCGTCTCGGTTATCTGATTTGGGGCGAGTTCGGGGATTGGGGATGCAGGAACTATGGTCCGGTGGAAGACCATCAACAGCCGACGCCTTCGTACATAACCGAGTGGCTGGAGGTATTGGAGCGGGACTATTCCCACCCTTCGATCGTCGGCTGGTGCCCGCTGAACGAGACCTGGCAGCCACTGCACGACCGGATTACCACGCTGGATGCGGTGACGCGGGGACTGTATCTGGCTACGAAAGCGATGGACCGGACGCGGCCGGTGCTGGACACGTCCGGCTACTCACATCGAGTGCCGGAGGCTGACGTGTACGATAGCCACGATTATACGCAAGACCCTGAACCATTTGCCGAACATCATGCACACGTGGGCACTGGGAACCCGTACTACAATGGTCGGGATGGACAGACATGGTCGATTCACTACAGGGGGCAGCCGTTCTTTGTGAGCGAGTTCGGCGGCATTTGGTGGAACCCTGAGGCGGCCGAAGGGGAGGATTCTTGGGGCTACGGGGAGCGGCCGAAGTCGATCGAGGAGTTCTACGAGCGCTTTACGCGTTTGTGCGCGATTCTTCCGGACGATCCCTCCCATTTTGGCTATTGCTACACGCAGTTGACCGATATTCTCCAGGAACAGAATGGGATCTATGGTTTTGATCGCTCTCAGAAATTCGACATGGCAAGAATTCGGGCTGCGCAGGAGAGACCGGCGGCAATTGAAACGGTTGACGACCAACCTGCCGGCCCGTAACAGTAGGAAGCTGGCTTTCAGCCAGTTTTGACCTCCCTTACCCTCACGCTTTTTTCCGGGTTCGCAGTGCTCCTGCAGGTTTGGTGATCGAAAACAGGCAGGCCTGTGAGTCCGGGTCAACCTCGACCTGAAATCGCAGTGACGATATTGTCTCCTTCGGTGGGCCTTTCCGGCTGTTCCGCCTGCCCGGCCTTGGCGGCCAGGACAGGGTAGGCGTCCAGCGGGGGCAGGCCGGCCACCGGGGGCAGGTCGGGGACGCGTTGCATCGCCCTTTCGATGGCGGGCTCCAGTTTCTCCAGCTTTCGCTTTTGGCGCCCTCCGTGCCGGTCTTTGAAGGCTGGCATAACCTGTTCGGCGAAGAGTTCGAGCGATTCGCAGATGTGATCGTGGCGGTTGTTGCCGGCCTGTTGGACGAACACGACCTGGTCCACGCCGGCTTTCTCCAAAGCCTCCAGGTTTCGGGTCACCTGGGCGGGGTTGCCTATCCCGGCTGAGGGTTCGTATTTCTCCGGCATGTTGCGCTGAAAGTCTTGCCAGATGTCGAATTCACCTGGGATGTGGCTGCCGGTGATGTAGAAGTGGCTGAGTGCGTAACCGAAAAACTGGAAGTTGCGCGCGCCGCGGCGCTCGGCCTCGGCGCTGTCTTCGTGGAGCATGAAGCCGGCCACTATGGCGAGGTTGGGGTTGACGGTGCGGCCGATGGGGTTGCACTCACGCTCGAAAGTCTCGTAGTACTCCTCCACCCAATGGGAGGCGCTGTCCGGATCGATGAAGGCGAAGGTCAGGGCGCCCATGCCGAAGCGGGCGGCGATCTTTATCGTCTCGCGGTTGGAGCAGGCGAGCCAGAGTGGCGGGTGCGGCTTCTGCAACGGCTTGGGCACGACGTTACGCGGGGGCATGGAGAAGCTCTGGCCCTGGAAGCCGGCGTAGGGCTCCATAACCATCATCTTGGCGGCCTCGCGGACTGACTCATCCCACATCAGATGCTTCTGCTCGGGGTCAATGTTGAACCCTTCGAGTTCGCTGCGGCTGCTGGAGGAGCCGGTCCCCCATTCGACGCGGCCGTCGCTGATGAGATCGAGGGTGGCGATTCGTTCGGCCACGCGGGCTGGGTGGTTGAAACTGGTCGGCATGAGGACGATGCCGTGGCCGAGGCGGATCTGCCGGGTGCGCTGGCTGCATGCGGCCAGAAAGACTTCGGGCGCGGAGGAATGGGAGTATTCTTCCAGGAAGTGATGCTCCACCTCCCAGGCGTAGTCGATGCCTAATCGATCGGCCAGCTCAACTTGATCGAGTGCCTCTTTGAGAAGACGGTGTTCACTATCCTCGGCCCAAGGACGAGGAAGTTGGTGTTCGTAGAATATTCCGAATTGCAAGGGTTGTTCCTTTGAAAAAGACCAGGAGTCGTTGACGGCTGTCTAGTCTGGGACTGGCAGGTTCATCATTTGCGCATACTGCGAAGGACACCAGGGTTAACGAGGCCATTGAGGGACGCAGCCACCAGGGCACCCACAAAGGGCGCCCCTACACTGCGTTGGTGAGTAGCAGGTAATTTCAATGAACCCTAAGGCCCGAAGAGAAGGCAGACCGCCATGGGTGCCCAGACCATGTCGCCCACCGGGGTAAGCTGGCCGTTACCGGCATCGCGGCTGAAAACGCAGATGTCGTCCGAATCCTGGTTGGCGGCGAGCACCCAGGCGCCGGTTGGGTCAATGGTGAAGTTGCGGGGCGTGTGACCCCGGGTCGAGGCATGGCCTGCGGCGGTGAGGCGGCCGCTGTCCTGGTCAACCGAAAAAATCGCAAGCGTGTCATGGTGCCGGTTCGAGCCGTAAACGAAGCGGCCGTCGGCTGATACGTGAATGTCGGCGGTGCTGAGCCCGGTCTTGTCGTCGACGTCGTCGGGAAGGGTTGAAATCGTCTGGATGGGGTCGAGTGCGCCGGTTCCGGCATCGAAGGCGCAGACAGTTACCGTGAGGTCCAGCTCGTTGATGATGTAGGCATTGCGCCCGTTGGGGTGGAAGTCGAAGTGGCGCGGGCCGGCGCCGCCTTGCACGCCGACGTGGTCGGGGTCGTTGGCCACCAGGCGTCCGTTGACGAGACGATAGATCATCACCTTGTCGCATCCCAGGTCGGCTACGTAGACGCGCGATCCGTCGGGGCTCATGGTGGTGGAGTGGGCGTGGGCCGCTTCCTGCCGTTCCTGATTGGGGCCGCTGCCGTGATGCTGGATATTCTGCACGGGATCGCCGATGCTGCCGTCGGCTTTCAGGGGGTAAACGGCGACATTGCCACTGTAATAGTTGGCCACCACGAGCGTGCGGCCGCTAGGTTCGACGACCAGGTGGCAGGGCGCGGTGCCGTGGGTCGGCTGCCGGTTGATAAAGGTCAGACCTCCGGATGCAGGGTCAATAGCATAGCTGTTAACGTGCCCCGCCTCATTGTCTTCGCCCACGGCGTAGAGAATGTGGCCCTGGGGATGTAAAGTCATAAAGGACGGATGCTCTTGTTCAGCAGCGAGAGCTTCATGCCGAAGAGCGCCGGTCTGTGTATCGAAGCGGTAGATGTAGATGCCTTCACTGTCTCTGTGCGTGTAGGAACCTACATAGAGGATACGTTCCGTCATAGTGTGTCTCCTGGTGCGTTCGAGTCTTTGACGTTGAGGGTAGAGCTATCCTGAAGCCCGTCCTTGCACATGGTGTGTGCGGCGCAAGCAAATCGCGGCGGATGGCTTGCGCCGGCTTGACTGCCGCGATCAGACGGGTGCGGGCGTAGGCACGGGTAATTCGGGCACGTGCTGGTAGGCCGGGTCAGCTTTCTGCTTGCGCATGATAGCGATAATCTCAATCCATGCGGGCAGCAGACCGTGTTTGCACTCCGGCATTTCAGATTTTATGGCCCTGTGAAGTTTGGGCAAATTGTAGCAGGGCACACCGGCGTACATGTGATGCTCGGTGTGATAGTTCATGTGCCAATACAGAAAACTGGTGAAGGGATTGAGGTAAACGGTGCGGCAGCAGAGGCGAAAATCGGGCACGTTGTCCTGGAGGCCGGCGTGCTGCAGGTTGTTGCACAGATAGCGCAGCCAGCCGCCGTAGAAGGGGGCGAATGTGGTCAGGACAGGCAGGAGCCACCATCCGGTTACGAAGGCCAGTGCCAGAATCAGCCCGTGTCCTACCAGTAACACACGCGCCCAGGCAAAGAGGCGGCGCCTTTCCTGGACCGCTTCCGGCGGGAAAATGGAGTGTTCCCATTCGCCTTCCAGGCGGCCGAGGCTGAGGCGAACGGTCGACTTAAGTGTGTCATAGAGATTCCAGGGGCTCACCACCGCGTTCTTGAGGAACCCGACCAGAGTCAGTTCCATAGGAAGTTCCACCTCAAGGTCGTCGGGTGGATGCAGCGTGTATTTGTGGTGCTCGACATGGCTGGTGGAGAACAACAGATGGTTGCGCCAGACGAGGAAGCTCAGAACGTACAGACAGATGATGTTCAGTGACTTCGTCTTGAAAACGGTGTAGTGACAGAGTTCATGGGTGCCGTTGTACAGAAAGACGTAGAAAGTTCCATGGAGCAGGAGGATGAGCAGGAGCAGCGGCAGGGGCAGATTGCCGGCTGCATACCAGGCGGCGAGACCTGTAACAATTATCAGTCCCAAGTGCCCGGCGACCTGTAGCGCACCCAGCCAGTCATCGCGTTGATTGAGTGCGTTGAGTTCAGCGCGCTCAACGGGAACACGGTACCAGTTGATCTTGACGGGTTTCCGATCCTTCCCTTTCGTCTCGGCGGCAGACATTTTGTACCTCCTTCAACGGCTGAGGACTGTGTTTATTCATTCGCTACGATCGTCTGACGATCCGGGGTGGAAAACATGATCGTCATGATAGCAGCGTCGTCGCCGTCATTGCTGGCGTTATGGACGACGTTGGCCGGAATGACGATTGTGTCGCCGGGCCCCATCGGGAAGAGCTCGTCCTCCAGGGAGTGAATGATTTGTCCGCTGAGGACATGCAGGATCTCTTCACAGTTGGGGTGGGAATGGCGGAAGTTCTCGTGTCCAGGTTTGAGGACCGCGCGCCCAAATGTCATGGTGGCGCTGTTGCCTATTTTTCCGCTGGCATACCAGACCAATTCCCCCCAGTCGAACTCCTGGACGGTTGCATCAGAGGCGGACAGGACAGTTTCTTCATTCATGGGTTTGTCTCGCTTTGAGGATTGTCATTTTTTCAGGAGGCGGTGATGATCGGGAGCCGGTAGCGGTTGATAGTATTGCTCTGCGCCATCTTACCATAGACGGTGTTATGTGTCATTGCCTTAGCAGCCAGGTGCGAATGCGCAGACGGAGTGGAAGGCTGCGGATTTGGAATCGCCTGCCAGTGATCGTAGTGAAGAGGAACGGGAACGTGTAATGCGGGTGAGGTTGCAGGCCTCTTGCGGCCGAACGCCCGGAAAGACGCTCGAAACACCGGAATTACGGATTGAGAAGTTGCACGAGTTCGTCGTGGATAGTGCCGCCGGTGGCGATGACGCCGCTGCCGTAAAGAGGGTCGCCGCCCTGCCAGTCGGTGATGCGTCCGCCGGCGCCTTCGATGATCGGGACCAACGCGGCCCTATCCCAGAAGTTCATCACCGGGTCGGTCATGACGTCGGCGCCGCCGACAGCGACGAGGTAGTAGCCGTGGCAGTCGCCCCAGGTGCGGTATTGGGCGGCGCGCTGGGCGACCTCTTCAAAGGCGGGGCCATCGTGAAAGTTGGCGACATTGTAGTGATCGGTCGTCAGGAGTACTGCATCCTCGATACGGGCACAGTCGCGCACGCGTACGGTTTTTCCGTTAAGCCAGGCTGTCTGGCCGTCTCCGAGCAACAGGTCCTGCACTATGGGTTGATGGATTGCTCCCAGGAGGGCTTTTTGTTCGTGCACGAGGGCAATCAAAGTGCCGAACAGGTAGCCGTGGCTTATAAAGTTCTTGGTACCGTCGATCGGGTCGAGCACCCACTGGAAGGGGGCGTCCGGCTGATGATGGCCGTACTCCTCTCCGAGGATGCCGTGGGAGGGGTACTGCTGACAGATCAGCTCGCGCATACGCTCTTCGGCCTGGCGATCGGCGATGGTGACGGGCGTTTCGTCGGTCTTGCTGTCAACAGTGTAGTCACTGCGAAAATAGCGGCGGATAATGGCCCCGCTCTCGTCGGCCAGGACACGAGTGAACTCGATGAGTGCGGTGTGTTCTGAGGGGGACAGGATGGAGTTGGGCATGGTGGATCACCTGCTGGTAGAGTATAGTGGCTGTTGGAAAGCGGCAGTCATGTAGAATGGTCTGCGCGCCGACAGGTTTTCAAGGTATGATAGCTTCTTTCTGACGGATGGCGAAAAGCGGCAGGTAGAGTCATCCGGCCACATTATGACCGGAGGGGAAGGATGTCGATTCTCGACAAATTCAATCTCGCGAACCGGGTCGCTCTTGTCACCGGCGGCAACCGCGGGCTGGGGTACCAGATGGCCTTGGCGCTGGCGGAGGCGGGCGCGGCGGTCGCACTCACGAGTAGAGATCAGGAACGCGCGGACGAGGCTGCGAGGGAGATCGAGCAGTCGCCCACCACCAGCACTGAGGTACGCGGCTATGCCTGCGAAGTCAGCGACCACGAGGAGACCGCCCGGGTGGTAGAGCGCGCGATTTCCGACTTTGGCGGCTTGCACATCGTCGTCAACAATGCAGGCATCAACATCCGGGGGCCGATTGATGAGTTGGAGCCGGAAGAGTTCCAACGGGTCATCGATACAAACGTAAACGGTGTTTGGAACGTTTGCAGGGCGGCTGCCGGTCACCTGAAAGCACAGAGGTACGGCCGGGTTATAAACGTCGGTTCGACTTTGTCGATCATTGCCCTGCCGGAGCGCACGCCGTACGCCTCCAGTAAAGGGGCGGTATGGCAGATGACCAAGGTGCTGGCGTTGGAGTGGGCGCCATATGGCATCACAGTCAATGCGATGTTGCCAGGGCCTTTTTCCACGGAAATGAACGTGGCACTGGAGCAGGACCCTGAGAAGTACCGGGAGTTTATCGCCAGGATCCCGCTGGGACGGTGGGGCGACCTGGACGAGATCGGCGGGTTGGCTGTCTTTCTGGCAAGCGACGCGTCCAGCTTCGTTACCGGCGCCGGGATGACCGTTGACGGTGGATGGACGGCGCACTAAACTTTTGCAGGACAGGCAGAAGCCGGAATTTCCAGTGACTCAGGTTGGAAACTGCTACGGGTCAACGTCTTTTTCCGGCCAGAAGGTCCGGTAAAGGAATCGGGAGGAAGTGCAAATCGTGAAGATCGTTGCCATTTCAACCCTCATCGTACATGTCAATCACAGAGGCGACTGGCTGCATGTCGTCGTTGAGACGGACGCGGGGATCACCGGCGTAGGTGAGGCGAGCCACAATAGCAACGACGCGCTGTGTGCCGCGACGGTTGGGCAGTTCAATCAGATTCTTGAAGGTGAAGACCCCCGGCAGATCGCGCGCATTCGCCAAATGTTACGGCGCAAAGACGGGGGACGCGCCTACAACACGGCGCTGAGCGGACTGGAGCAGGCGTTGTGGGATGTCCTGGCGCAGTCGCTGGGCGTGCCGCTGCACGTACTGTTCGGCGGGGCGGTCCGCGACCGTCTGCGGCTGTACGCCAATATCAACCGCCATGTGAGGGACCGGTCGCCGGAAGGATTCGCGCGGGCGGCGCGGCAGGCGGCGGATGAAGGTTTTACGGCCATCAAGATGGCGCCTTTTGACGAGCTACGCCACCCCTACCGCTACCGCACCGGGCCGCGGGCGGACTGGCGGCCCGGCGTCGAGCGGGTGCGGGCAGTGCGCAAGGCGATTGGCGACGAAGTTGAACTGGCGGTTGACTGCCACAGCAGGATGGAGGTTTCCGAGGCGGTTGTCGTTGGGCAGGAGCTGGCGGACCTGAATCTCTTCTGGTATGAGGAGCCGGTGGCGCACACTGATCCGGAGGGACTGGCGGCGGTGGCGGCCCGCGTGCCGCAGCCGATCGCGTCGGCGGAGAGTGTATTTGGCGTCGAAGGCTTTCGGCCTTTTACGGCGGAGCGTTGCGTCGATGTGATCATGCCGGACGTGAAGCATTGCGGCGGAATCCTGGAGTTGAACGAGATCGCTGCGACGGCACGAATGGGACAGGTTCTTGTGGCGCCCCATAACCCGGCCGGGCCGCTCTCGACCGCGGCCACCGCGCAGGCGGCCGCCACCTGGCCCAATTTCTACATTCTGGAATTTGCCTGGGGTGAGGTTGACTGGCGTTCGGATCTGCTCACTCCGCCGGAAAGAATTGAAGAAGGCCACCTTGTGTTGTCACAGGAGCCGGGAACAGGCCACCGTCTCAACCCGAAGACGGTTGAGGCGCACCGGGTGTCGGTCGCTGGAAGTGCGGACTCATCGAAAGTGCAATTTGGTTAGCCCTGTGGTCTGGCGGTTCCGTGAGTCTTCGGGGCTCCTTGCCACCCATCCTACACTGTACGAATTCAGGCGTCCGCCGTCTCGACCGCCAGCCAGTCTATCTCCAGCCACTGGACCTCTCTCTTCTCCACCAGACCCCATTTGAACTTGCCCCAGGGTGTAAACTGCAGGAACTGGTTGTCCAGCCAGATGACAAGCCCCAGTGGATCGGCCGGCACATGGGATGCTTCTGTCAGAAGGGCGCCATCCAGATAGAAGCGTACCCTTTCAAGCTGCCAGTCGATCGTGTAGACGTGCCAATCCGTCATGGCCGCGGGGACTGTTCGGTCCGCGATACCGGCCGCCCTCTGCACAGAAGGCCATAGGCTGCGATAAAGATCGGGCATGCGCGTCAGAGGTGCGGCCAGTGCAATCAGGGGCGCCCGCAGCAGAAAACGGCTGGTGCGCGTGTCGATAACGGAGGCCTTCCATCCCCAGGCTGGTTGATCCAAGGTCAAAGGCATGGCGGCGTCGGGGCCGGCATAGAAGAACCAGAGGGCCTGGGGTAAGGCGACACGGTGCAGGCCGGTCATGCGCAGAGGGTCGTTCCAGAAACCGAATCCGGCCGTACCGTTCAGTTGTCCGCTATCGTGGGAAAAGCGGGCCCGCAATGAAAGACGCAGAGGAGGACGCCAAGGGAAGCGGGAACGGGGAAGACCGCGGTAGTCGTCGACCTGCGCGTTTGTGTAGGCATGTTGCGATGCGCCCTCGTTCCCAAGGAGAAGACCGGAGGCGTCCGTACGGAGAAATGCGGAACCGACGGTTGACTTATGCCATTCTGAAGACAGCCCTTCGGCAAATCGGGCGTATACATTGTGGGTGGTCATTCGGCAGCCATTTTTTCGGCGACGATCACCAGGGGCCGAACACGCCCGTCCCCAACAACATGCTCCTCTCTGTTTAGACCAGCTGCTTGAACTGCCGTTTCGAGTCTCTTTGAGGTGTCTGGCGAAGAGGGAAATACCATGTTGTATAACAGTTTCAGCAACAGGCCGGACTCGGCCAGAACCACTTCGACTATGACGGCTCGTCCTCCCGGACGCAGACAGCGCTCGAATTCCTGATGTGTACGCTGTTCGAGGATGTAAGGCGCGGGGAAGGCGCTGACGATTGTGTCAAATGAGGCGTCGGCAAAGGGCAGATGCTGCGCTGTCCCCTGAACGCGGGGGACAGTCTTTGCCAGCCGGCGGAGTCTTGCAGAGGATAGCCGCTGCATCGCCGCGGACGGTTCGATACCGATGACGCGGCGCTCTTCGGTTTGTAGCGCCGGCAGCAGCGCCCCCGTACCGAACCCGATTTCCAGGATACGGTTTCCGCGGACGTACGGCAGGGCGGCGCGGCGCCAGTCATCCCAGCGGCCAAGGCTTACGGTCCAGCTCACGGCATCGTAGGCCCAGGCCATCTCATTGTAGAGAAGCCGGTAGAGGAACTGGTAGATTAGGCGCATCTGGCCGCAGTTGTTGTCGGCGAGTGCAATGCGGAACCTGCCAGGTCAGGCGAACAGAGGAGTCATGGTCTGTTCAGCCATCATGGCCACCATTTCTTCGTCGCTGGGCCCTGTGCCGTCGAAGCGGCTGGCGGCATCAAGGACCTTGGGCAGAAGGTCGATATCTCCTACCGTATTCAAGAACAGATCGCCCTGGGCGAGTATCCAATGGATGGCGCGGTCGATGTCGGGCTGCTCTTCCAAGGGCTGGTACCAGGTGGAACGGCTCTTGGGCGTGGTGGCCCAGGGCCCGCGTACAAGTGATTTGATCGTTTGCACGGCGATACCGCGCTCTCGGGCCAAGCCGACGACACGGTCAAAGTCGGCGGCATACTGGCTATTCTGCTTCAATTGGACGTTCCACGGAAGCAGGATCGAGTCGAAATCAAAGGCCTGCAGGCTGCGGTGGTGAAATGCTGCAATTTTGAGTCCGTGGCCTGTCACACCGATATATTTGACAAGCCCTTGATCGCGGGCTTCCCTGGCGGCTTCGAGTGCGCCATTCTCGCCCATGGCCGTATCCCAGTCATCCGGATGGCCCAGATTGTGGAATTGGATGAGGTCGATTTGGTCCACGCGCATTCGTTCAAGGGAGCGGCGGATCTGTGCCTTAGCGGCGGCATACTCGCGTTCACCCGTCTTGGTCGCGAGGAAGAAGCGGTCGCGATGCTTTTCGAGCCACGGACCGAGAAGGATTTCGGCGTCGCCGTAACTAGCGGCCGTGTCGATGTGATTGACGCCGTATTCGAGCAGAAGTTCGACGGTGCGGTCAGCATCGGCCTGTGAGACCCGGCCCAGCGCGGCTGCGCCGAAGAGGGTAACGGTGCTTTTGTGGCCTGTGCGGCCGAATGTACGTTGAGGAATCATGGAGGAATCTCCTATTTGACTGGGACGAGATGCGGGTCAGGGCGCAGTACCGGTTTCATGGATCTGTCTGTGGATGAAAGTCAAAGCGCGTCGAAAATCGTTATGCCAACTGTGGTCCGGCGGACTGTGGAGTTCGTGCCAGAAGAAGCCGAACAGGTGTCCACCACCATCTTGCGTAAAGTAGGTCCAGTGATCGGGTAACTGGCAAGGAACATGGCACAGATAGAAGTGCCAGTGCTGTCTTATGCCCCGGAAAGGCAGCTGGCCAAGCGGCCTGACAACGGTAGCATGTTCGATGCCTGATTCCTCGGCAAGTTCGCGGAGCGAGGCATTCTCTGCGCTCTCACCGTCTTCCCAGGTTCCTTTGACCAACTGTTTTCCGGCCCGGGGATGGCGGAAGGCCAGGATTTCCAGGGTTGTCCGACGCCGCAATACGATTGGTGCGACCTTATGCACGAATTTCTCCATGCTAGGCATCTTCGCCGTCTTCCCCTTGTGCTGGCAGATCCGATGTCGAGTTGACCAGGGGGGATGCGGCTGCAAGCGCGGCGGCATAGACGGCCGGCAGGGGCATGCCGGTTGATGCCGCCAGGGCTTGACAGTCGTCGAACTCCGGTTTGGCACCGACGGTTTTTCCTTCAACCCGTTTCACCTTGACCCGCACGGGGCCGAAAGGTGTGGAGACAGTCGTTGCGTCCCGTTCGGCGACATGCCGGCGTACTGGATGGACGCGAACGCCGAGCGTGGTGGTCTCTCGCAGCAGAATGGCGGCTAGAGCGGATTCGACGGAGGGAGGGGCGAGAACGCGCAGCAACGTGCCGGGACGGGACTTCTTCATCCCGATTGCGGTTGTCCAGACGTCGAGGGCGCCGGCGTCGAAGAGGCGACGCTGGACAGGCTCAAAGAGCTCCGGATTCATGTCATCGATATTGGTCTCAATCACAATCAGCAGTTCGGAGGGTTCGCGGGTTGTCTGAACCACTGACTTTTCGATCTCCTCACCAAGCCAGAGGCGGGCGACGTTGGGCCAGTCGAAAACCTTGTGGCCGGCGCCGTAACCGATCCGGCGCAGGCGAAGCTCAGGCTGGCGAAAATGTGCCAGCTCGGCCAGCAGCGCGGCCCCGGTTGGTGTAACAAGCTCGCCCGGGCCCGGTGCCGGGGTTGTCGGCGCGCCAACTGCCGCCAGCAGTTCGAGCGTTGCCGGGGCAGGCAGGGGAATGCGGCCGTGCATTGATCTGCTCCACCCGGGGCCGAGGGGCAAAGCGGATGCATACAGGGTGTCGATCTGAAGATCGTGCAGTCCGGCGCAGACTCCGACAATATCGATGATGGCGTCGAGTGCGCCGACCTCGTGAAAGTGGACTTCCTCGGGCGTCGTGCCGTGTATTTTGGCTTCGGCCGCGGCCAGGCGTGCAAAGACGGCGCGAGCGCGGCAGATGACCTGGTCGGGCAGGGCGGCGGCTTCGAGGATCTCCGTTATCTCGGCCAAGTGGCGCTCCGCGCCCTCGTCGGCCGCCTCTACTTGAACACGGGTGCCGCGGATGCTCCCTTGCGTGACGGATTGGGCGTGGATGTCCCAGCTGCCTTTGGGCAGGTCCAGTTTTTCAACTGTTTGACGGAGTGAGGCCAGCGGCCAGCCTGCATCCACCAGACAGGCGAGAAAGATGTCACCGGAGATTCCGGACGGAGTGTCGAGGTAGGCGATTGGCATGCGAGCAGTGGTCAGTGGCAACTGCGGTCGAGGGGACGGTCAGACGCTGGGGAATGAGATCAACTCTTCCATGGGGACGAGTGTTATTTCAGCGTTGCCGTTCGCTGTTGCATTGAGACCGCCGCTGCGGAAGCCGGCCAGGTCGAGGGTAACGAATCGATAGCCGGCAGCTTTGATGCCGGAGACGATCTCATCGTGGTGGGCGATGACGGTAGGGAACTCCTCAGGCGGCAGTTCAAGGCGGGCAATCTCGCCGTGATGACGCACGCGAAACTGGCGCAGACCCAAGCCGACCAAAATGTCTTCGGCGGCCTCGATCTGGCGCAGGAGCTGCGGGTCGATCGGTGTTCCGTGGGGCACGCGGGAGGAGAGGCAGGCCATGGCGGGCTTGTCCCAGACAGGCAGGCCCAGATGTTTGGCGATGGTGCGCACTTCAGGCTTGGTGATGCCTGCTTCCAGCAGCGGTGAGCGCACGCCGCGTTCCCGCGCTGCCAGTACGCCGGGGCGGTCATCGCCGAGGTCGCTGGCGTTTGTCCCGTCGCAGACGATACCCCAATCTTCCTGCTGAAGGATTTCATGCAGCCGATTGTGGAGTTCGGATTTGCAGAAGTAGCAGCGGTTATTGGGATTGGCAGCGTAGTTCGGGTCGAGATATTCTTCAGTTTCGACGAGGCGATAGGGAACGCCGATCTGGTCGGCGAGTTCGACTGCGTCCCGCATTTCGCGCTGCGGGTAACTTGGTGAAACGCCGATACAGGCCAGTGCGCCCTGTTCCGCGCTGGCTGCGGGGGAACGGCCTCCCAGCTCCTGGTAGGCGACCGCCATTACGACGGCGCTGTCGACGCCGCCTGAGTAGGCAACGATAACGGAGCCAAAGATGCGCAGGGACGTGCGCATGGTCTCCAGCTTGGCGGCCGTTTCCACAGTGAGTGTCGAAGGGGGTTCTTTACTCTCGGGTTCGTTCATCGTCTCACCTTAGCCCTGGTTGTGAACCGGCTGCTGACTGCGCGTCGTACGCGGTTGGGGTGTATCCATTGCTTGAGGCAGGTGCGTATTTCTCGATTTTTTCGTTTATCAGTGCCGCCATGTGAGCCGCGCCGTAGCCGTTGTCGATATTTACCACGGCCATTCCCGAAGCGCAACCGTTCAGCATGGCAAGCAGGGCAGCGATGCCGCCGAAGCTGGCGCCGTAGCCGACGCTGGTGGGAACCGCTATCACCGGCGCCTGGGTCAGTCCGGCTACGACGGATGCAAGTGCGCCTTCCATACCGGCTATGACGACGACCACGTTGGCCTCCTGCAGGACCGGGATGTGAGGAATGAGCCGGTGGAGGCCGGCGACACCGACATCGGTGATCCGTCGGGGTTCGTGCCCCATCAACCGCAGAGTCAGCGACGCCTCTTCCAGCACCGGCAGGTCGCTTGTTCCCGCGCAGACGACCGCTGCGCCTGTCTTCAGGTCTTTTCCAGGTTCACGGTCCATCCAAATGCAGTGGGCCAGCTCATTCCACTCCAGGTCCGGCACGCGCTGCGACGCCGCTCTGAACTGCGCCTCAGTCGCCCGTGTTCCCAGTAGCCGGGGCGAGCGGGCGGCCAGCTTTTCCGTGATCTGCGCCACCTGATCCTCCGTTTTGCCCTCACAGTAGATGACCTCGGGGAAGCCGGTGCGCAGCGAGCGGTGATGGTCCAACGTCGCAACGTCTTCGAGCGCCTCGAAGGGCAGCGAACGCAGGCGGGTCAGGGCGTCATCCACGGAAAGCGTTCCGCCGGCAACTTCGGTCAGGAGGGCGGCTAGCTGTGTTTCATTCATATGGGGCGGTTCAAAGAACGGTCCTTCGATACAAACCCACTCGAAAGGAGCTATGCTCGCGATTTAGAAGCTGCGACTGACCGCCACTGAAGGCCTGTCGAATTTCTATCGACCGGCTCCGTGCCTGCCAGACCGATCAGACCAGGGAACGATGGAGGCTGGGACCGAAGTCGGCCTCGTAGAACGGGCTGACCATGCGGCCAGGCGGGACCAGCTCATCGATGCGCCGGCGGTCCTCGTCGGTAACGGAAACATCGAGTGCGCCGAGGTTGTCTTCCAGATGTCCCATTGTGCGGGGGCCAAGTATCGGACTGGTGATTCCAGGCTGATGCATGCACCAGGCCAGTGCCAGCTGGGAGACCGTGCAGCCTTTGGCTTCGGCCAGGGGCACCAGGCCTTCGTTTACGTCATAGACAGTTTCGTTCAAGCGACGAAGATGGGGCGGCGCATCTTCCGGGCTTGCATATCTCGTCCCCTCCGGCGCCACGCCGCCGCGTGTGTACTTGCCTGTCAGGAGGCCGCCGGCCAGCGGGCTCCAGGGAATCAGGCCGATGCCATAGGTAAGGGCCATCGGTACAATTCCCCTTTCGATGCGCCGGTCGAGGATGTGATAGGGCGGCTGCTCGGAAACGAAGCGGTTCAGGCCCAACTCCTTGGCCACCCAGAGCGACTCGACGACCTGCCAGGCCGCGTACGTGCTGCTGCCGAGATAGCGAACTTTGCCGGCGCGTACAAGGTCATCAAGGGCGCGCAAGGTTTCGTCGATGGCGGTGTCCGGGCGGGGCCGGTGGACCTGGTAGATGTCGATGTAGTCGGTCTGCAGCCGGCGGAGGCTGGCTTCACACTGTTCGATGATGTGGCGGCGGCTGCTGCCGGCTGCGTTTGGATCGTCGTCGTTAATCCTGCCATGGAACTTCGTGGCCAGAACGATGCGGCTGCGGCTGCCGTTTCTTTTCAACGCTTCGCCGGTTATTTCCTCGCTGCGGCCCCAGCTGTAGACGTTAGCGGTATCCAGAAAGTTGAGGCCGGCGTCCAGTGCCCTGTCGACCATTGCGTAGGAGTCTTCAGCCGTTGTGCGCGCGCCGAAGTTCCAACAGCCGAGGCAAAGGGGGCTGACCTTCATTCCAGTTCGCCCGAAATTTCGATACTCCATCCATTAATCCTTTTCAGGTAGGTGGTCCACTTCAAATGCGTTGACTTGCCGGCACTTTCTTTACCCTAACCGGCCTACAGTGTACAAGTGTTTTGAAGCGATGTTAAATCCTTTAGCGGAGCGGGCACGCGGGACTAAACGACGGCGCGATGGAGATTGGGACCAAAATCGGCCTCGTAGAACGGGCCTACCATTCGGCCTGGCGGGACCAGCTCGTCGATGGCCCGGTGGTCCTCTGCGGTGACTGTTACATCGAGCGCACCGAGGTTGTCTTCCAGCTGCTCCATGGTGCGCGGGCCGATAATTGGACTGGTTACACCTGGCCGCTCCACACACCAGGCCAGCGCCAGCTGGGACAGGGTACACTCTTTGGCTGCGGCCAGAGGCTTGAGGCCTTCTGTCACGTCATAGGCGCCTTCGGTATAGCGACGGGCCAGGCGCGCCCCAAGGGTTGGGTCGGAAAAACGCGCGCCTTCGGGGGTGGGCCGGCTGCGGGTATACTTGCCGGTCAGAAGGCCCCCGCCCAACGGGCTCCAGGGGATCAGACCGATGCCGTAGGTCTGGGCCATGGGGACCAACTCCCGCTCGATGCGGCGGTCGAGGATGTTGTATGGCGGCTGCTCGGAAACGAAGCGGTTCAGGCCCAGCTCTTTCGCCACCCAGAGCGACTCCACCACCTGCCAGGCCGCGAAGGTACTGGTGCCGAGATAGCGAACTTTGCCGGCACGCACGAGGTCGTCGAGCGCACGCAGGGTCTCGTCGATGGCGATTTCGGGGCGGGGCCGGTGCAACTGGTAGATGTCGATGTAGTCGGTCTGCAGGCGCTTGAGGCTGGCTTCACACTGCTCAATGATGTGGCGCCGGCTGGTGCCGGCGGCGTTGGGATCGTCGTCGTCCATACTTCCGTGAACCTTGGTCGCCAGGACGATACGGCTGCGGCTGCCGTTGCGTTGCAGTGCTTCACCCGTTATCTCCTCACTGCGTCCGCGACTGTAGACATTCGCGGTATCCAGGAAGTTGATGCCGGCATCCAGCGCCCTGTCGATGATATCGTAGGCGTCTTCCGGAGTGGTTTTTTTTCCGAAGTTCATACAGCCCAGGCAAAGGGCGCTGACTTTCATGCCTGTCCGACCGAAATTGCGGTACTCCATGCTGCTCCTCGTCCAGAAGAATGTATCGAATTCAAGGTGTCCGGTCAGGTTGTGTAGGCCCGACCCGATGCGCCCACAGTGTACAAGTGAATCGAAGCGATGTAAAATTTGACCCGAATGCCGTGTTTCACGGGAACGCAAGACAGACCAGCGGGTTCACGAGCCGGCCCTCGTTCGTGCAGGAGGTTGGCGCGGGCGCTCGGAGTACTCAAAGGGTATGACTATTCAAACAGATTGGGAACGATGCCGGTAACAGCCACCCCAGAAAAGCTGCAACAGATTCTTGAGAGAATCGACGGCAAGGGATACAAGGCGTATCGAGACATAGCCGGTGTCTACCGTTTCAACGAATTCACACTGGCGGTCGATTCCGTGCAGCCAGACCCTTTCGCGGCGCCAAGCCGTCTGCGCGTGCTGATCCCGCCCGAGGTTGCTCGGCTTCCTGAACGGTGTTTTGCGAATAACAGCCGGTCCATAGGCGTGAGCTGCTTTCTTGCCAGGGCCTTTGCAGAGCGGACCCGTGAACGGCCGGCTCGCGGAGGCAGCGGCAAGAGCGGGGAAATCCGGATTGAGGCGCCGGGCCAACAGGTGCTTGCGAATACTGCCGTACAGATAGACGGCGACGGAGGCGTCGAGGCGCGTTTTACGTTGGGACTGCCGGCGCAGGGGAGACGGGTACTCGGCAGACAGGCTTGTCAGCTGCTCCTGGAGGCGCTGCCGCGGATAATCGCCGACAGCCTTTTGGCCCGCAGTCACGGGACGGAAGAGCTGTGGCGCCATGCGGCCGCGAACGAGGATGCTGACGCGTTGCGGGCCAAGTTGGCGGAGCGGGGCTTGATCTCGTTTGTCGCCGACGGCTCGGTCCTGCCCCGATCCAGCGGAGTCGACGATCACCCGCTGCTGGGAGAGTCGGTCATTCCCTTCCGCTCGCCGGAAAGCCTGAGAGTTTCGTTTTCCCTGCCCAACGCGGGAACCGTGTCCGGCATGGGCGTTCCGGGGGGCGTAACACTCATTGTGGGGGGCGGCTATCACGGTAAGTCGACGCTGTTGCGGGCAATCGAACGCGGCGTCTACAACCACCGGCCCGGCGACGGCCGTGAGCTCGTCGTCAGTGCGGCTGACCTGGTCAAGATACGGGCAGAAGACGGGCGCGCGGTCAGCGGCGTAGACATTTCGGGATTCATTGGGGATTTGCCGCTGGGTGTGTCTACGCGCCGATTTTCCAGCGCCAACGCCAGCGGCTCGACAAGCCAGGCCGCAGCAATCATTGAGGCGATGGAGTCCGGGGCCGACGGGCTCCTCATTGACGAAGACACTGCGGCCACGAATTTCCTGATCCGGGATGCAAGGATGCAGGTTCTGGTGCCAAAGGAAAATGAGCCGATTACACCATATATTGACCGCGTGCGATTGATGTATGAGCAGAACAGGATCAGCACCGTGCTGGTTGTTGGTGGAAGCGGTGATTATCTGGATGTAGCCGACACTGTTATCGCGATGGAGACGTTTCGCCCGCACGATGTGACGGCGCGTGCAAATGCGGTGGCGGCAAGTCACCCAACCGGTCGCGTCGCTGAAGAATGCAGCTCGTTCGACGTCAATCTGCAACGCCGGCCCCGAACAGGAAGCGTCGACCCAAGCAAAGGCCGGCGAGAGTCAAGCATCAGGACAAGAGACATGCAGACGGTACAGTTCGGAACGGAAACGCTGGACCTGGCCGCAGTGGAACAGATTGTGCACAGAACTCAGACGCGTGCCATCGGTGCGGCGCTCGACTACGCCCGGCGCCGCTACATTGACGGGCGGCGCTCCCTGTCTGAAATACTGGACCTGGTGATGGCCGATATTGGCGAGCAAGGGTTGGACGTACTGGACGGCCGCCGTACAGGTGCGCTCGCCCAATTTCGACGCCATGAGCTGGCCGCAGCCTTCAACCGTCTGCGCTCAATGCGAACGTAAGGAAAGTTAACCATGACACATGATTATCCCGCCCCAACGCGCACGCTGGGCGCCGAGTACGCTGAGAGACTTCGCAGGAGCTATCTCAACTTCCGATGGCCGCTGTTCTTGCTCGAACCGGATGAGCAGACGCGACCCTGCCTTGAAAACGGGTGGACGCCAATCGCGGCCGCGGCCCACGTGGCATATTGGGACAACTTCCAGCTGCGACGAATGCAGGCGGCGCTCGCGCCTCACAGGATAGAGCCGGTACCAGCGCCTGTGGAGACGAATGACGAAATGGCTGCAAGAGAAAACCGTAGCTGGGACACTGTATTGGGCGAGGCGGACGAGGCACGGCAGGAACTGATTACTTTCGCCCTGTCGCTCACCGATGAGCAGATCGAAGCCGAATACGATGACCGCGGCAAACGCGGCCGAGTTGTGAAACGGCTGCTGGAACACATGCCGCTACACGTGACCGAGCATGCCGTCGACGTGCATCGCTACTGCTTCTCGCTGGACCGCTGGGGGCGAGAAAGGTTGCTTAGTTTTTACCGGCGCCACTTCAATAGCCTGCTGGACGCTATCACCGGTCTCACAGAGGAAAGTTGCATTACCGTTCCCGTCAGCGGGGACTGGACTGTGCGCGACCTCCTCGCCCACATACTTGCCTGGGATGAGTATGTACTCGAGCTTATAAAGCGCTGGCCTGACGTCTCTTTGCCGGACTCCTTGCTTGACACCGGGACTTCAGGCCAGGAAAACGGCAGTGAAAACGATCTTTCCCATTGGGCCAGTGGAGATGTTGATACGGTCAACGCTCGCCTGCAAGAGGCTCGCGCCGGACTGTCGATGATCGAGGTGTTGGACGGGCTGGCTACCTGCCACCGGCGAATCGCCAACCGCTGCGGGAGGCTAAGCGACGAGGCGATGCGAACGGAGGTGGAGTTCGACGTGGGGGAGAAGGGTAACGTAGTAAACTTGCTGGTGTCGACGTCAGCGCATACGGCTGACCACGCGGCGGAGATCTATGCAGCCCGCGTAGATGGGCGGCTGGTCCCAATAAGGCTGCCTGACTAGCCGGAATGGGCGTAGCGCTTGCTTGTCTCCTGGTTGCTGAGGTGGGAGGTCTCGGAAAGCTGTACAACCTCCCAGCCTGGGCCGTGCCGCTGTAAAGTGAAAATGCAGCACAACGGTACGGTAATGCGGTCTTTGAGGCCGGTCAGGCCGCGGACGATGCCGACGACGGGTGCGCCATGGGTAACCATGAGCAGATTCTTGTCAGGGAAACGGTCTGTCAGCTCGTGAGCCGCAGCCGCTGCGCGCTCGTGGCCCTCTTCCGAATTCTCGGGATAGGACAACTCTCTGATCACGGTGTAGTCTTCGTCGATGCGGGGAAAACGCCGTTTGCGTTCGGATTCCGGCAGTAGCGCCGGTGTGCTCTTGACATTGGGCAGGATTTCACCGATGCCCGGTTCCAGGCGGACCGACAGGTCGAGTGCATCGGCGATATGGGAGGCGGTCTGGATTGTACGCAGGAATGGTGAAGCGAAGATGCAGTGCACCTGCTCCCCCTGGAGGCTGAGGCCGACTTCCCTGGCCTGCGTCTCACCGTCCGCGGAAAGGGCAGGATCGAAGGGGCGCTGCGCGGTCTTGGACCAGCCCGGATTCTGAAAATCCTCTCGGTTGCCGTGCCTTACGATCCATATCCTCTGGCTCACTGGTCGGCTCCTCTCTTGGCCTTGATTCCGCCGGCTGCCGTGGTCGCTGTCAGGCGCTCCGGAAGGGGCTGATGCGCGACAGTTCACGGCAGAAAGCACCACTGCGACGCGGCCGGGGTAGTGTATCACAGCGGAATCTCCGGAGACGAAAGCCAGTGGCGAAGGTCAGCCATGGGCCGGTACTGTTGCCGGTCCTGCAAGGCGATCGTCCCGGCTGACAGGCGTGGAAGCGTTTGTTATACTGCCGATACCTTGAGGTCACGAAGCGAGAATTGGACGCCGACTTTAAAGGGACCCCTCGAATGGACGCTTGCCAGAAACTGTTTTTGGACAACGATGGCTTACACGTTCACTGACCACTACCGTGCAGCGCGGCTCTGTCTGCGGGTTGACGCTGTCCTTATCGGTCTGGGATTGGGACTGTTGCTGCTGGCATATCCACGCGACCTATTTGCGGATGCCGGGATCACGCTCGGATCGGCGTGGACAGCCCGCGTTGGCGGGGGCGCGCTGATTGGACTGGGAATCGGACTGCTGGCGGCTTCGATGGAGTCGGACCTGCATCCGGCCTGGCTGCTGGCCGCCGTAGCCGGCAACGGCGCGATATCGATAAGTCTGCTGATCGCTTACTTTGAAGGTGAGATGGCGGAACTGCATCCCATCGGCGCGGGCGTCCTGGTCGTTGTATTCATGGTCTGCATTCTTACCGTTGCGTTGTCGGCCCCACACATTCGAAGAAGGGCAAGCCAGCAGTAGGGCGCGTCCAGGCAGAAGAGTTCCTTCATACTACTGCTACTCCTGTTTTCCTTACCTTTCAGGTCAATCGCATTTCGAAACGGCCGGCGTTCTGGCCCGACCAGGGCGACCGCATTATGCGCGCGCAATTGGTTGAGATATATGAAGGTTCGCCACAAAGTTGGATTGCATTCTTATATGCCTGTTGGCTTGCGGGGGCGGGCGGGGATGCGCGGACTTCGCCGGTTTCGTAC